>JAKADO010000143.1 GCA_021820485.1 Bacillota bacterium
ACATGATTTGCATGAAGTATTGAATGAACGCCATGAGGCTCCCTACTTGAAGACCGCCTTGGTTGAGCTTGAGGCTGCCCCACCAGAAGATGGCGACCGTAGACCAGTTCATAATCAGCATGACCATGGGCATCATGAGCGCCATCATCTGAAAGACTCGCACGGAGGTGTCCGTCAAGTCGCGATTGGCGTCGAGGAATCGTTCGCGTTCGTAGTCCTCACGATGAAAGGCGCGGACGACCCGGACGCCGATAAGATTTTCGCGTACCACCCGATTAAGGCGATCCACCTTGGTCTGCAGAATGCGAAACAACGGGATGCCGCGGCCCAGGACGCCGTAGACGGTGATGCCCAGCGCAGGAATGATGACAATCATGGAAAGCGACAGCCGCGCATTGGTGTGAATGGCCATGAGGATGCCCCCGATCGATGTCAAGGGGGCAATAATCATCATGCGCAGCATCATGTTGACGAGCTGCTGCACCTGCATGACGTCGTTGGTGGTGCGCACGATGAGGGAGGAGGTGCCAATGTGGTCGAACTCCTCAAGCCCAAAGGACTCCACATGCTGAAACACGCGGCTGCGCAGCAGCTTGGCGAAGCCGGCTGCCGACTGGGAGGCAAAAAAGCTGGCCCCCACCGCTGCGATGCCTCCGGCGATGGTGACGGCCAGCATAATGATGCCGACGCGGATGATGTAATGCACATTGCCGCGCACAATGCCTGTATCCACGATGTGCGACATCAACTGCGGCAAGTATAAAGTGGAAAGCGCCTGCAGGAATGTCAATGCCAGCACCACGATCACATAGCCGCGATAGGGTGATAGAAACTTCAAAATTCTGATCATGGGAGCACCTCAGTCTCTCCGGGAGTAGGCCGCCTTGCTTATTATACAAGGTTAAGCAAAAAAGATGGGTTGAAGCGTGGCGGGGCCTGTGCCACAATGACGGCAAATACGCCAAAAAGGGGCCCGTCGATGTATATCCCCAAGAATTATCGCCTCGAGGACCGCGACTCCGTTAGTGCCATCTTGACCCATTTTCCGTTCGGCATTCTCGTAGCCTCCGATGTCGGCCGTCCGCTGGCGGTGCACATGCCGTTTGAGTGGCGTCAAGAGGGGAACCAGCTCACATTGGAAGGGCACGTGGCCCGTGCCAATCCCATCTGGCGAGTGGCTCCCCAGGCGCCGGAAATTCTTGCAATCTTTCAGGGCCCACACACCTACATTTCCTCATCCTGGTATCAGGACCCAAATGTGCCGACGTGGAATTATGAAGCCATTCACGTGTATGGCGCCTGTCGCGTGATGTCGCAGGAGGAGCTTGAAGGCGCGATGGAGCGCATGTTGAACCGCTATGAGCTGGACCGCCCGGCCGGACGGCACTGGGCATCGTTGGAACCGGCTTTCCGGGAACAGCAAATGCGCGCTATTGTCGGTCTCATCATCGACGTGACACATATTGAGGCAGCTCAAAAGATGAGTCAAAACCGGACCGATGCCGACTTTGCGAATATTGTGCATCGGCTGGCTGCTTCGACGTCATCGCCTGACCGTGATGTGGCTCAGGTGATGAAGACCATTCGACCGCAATTGTTTGACGGGGACACAGATCGGAACGGTTAGAGCGGGAACCAAATCCCGGCTGCTTTCGCTATCAGGAAGGTGAGGACAATCCCGGACGGAGGCCCGACGATCCATCCCTTCACAATGTTGGTGATGGCGCGCCATTCGATCCGATTCTGCCCTCGCGCCAGACCGGCTCCGGTCATGGCGCCCACCAAGGCCTGGTTCATCGAGGTGAAAAAGCCAAACGCCACGGCCAATATCACCACCAACGCCTGCACCAGCTGCGCGGCGCTGGCCATGGAGAGATCCACGTGCACCACGTCGAAGGCGACTTTATTGAGGAGCGGCTTTCCCCAAGTTAAGACACCAATGAGAAGGCCGAGTCCGCCAATGGCGCCTGCTGTCCACACGCCAAACTGGCGGGTCATGATAAAAACCCCCGTGGCATTGGATACGTCGTTTGCTCCCATGGTTAACGAGGCGGCCGCTCCCACAGCCACCAAGATGACCGCCAATGTGCGCAGAACTCGGGCCTGCCGGACGGCTGCTTCCGGGGCCGGGTTGAATCCGACCAGTCGATCAAGGGCGTGAGTCAACAAATATCCAAGGCCGAGCGCCACCGGGGGCGCCGCCACCCAGACTGCGGCAAGCTTTAGGATGGTGAGCCAGTGGACCGGGATTCCTGCGCCCAGTCCCAACCCAACCACGCAGAACACCAGAATCTGAATGGTGGAGGTTGGCACCTTCACGGCCGTATAGATGGTCGTCAAGACAAAGGCTGCCACCACAATGACGAGGGCGGCGGTCAACGTGACGCGATGGGATGCCAGGATCGAAAGGCCCACGGTGCGTTCCACGCGATGGCTTAGGACCGTGGCGCCAATCAATGCAAAGATCGCCATGAGCCATAGAGCCGGCCGCAGCTTAATGGAGCCCGAACCGTAGGGCATGCCCATGCAAGCGCCGGTGTAGTGGGCTCCGATGCTCCATGAAAAGGCCAGCACAGCGGCGACGAGAACAATCAGTTCCATAGTCATAGGATCACGACAGCTCCTTTCAGCGGAACGTATAGGGAACCAGGATCCCAATGTGCAGGCCGCTTGGGATCTCGGCCTGGGATCGCGATGGCCGCCGCCGAATGATGAAAGGTATGCGGATGCATGCGGCGCATGACAGAAGAAGCCGTCCCGGCAGGTCGGGGGGACGGCGGCAGCGATGGAACGCTAATCCTCATAGGGTTGCGTGGGATATGAGGTATCCGTGTGGAATTGAGCCGCTTGGTGGTGCGACGTCAAGGGCAGGCCATGGGCAGCGAATCCGGACGCAAGGAGAATGCTGAGCACCGCGAAAAGAAGAGTCAATCGTTTTTTCATGGTTGCGCATCCTTTCCCCAGAATTTAGCTACATGATATCGATACTGCCCTTTTTTGGCAATTGTTTGGGGGCGACAATTGCAGGAATTTAGCGTTTTACCCCGAATAACGTCGGAGAAAGAGGGGATATCGGCCTATGTCGTCGCACAACACGTTCAGTCAGCGCCCATCGGAGCACCGGTGGCGAAGGGGATGGAAGCTTCTCCACGTTGTGCCGGTTCCCTTTTCCGCTCGGGTTAAGCGCATCTTGCGCGCGCAAATGATGGGGCAGGGTTCGAAAGCCTATCGTATGGCTGTTGAGACGTCGCGTTGGGCCGCGTTGCACGGCCATGACGTGGCTACTCGTCGGATGAGCGAACTCCTGACGGAATTGCAGATGCACCTCCCGACCGCCGTGTTGGCGCTGGAAGGGCTGGAGGCGATGGAGGATGCGGCCCGCCGTGCTGTACGCGGTCAACAGTGGCGCGACGCGTTGCATTGGACCGATCAAATTCTTTCCGTTTCTGATATCAGTCGGGACTCCCGGGGCCGGGCCATGCGCAACCGCGCCATGGTGCTGGCTACGCTGGGCCGTTTTCAAGATGCCATTGCCGCATACGACGCCCTCACCCGCGATGCTGAGGTATGGAGTGCCATCAGTCCTGTGACCCAAGCGGCCTTACAGCTCTCCCGCGCGGCGCTGGACCGTTATGTGGATGGATTGCGCACGACGTCGGCGGGGCCTGTGACGCCTCTTTTAGGGCAGAGTCCCACCATTTGGCAACTGTATTGGTGGCTGTTGGGCCATGTGGCTTGGAATCAGCCAAAACGGCTGGAGTCGCTTCGGCTGGCCAGCATTCGGACGTTCAACACCGATTGGGACTGGCGGATGGACCGCCTGCTGTGGGGATTGGATCTGCAAATTGGGTGGCCCGATGAGCGAAAGTACTACGAAGAGCGCTTGAGTCAAGCGATTAACGACGACAGAACCATTCAGGTGGTGGGACGCAGCGGTTGGCTGGATCTACAGGCCGATTGGATTTACAGTTTGATGGACCATGGTGCGCCAGAGGCGCGAAGCCGATGGGAGCAGCATATCTCCTGGTGCAGGACTGAAGGCTACGATGGATGGGTGACGTACTGGGAGGCACACCAACCGGAGTGACCCCGGTCCCGAATATTTCCTGCGGCTCTCCTCACAATATGGTGGGGAGATGATTTTTATGGCGTTGCTGCAGGCCTTTTTCCGTGCGGTTGTGGTGGCGTCGGCCATTTGGGCGGGACAAACCGCCCTGGCGCCGGCCAATAAGATGGGCATTTGGGCCATGGTGTCGCTGGGCATTGCGAGCGGGCTCCTTGGCTTGATTTTGACCCGGGTGGCGACGCGCGCGGATACACGAGCG
>JAKADO010000062.1 GCA_021820485.1 Bacillota bacterium
GACTTGGATACCGGACTTTTCGAGAGCCAGAGCCTTAGGTGAACGCGGATTCCGGGTTAGCGCACGAATCCTCCATTGATGGCCCAGCAGATGATGAACTACTGACCCACCTTGATTTCCGGTGGCACCGATGACAAGCACAAGTCGATTGCCGTGCATCGTGGACCCCTCCTGACTCAGAGCCTCAGTGGTATCTACCTCCACCCGGTTTTTCGGTGATGCCGCTGACGCATAGACGCTGCGGATGCGGGGTCACGAACCGCCCGATTGGCATTCGGCGCCAGTGGTCACGGGGTTTCAGGAAACCTACTGCGGACGCGTGTCTTGGACCTTTGGGCGGTTGAGAGGCTTAGACGGATTCACGATGCGACGGGTCTTGGGCTGATGAATGCGCGATGGCCAGCCTCTTCAGTTCCTGCCTGAACCTCACACGCGAGGTCGAGGCGGCCTCCCCTGGGTTACCAAATGATAGCTGACTGCAATGCCTTCTTCGGCTCGGTTCCACGCTGCAGCTCCGGTAAGGCGGATGCCGCACCAGCCGTACCGACCCACATATGCGGGGATGAACGCGTTGTCACTCTGAAGCCACAGATCCCGCAACTCGGGGGTTAACTTGACCGTGACTGTGGGCAGAGCCGTGTTAAGCGCGGCAAAGACAAAGATTTTCTTCCCCGCCTTAAACACTGCTTCCCCCCACGGGTGGTCTTCATAAGCGCCGGGGAAGGATAAGCAGTATGATCTGATGGCCTCGACACTCGCCATGGCGAATCCCCCTTCATTTTCGATCGTAGCAAAGAGCACGATAGTCATCTACCGTGTCGCATTAACGCAGAATCCCGCCTTGAAATCGTAGATGGATGTCCTCCGAGGGGGATGGATTAAAAGGCTGCCGTATCCGGACTCGCAAATCACCACGGCATCGAGGCATGACGCGTCGTCAATGCGTGCTTGCCAATAGGGGCTATACAGATTGAGATGGAGCGAGAGAGCGTAGTCGAGCGGAAAAAATCCTGAGATAACGAAGCTCTCTCAGAAATTCGCTTCTCGAGCAATGCAGCATTCTTGGGGTCCCAGACGTTCATCCGCCGCAGGGTGGCAGCAGACGTCCTGGGAGGGGAGGAGAGTTCCGTGGCAAACGATGCCTGGGGGAACGGCGCCCAATCCGAAGAGCTCATAGAGTGCGGGCGTTTCTGTAAACAGCGCTGCAGCTGGGCGTTCGGCGTCGATATCTGACAGCATGTCACGAGGGTGGTCATCAGTCCACGTCTGCGATAGTGGGGATGGGTCATCACGGACTGGATTCCTGCCACCCGGAACTTCTGGCCGGAAACGATAAGGCGCAAAGTGAACCATGAGGCATTGGCCACCGCTTGGCCACGGTCAAATTACGTGTAGGGTCGGTAGGTGGGGTCCCAGAATCTCCGCCAATGAAAATCCCGCAACTGAGCTTCCGGAATGCGAACACTTCCTGAAACAGGGGATAGAGCTTCTCCCGCAGGAGCTGGTCATCGTTGTATCCCGTGTAAAACTGCATCATGCACCTGCCTTCCTGAACGCCGTGGGTGTGGGGTCGTGCGCGGCAAGCCTCGCGATCATTATCGCACGAGCCAGGTCTCGGCGCGACAGGGACACCCGTGATTGCGGACCGGGGCACGCTTCGGATACGGTGAGAATGTTGAGTCAGGAGGTGTGTGGTGGAGCGATTTCGCGTGATCCCGGCTGTCCATTTGTTTCTTGTCCGTGGGAATCAGGTTCTCCTGCTGCGGCGGTTCAACACGGGCTATGAAGATGGGAACTACAGCGTGCCGGCAGGACATTTGGATGGCCAGGAAACGGTGCGAGATGCGATGTGCCGGGAAGCACGGGAAGAATGCGGCATTGCCATTGCCCTCAGCGATCTCGTCCCGGTGGGGGTCATGCATCGCCGCGGCGCTCGCGTGGGCGACGAGCGCATAGACTTCTTTTTGGCCGCGGACCACTGGTCGGGCCAAGTGAGAAATTGCGAACCGGCAAAATGCGATGAGCTGGGATGGTACGACATGGATGGTTTGCCGAGCAACACCATTCCTTATGTCCGCGAGGCACTGGCTGCATTTCGCCGAGGAGAATGGTACCAGGAATTTGGATGGAGCTAGGCCACGCTTTTTTTCGCCCTGGGGAATGACGTGCCTCCGGGCCTTGGTTCTACGAAAGGCAGGCCGACCTCTTCATGGTGTCGATCCATATCAATGGGGTCGATTGGCCCTAGTGAAATGGGCTGTTCGATCCTTGCCCCTGGCATGCCCAATGCGAGAAGAAATAAGACATCTGCCGCGTGTCGGGCAGAGTACCTCAGGCATCCCCCAAGGAGAGTGTTCGCATTGGATCAAGCTATGCAGGATCTCACGGCCGTCAAGGGACTCAGGATAGCGGGCCTTACTAGCCTCATTGGGATTATGGCTGTGAACGCCATCGGATTTTTGGATCACGATACAGAGTCGGGGTTAGGGTGCGGAGCCAACTGGCCGCTGTGCCATGGGGCGGTTATCCCGACATTTTCCAACGAAGCCGTGGTGATCGAATACGTCCACCGCGTGTTGACGTTGGGGTTCGTGGTGGCTTTGGCCGTCTTTCTGATAGGAGCGGTGAGGCGGCGCCGCACGTCGAAGATTTGGTCTCGCCTAACAATCGCCCTGACGGCGTTGCTGGTTGTAGAGACGGTGATTTGTACCGCGGGTGTGCTCTGGGATGTGCCCAACAGCATCATGGCATGGTTGGCACCGGTGGGACTGGCGGCGCAGGCGGTGTTGCTGGTGATGGTCGTGGCATTGGGTAGTCTGGGGACGGAGCGCCGACGGGCGGAGGACAGCGGTCAAGCAGGGCTTCGTCTGGTGATGGTTGTGACGATGGCGATCTACCTATATTTGGGAGGATGGCTCTCCTATCACGCTCCTTTTCGGCTCGCCGCTCTCCTAGTGAGCCTGGCCGGCGTCCTCGTGGCGCTATGGGCGCTTCTATGGATTGTTCGGGCATGGCGAAGTGGACAGGGCTTGGCGTATGCCATGTGGCCGCTTGCGGCAGCCCCGTTTGTCACCCACTTTTCTGGACACACGATGGCGGGCGACCTCGTCATCTTTGCATGGCTCTCCTGGGTGACAGGGGTCCAGGCCTATCACTTCTTCGCGGCCAATGTGGGGGCGCGTCATGCTCTGGTCGAAAGCGGGCGGCTTCACCGTGCAAAATAGCGCTTCAGCACCGATTCTGCAGGCTTTCCGCGCAAGGTGTAGCCGTTGTCATGAGGTCCGCCCTGCCAGTAGGGATTGGAGGGATTAGCCCACCAAAACCACATGATTCCGCGGAGCCACGGGCGGCGCCAGATGCTTCGAAACGTGGCGTCATACAAGCGGGACTGGAGCCCGAGGTTGACAGCTTTGTCAGGATGCCACGATCCCGGCGTGGAGGCTGCACCGTTTTCCGATGGGTATCCCAGTTCGGTAATGAGAAAGGGTTTTCCCGCCAGTCCCGCAGAGAGGCGCCATGTTTGGATTTGGTTGGCGATGGCGTTCCAACTGGCGGTTAATTCAGCGACACTGGGATTGGCTGATTGGCTCAGGGGGAAGTAGGCGTCAATGCCCACGTCATTGAGTTGATTCCAAAAACTGACGTGTTGGTAATTGGGGTAGTCCGCCCCATAGGTTATAGGGCCGTGGTAATAGATTCGGGCGATGTGGATAGCATGCACCCAGTCGGTTCGATACGCGGGGACGGTATCCAGCGAGTCGAACTCATCGCCGATCGAGAATAGGTCGGCATGGTCTCGTTGCGCGAGTTGCGCATAGTGGGCCACATATCGGTCGAAGCTCTGAAACCACGCATTGGGCGACGATGGATGAAACAATGCTTGCCAACCGTTGCCCTGGAGCGAGTTGACGAAGGGATTCAAGAAGACGCGCATCCCCTCGTGATGCGCCAGTGCAATCAGGCGTGCCAGGCTAGCATCGGTGGGCGTTTTGCGGGCACTGGGGAGAATGGTCGTCGACGTGTTGGTGTTTTGGTACCATGCCACCTGAATGGCGAGCCACGTGACCCCGTCTTTATGGAGATGGACGATGGACCGGGCAACCGCGGCTGAGCTGAATACCGTCGGCGTGTAGCCGGCTTCCGTCATGCCTTTCATGCGGGCAGAGAGCGGAGACAATGGCAGTGATTGGCCAGGCATAGGGTTTCCCGAGCCGCACCCCGGGGTTATGCCGAGGACGGTGATAAGCGCGCTGGCCAGGCAGAACTTCGATGCCTTTTGCATGAAGGGATCCTCCCTTGGTCCTTGTCTGAGCGTGCCCGCTCTGCCAGCGAACTATGTGGACTTCCGTGGCGCAAATCCGGGTGTCTGGTTTCCCTGCGGGGAGGATTTCCCTTGGACTGTCATGGGCTAGCCTTCAGCCACGCTTCGGGGACCGCGAAATTGGTGTGACTCGAATACCGGGGACCCGCCACGGCGATATGGGATCCGCCGATGCGGTGCGCGGTTTGGGATGCCCAGTAAATGACCCAACGGCGCATGGGCGGGGAGGATGCGGTGGCTGTCATCCAGACAGCGATGCCATACCGCTTCAGCAAGGAGAGCCCATGCCAGTCCACCCCACTCTGGTCCCTATTGGGCCGTCCTGTGGTGACAATCCAATTTTCTGCAAGCCACGCATCGCCTGGCCAAAGTCCGACGCCGAGTGCAGCTCGTGGATAAAGAGAATTGACCAGCACGTGCAAGCCCAACCGGTGGGCTTGCGACACGGCGAGGGCCACTCTCGCACGGCGGACGCCATAGTCAGGCCCGGCACAGTCCAACAGCCCCCCTTTGACACCCATTTTTCTCTGCACTCACCTGTTGGCCGAGGCTCAGCGAATCCACGACCGCGTGGCGATTTTCGAACGAGGGCGACTCTTGGCTGTCGGAGATCCCAACACGTTGGGGCACCAGGGCGTTCCGACTGTGCGGCTTTCGCTCAGTGGCGTGGACCCCGGTCGGATTGGGGGCATGCCTCTGCCCCAGGGAGTTGAGATGACGCACGTGAACGGTATCGAATGGAGGGCCACCATGGGGGACGGCGATGTCATCGAAGAGTTAGTGGCGGATTTGGTAAATGCCGGGATAGGGGTTCGGGCTGTCGTCCCGGAGCAGGTCTCGCTGGAGGAAGAGTATTTGCGGCTGGTGGGAGGAGAGAGGCATGAGTGACCTTTTCACGGTGGAACCACACCGAGCGAAAATCCTTCATAGACGATGTCGCGAGGCAGATTTATAGCCACATGGGTCCCCCGATCCATACCTTCGTCAAAGCCTATCTCCCCGACGTAAGCCAGACCATTCGCAATCGTGGAAAACGTGCGCCCTTCAAAAAGGTCGGGCACATGCACCGTGTGGCCCGCCCTTGCCAACTCGTCCGCGAACGCATAAATCCCCGCCGAAAGATGCGGACCCCTACTTGGTGGACGAGGGAGACCTGGAGGCAGCCCGCGAGCTGGTGGCGTCTGCGCATCATGCTGAACTCTTTTTATCCGGGGAGACCAACACGCGTATTGGACTTTCTAGGGAAATTGGACGGCTGAACCCTCACGGGAGGATCCTGCCTTGGCATCCAGCGGTGACTGTCCGCCCTAGTGATGGACACGCTTCATCAGGAGCTTCGCATTGGCATTGGCGGCCTTTATAGCCGTCCCCCAATCAAACACATACTCGTGCCCTTTAACGGTCCAGTCGACGATATATTGGCCAGCGTAGTGGGGCTCGTGGTGTATCGCGATCGTCCCGGGATAGCCGGTGGCGCCGGGCGGCGCGTTGGCGTATTGCTCCATGGCCTGCGCCATCGTGATGGTGCTCCCCTTGTTAAGCTCGATCTTCATGTTCCCGAACCGCATCGGGGTTCGCCCAATCCAATTGCTGTAGACGTACCACATGGCGTACATAAAGGCAGCGACAACCAATATCCTTGAAACCCAACGCGTTGTGTGTCCCACGCTCAGGGTCGCCTCCCTCGGGCTTTGCTATCCGCCGGACCGTGCGCGACGTCGAGTCGCCATGCAGCCAGCCACCTATTGCACCGGTATTGGTTCAAGGTCGTCCTGTGGTTGCGAAGCTTGGATCCAGAATAGCAGGGGAGGAATAGCCTAGTCTATAGACTCCGACGTCAAAAGGGAATTGGGCTACTGCGGGGCCTACAAGCAAAAAACCGGATTCCTCTAGGAATCCAGTCAATGTACCCTGCTATAGGTTATGGTGCCGGGAGGGGGACTTGAACCCCCACGAGTCGCCTCATACGCCCCTCAAACGTACGCGTCTGCCAGTTCCGCCATCCCGACGAATATGGTGCCGAAGGTGGGACTTGAACCCACACGAGCTGTCGCCCACGGCGCCCTGAACACCGCGTGTCTGCCTATTCCACCACTTCGGCGGCACCAATTTGCAGAGCTTAGTCTACCATCTTTATGCCCAAATTGCAAGCGCCGTCTGCAGATTGATCATCCGCGGGTTCAGGCACCTTTCAGCTTCCGGAATGGATATGTCGCCCAGTCCAGGGACATGACTAGGTCCATGACGCTAGACAGGTGAGGGAACCATCATGTCCAAAAAGCTGCGCTTGCAGATCGGAGCCTTGGCGATTGTGTCGGCGCTTGTCTATATGGTACTCCAAGGAGCGCATAATTTTTCGAGTTATTTTGTCACAGTCAAGACATTTCAGGCCAATCCAGCCAAATATGGGCATCAGACCGTGCGCGTGCAAGGCACCTTGTTGTCGCGTACGGCGCATTACAACGCTGCGCGTGCAACCCTAAAGTTCACCATGGTTTCGGGTCGCGCAGCGCTTCCTGTGGTATACCACGGTCCGATGCCCAATGAGCGATTTCAGGACGCCAGTGCCATCGCGAAAGGCCACCTGGGGCCACACGGCGTTTTTGATGCCAACAAGCTGGAAATTCAATGTCCGGATCATTATGCACCGTCCAAGGGGGGAGCGTCTTGAGCATGGCGGCATTGGGTCAATATGCCTTGGCGCTGGCGCTTATTGCGGCAGTTTATATGGCACTGGGAGGATGGCGGGCTAACCGAAAGCATAGCCCGCGTTTCCATGAGAGTGTCCGCGGGGCTGCCATCGCTGTGGCCCTCGCGATGACCACGGCGGTATTCGTTCTAGAATACCTGCTGCTCACTGGCGACTATCAAATACAGGCGGTCTACAACCACAGTGATCGGGCCCTGCCGCTCATGTATAAAATGGGAGCGCTTTGGGGCGGAGACTCTGGTTCGGTTCTGTTTTGGGGATGGATCCTCGCCCTCTATGCCGCTTTTGTGGCGTGGCGGGGCTGGCCGCGCGAGGGACGGATGACACCCATGGTGGTCCCGTTGCTGGGGGCGGTACTGGTGTTCTTTTCCGGCATGTCCAACGTTGTCGTCAATCCTTTTCGGATCGTGTCGGGACATCCGGCCAACGGAGCCGGTCTCGATCCCCTGCTCCAGAATGTCGTCATGACGATTCACCCCCCGGCGATGTACACGGGATTGATTGGCATGGTGGTGCCTGCAGCCTACATTGTAGCCGCTGTGTGGACCCGCGTGCCTTGGCGGGAATGGGTGCCGATTGTGCGCCGCTGGATGCTGTTTTCCTGGATGCTTCTGGGGGTTGCGCTCATTTTGGGAGGCATGTGGGCCTATATGGAACTGGGATGGGGCGGGTACTGGGAGTGGGACCCGGTCGAAAATGCCGCGTTGTTGCCATGGTTGACAGCAACCGCCTTTTTGCATGCGCTGCAGTTGGAGGAAAAACGGGGCCTTTACCGCTGGTGGACGGCCTCGCTTGGCACCGGCACCTTTCTCTTGACTCTGATCGGCACCTATATCACGCGGAGCGGGGTTTTGAAAAACTCGGTGCATTCCTTTACCGGTACAGGAGTAGGCCCCTATTTTGTGGCCTTGTTTTGGGTCAGCGCCGTCTTCATTGCGGGCGTTTTCTGGCTTCGCCGCGATATGTTGGTAGACCGAATGGCACTCGCCGGAACGTTTTCGAAAGAGAGCATCTATCTCTTGCTCAACGTCTCGCTTTCCACCCTCGCGGCGATTGTTCTCATCGGAACCTTCTATCCCGTCATCTCCAAGGCCTTTTGGGGGCAGACCATTGTTCTCAATGAGAGCTTTTTCAACGCCACGGCTGCGCCATTGTTTCTTTTGCTCGCCGGACTGATGGGTTTGGCACCGGTTGTGGGGTGGCGACAGCCTCGTTATGGGGCGGTCCTTAGAAAGCTCAGGGTGCCGTTGCTGCTCGCGGTGAGTGCCAGCGCGTTCGCCGTGTGGCGGGGATATCGCGCATTTTGGCCGACCCTGGGGGTGGGAATCGCCGCGTTCGCGGCATCGTCAATGCTGCAGGAATATTACCGCGCCGCGCGTGTGCAACGCATGGCACATGGCACGGGATGGGGGTCTGCGTTGATCCGGGTGCTGGCGACTAACCGTCGGCGCTATGGCGGGTATCTGGCCCATTTGGCCTTTGTCACGGTGATGTTTGGCGTCATCGGATCCCACACCAATGCTGTCTCTTTGACTGAAACACTGGCTCCCGGGCAATCGGTGGCGGTCCGTGGGTATCACGTGACCTATGAAGGACTTCGCAATCACGTCCATACCGGCTATGTCACCACGGCAGCCAAATTGCTTGAGTCCCGTGGGCCACAGCGTTGGACGGCGGAGCCGGGGCTTTCGTTCTTCCCAGGGTCGGCCCAGCCGGTGGCGGACGTGAGCATACGCGCCGGGTGGCTGCAGGATTTGTATGTGGTATTGGAGGGTAGTCCGGGACAGGGCCGAGCCCTTTTGGAGATTATGGTGAATCCCCTGGTGAGCTGGATTTGGCTGGGCATGATCGTTTTGGCGGCAGGCACGGTGCTGGCCATGTCTGCGCCCCATGGGCGGGATGCGGCCCCGGGATGGCCATCGGAATTTGATGCGGAGCCCGGGCGTCTGTGGCGGGATGTGGGTGCCGTTGTCGAAGGGAGGGATCCAATTTGACGGTCTTTCTAGCCATGGTGTTGACGATGTCAGTGATGGGATTGATCGTGCTGCCCGGACGGCGGCGATCTATTTCGCCCGCCGGAAGGGGGGGGCCGATGGACGAGGATCGCTTCCGGAGCACGGTCGAAGAGGTGTTGGACCGCCAGTTTTGCCCTTATTGCGGTGCCCATCGGTTCAGAAGCGCCTCGGGAGTCTGTGAGCAATGCGGAGGGGGATTGGTTGACCCTGGGGGCGGCGCACCGGGGGTGACGCCATGAGGCACTGGGTGGTGGCGGTGATGGCGGCCGCAACTCTTGGCTATGCCGCGCCGAGAGTGGACGCCGCGCCAATCGCAAGCGGGGCGCGGTCGATGATTGCCATGGACATGGTCCTTCTCATTCCGGAAGGCCATAGGCTGGCAATCTTCGATCAGGTGGCGCTGGACCATCCGGTCTCCCGCGTGGTTATGGGCATGTTCGTCGGTGCCAAGGATGTGAAAGGCATCGGTGCTTCCATCGTCAGCCATGGCTCGGACGCCGCGATTGTGGAGCCCCAAGGCGCACGTTTCGCAGTTCGGTACAGCGTCCCCTGGAATGGGCGGTCTGCCAGTCTCCTTTTGCCGACGGTCTTGCCCATCAAGGGACTCTTGGTGCTCATCCCGGCCCGTATGGCTCTTCCGCCCATTCTCAATCCTTCCCTTGCGTCAGTCGGGCAAGGGCGGATTCCCGACGTTGCGGACAGCCCCGTGTTTAAGGAATATGCCACGGGAAATGTCGCCCAGGGCCAGTCAGTTCCCGTCGTGTTGGAAAGGTACGCGGTGAATGCAGCCATCCCCTTGTCGAGCGCCAGCGGCAATTACCCACGGGTGGCGATGCTGTTCAAACTTTTGATAGGACTCTTGGGCATGGGCGCGCTGGCTTGGGCGCTGAACTGGCGTGTGGGAGTGCCCGGAGACGCGCGCAGGGGCCAACGAGAACGGTATCTCCGCGACATGGCTGGTTTGAAAGCGGCGTATCAGCGCGGGGAGCTGGAGGAGGGCGCATTTGAGCGCGAGTACCGGGAGCTGCTTAAAGTGCTGCATGGCGTGTGGGATGCGCCTCATGGCTAATCCCATTGTGGTGGCGGAAGGCCTGGTCAAGGACATCGGCGCGACTCCGGTATTGCGCGGGGTCTCGTTGGCGATTCGCCCCCGTGGGGTCTTGGCGGTGATGGGAGCCAACGGAGCGGGAAAGTCCACCCTTTTAAAGGTGCTGGGGGGCATTTGGGGATACCGTGGCGGGCGGCTTGAGCGTTTCGGGAAGGTGGTCCCGCGGGACGCAATGCCGGATCCCAGAATTGGAATCCTAGGCCACCAATCCTTTCTGTATCCGCATTTGACGCTCCTCGAGAACTTGAGGCTCTATGCCAGACTCTGGGAACTCTCCAGCGTGGAGGAGCGCGTCATGAAAGCCGTGCAAGCCGTAGGGCTGGAGTGGGCGGCACAGGATCCCGTCAGAACATACTCCCGCGGCATGCGTCAGCGGGGGGCCTTGGCGCGGATTTGGATGATCGCCCCCCAATTGTGGCTGTTGGATGAGCCATACAGCGGGCTCGATGAGGAAGGGCGGCGAATGGTGACGCACATGATTCAGGGGGCCGGGGAGAGGGGCGCGGGTCTGGTTTTTACTACCCATCGGATCGACGAGGCGCTCCAGTGTGCGGACGCAGTCACCATTATGGCACGAGGCACCATGGTCTGGTGGTCGCGGACGGAGGGCCTCGACCGCGCCGATTGGGACGTCCTTCGGTCACGCTATTGGGGAGGACGCGCATTTCATGCGTAAGTTCATCGTGCTGGTGGGAAAGGACCTCTTGCTTGAGGCGCGCCAGAAAGATGTCTGGGTGCTCATGATCGCGTTTGCCGTGCTGGAGCTCTTTCTCTTTGCCTTCACACTCGGCGATCAGGGATCCCGCTGGGGAGCCGCTCGGGCCGGAATTTTGTGGATGGGTTTCCTGTTTGCGGGAATGCTAAGTATCGGACGGAGCTATGCCCGGGAAAGCCAGGAGGACACCCTGACTGCGCTGAGCCTGGCTCCGGGAGGGCGCATGCCGGTCTTTTGGGCAAAGTTGGCGGTGGCGTTTGTGGCGATGGTCACCATGGAAGGTGTGGTGGTCCCCTTGTATGCCATGCTGTTTAATTTGCCCCAGAGCCTCTTGTCCGGTCCCTTGGCTCTGGTGCTGGTGCTGGGGGCCCTCGGCGTGGTCGCTGTGGGGACGTTGATGGCAGCGGTGGGTTTCAATCTCTCCGGGCACGATACCGTGATGCCCATTCTGCTGATGCCCTTGGAGGTGCCGGTGGCCATCACCGCCGTACAAGCTACGGCGCAATTATGGCAGCACGGAGATCCCTGGCCTTGGATTCACGGGCTGATGGCCTTTGACATGGTGTTTCTTGCGCTTCCGTTGCTGGCTTACGAATTTTTGTGGGAGGTGTAATGGTGCAACGAGTGACGGAACGCTGGATGTGGGTGTTGCTGCCACTGATGGGGCTGGCGCTCTACATGAATTTCGTGGGCAGTCCCGACGACGCGGTGCTGGGACCCAGCCAGCGCATTTTCTATTTTCACATGGGGGCAGCCACGGTAGCAGCCGTGGCGTTTACGGTGACGGCCATATCAAGCTTAGGCTACCTGGTCACAAGAGAACTTCGATATGACCTCTGGGCCGCCGCCTCGGCCGAAGTCGGGACCATTTTCACCAGCATGCTGCTTATTACCGGTGTGTTGTGGGGGCGGGCAGCCTGGGGGGTGTGGTGGACTTGGGACCCGCGACTGACGGCTACCGTTATTTTATGGGTTCTTTTCATAGGTTACCTCATGGTGCGCGAGTGGTCCGACTCGCGCGAGCGACGGGCCCGTACGGCGGCGGTATTGGCGCTGGTGGCCTATGTGGATGTGCCCATTGACTATATGACCATCCGCTGGTGGAAGTCCATCCATCCGGTCGTCATCACCAGTCATGGCATCCACATGGCTCCTGCCATGATTGACGCCATGTTTGTTTCCATGGGCGCCCTGACTCTGGTGTACGTTGCGTGGATGCAAATCCGTCTCCGACTCTTGCGGGCAGAATATGGCCTCGAAGATGTCAAAGCAGTGGTCAGGGCGCAATGGAATCGTTAGGAAAGGAGGAACGACATGACCAGTCTCGAGAAGATGGAGTTGGATTTTTTGTTCTTGGCCTATACGGCGGTCTGGATCGTCATGTTTGGCTTTATGTATCGCATGCTGGGCCGTGCCCGCAAATTGGAGCGCGACGTGGAGCTGCTCCGAAAGACATGGCGCGACGAACCCGTGCCGGTCGAGCGCCCGGATTCCGCCATCGACCCCACCGCGGCCGGCCCCAGCGTGTAAAAGTCCTCCATAAAGTGGTATCCTGTCTGGTGGACTAAGGATGGCAAATTCCACAATGTAGTGGGGTGGCGCCCCCGTGGTGGGTGAGATTGGGCAAGTTGCCCCGGGTCGGCTGGTGTTATGGCTGTTCGAGTATACGAGGCGGAATACCGCGGTGCATGCCGGTCTTGCAGAGTGTGGCCGGCATGGTCGGCATTGGCCATTCCAAGATTTTTTCGAGCCAAGCAAGCGTACCCTCGCTACGGGTGCGCTTTTCGTGTGTCAGCGATTTATGGGAGGGACGGGCTCTCAGAGAAGCGCGTTGACGGGACCCGCCATATCATGAAGATATCGGGAGGGGAATTATTGTGATTCGTGTGTTAGTCGCAAAGCCCGGACTGGACGGGCACGATCGGGGCGCCAAGGTCATTGCACGGGCCCTCAGGGATGCGGGGATGGAGGTGGTCTACACCGGCCTTCACCAGACCCCGGAGCAAATTGTCGATGCGGCGTTGCAAGAGGATGTCGACGTGTTGGCGTTGTCGATTCTGTCGGGCGCTCATCCCACATTGGTGCCGCGCATCATGGAACTGGTGCGGTCCAACCACATGGATGACATGCTGGTGCTGCTTGGCGGCATCATTCCGGACGACGACGTGGAATCCATGGAGCAGGCGGGTGTGGCGCGTGTCTTTGGCCCAGGCACCGACACGCAGGACATCGTGCAGTACATTCGAGAACGAGTGTCTGAGCATGAATGAAGTCGACGGTCTGGTCAGTCGCATTCTGGAGCGGGAAAAGCGGGCCATTGCGCGTGGACTAACCTGGGTTGAACGGGATTCCGAGGACGGCAAGGCGTTGGTGCGCGCCTTGTTCCCATTGGCGGGCAAGGCTCATATTGTCGGCATTACGGGAGCTCCGGGGGTCGGAAAGTCGACCTTGGTCAACAGCCTGACGCTGGAGCTTCGTCGTCGCGGGGCTCGGGTGGGCATCTTGGCCGTGGATCCATCGAGCCCCTTTTCAGGCGGTGCCATTCTGGGCGACCGCATCCGCATGCAGGAGTCCGTCATGGATGATGGCGTGTTCATGCGGAGCCTGGCCAGCCGCGGACACCTGGGCGGTCTTTCGCGCGCCACGTTTGGAGCGGTGACTTTGATGGACGCGGCGGGCTTTGATGTCATCCTGATAGAGACAGTGGGGGCGGGGCAGTCCGAGGTGGAGATCATGCAGCTGGCCCATTCCACCATGGTGGTGCTGGCTCCCGGACTGGGAGACGACATTCAGGCGATCAAGGCCGGTATTTTGGAGATTGGCCAAATCTTTGTGGTCAACAAGGCGGACCGAGATGGCGCCGACCATACGGCACGGGCCATTCGCGGCATGCTGACCTTGGGCATGCAGCATCTGGACTGGTTTCCCCCCATTGTCAAAACGGTGGCTGAGCACGGGGAAGGTCTTGGGGAACTGATTGGATCCCTGGAGAAACACCGCGAATATTTAAGCCAATCCGGAGAACTAGCGTTGATTCGAGATGGCCAGACCGCGCATGTCATTCAGTTGGCCATGGAAGACTGGGTCGATCGCGAGTTTCGGCGGGTAAAGGCGGGGGCAGGATGGGATGCCCTGCGCCAACAGGTGGCATCAGGCGCACGCGATGCGGCGGAGGTGGCGCTGGAGATGCTGCGCAGCTTGACGGAGGGAGATAACAATGGGTCTTAGTATCTTGAATGATGAGGAAAATGCCATACGCGATGCAGCGCGGGCTTTAGTCCAGAAGGAAATTGCGCCGCGATCCGGAGAATTTGACCAGAAGGAAATCTATCCCCGGGCGAACCTGGAGCTTTTAGGGCAACAGGGATACTTAGGAATGATTGTGGAACCCGAATATGGCGGCGCAGGCACGACGTACCTGGCTCAGACATTGGTGGTGGAGTCGATTGCGGAGGTCGACCCGGCGACCGCTGTTATCTACGAGGTGCACTGCTCCCTTCACATTGAAGGGATCTGGCGGTTTGGCACCGACGCGCAAAAGCGTCGATGGCTGCCCAGTCTGTGCCGTGGGGAAGCCATCGGGGCCTTTGCCCTATCCGAGGCAGAGGCTGGCTCCAACGCCGCCGCCCTCGCGACGCGCGCCGTGAGAGTGCCAGGCGGATACCGAGTGACGGGACGCAAGATGTTTATCACCAGTGGCGGCGAAGCCGAGCGCTACTTGCTGTTCGCTACCGTTGATCCGGCTCTCAAGACCAAGGGAATCACGGCGTTCATTGTCGAGAAGGATGCGCCAGGCCTGCATTTTGGTCCGCCGCTGGAGAAGTTGGGCATCCGCGCGTCTCGCACCTCGGAAGTGATCGTGGATGACGTGTTTGTCCCGGACGAGAACCGGTTGGGTGCGGAAGGCGATGGCTACACCATCGCTCTGTATCTCTTGGATGGAGGCCGCATTGGCATTGCGGCGCAAGGCGTCGGCATCATGTCCGCGGCGTTGGCCCGATCATTGACATACGCCCAGGAAAGGAAGCAATTTGGAAAGCCGATTGGCTCGTTTGAGGGGGTGCAATGGAGACTGGCCAACATGGCCACCGATTTGCATGCGGCGCGCCTTATGACCTACGAGGCAGCCCGTCACCGCGAGGAGGGGCCCAGCCAGCGTCCACTGTTCGCCATGGCCAAGTTGTTCTCCTCAGAGCACGCGGTGAGGCATGCTGAGGATGCGATTCAGATTTTTGGCGGATACGGCTACATGAGGGAATACGGGGTGGAGCGTCTTCTGCGGGATGCCAAGATTACGGAAATCTACGAGGGTACATCGGAAATCATGCGATGGGTGATTGCGTCGCAGTTGTTGAAGGACTACGACTTGGACAACATCTGAAAGGATTCCCACTATGCAGGGCGACCGACTCATTCCGGTGGTCGTGGCAGGGGCCACGGGTAAAACAGGCAGCGCGGTGGGCCGCGCCATCTATCAGGCACCAGACATGGAGCTGTTGGGCGCCATATCCCGCCGCTACGCCGGAGTGTCATTGGGGGCCGCGTGGGGTGAGCCCGCTTTGACGTTGCTCGTGGAGGCCGATTTGGAGGTGATTTCGGCCCCGTATGCGGTACTGGTGGACTTTACCGAGCCGGATTCGGCGTTTCACCGTCTCATGGAGGCTATTTCCCGCGGATGGGATATTGTCGTGGGCACTACGGGATTTGCACCGGAGGCTCGCGAAAAAATTGCCTCCGCGGTCGAGGACCAGGGCGTGGGCGCCGCCATTATCGCCAATTTTTCGCTGGGGGCCTGGGTGGCGGAGCGACTGGCGCGCGAGGCGAGTCGATATTTCCAAGCGGTCGAAGTGACGGAAGGGCATCATGCCGGCAAAAAGGATCGTCCATCAGGTACGGCGCGTGCGATGGCGAGTTTGTTGGGAGAGTCTTTGCGCCGACCGCCGGAGAGCATCCCGGTTCATTCCCTCAGGCTTCCCGGCATGGTGGCGCATCAAGCTGTCATCTTCGGCGCTCAAGGGCAGATGCTGACTATTCGGCACGATGTGCATGACCGCACCGCCTACGTGGATGGCGTGCTTGCGGCGGTTCGCCGTGTGCATGGCCTGGGAGGGCGGGTCGTCAACGATTTGGGGGAGATTTTGGATCCGCCGCATTAGGGTTGCCTTCCCGACTGCCGATGCGTTGCCGCGCCAAGGTGCGGAACCTCTCACGATATGACGGCGGTCGTTGTTGGATCTCCTGAAACAGCTGCGTTTTCAAGGCATCCAGACCCGAACGCGCATTTTCGACCAAAGGCTTTTTCTTCGACATGAGACCCCTCCTGACTTTCCTATACTTTTTGAGATTGCTGTTCACCTTATACGCGCGGCAGCAGGGAATGACGCTTTGCGTGTGGAAGGTTTCGTTGAATTGGAAATTGGAGATGGAGGCCAGATGCCATGACGTCCTTACGCCACATCCGTTATGAGGATATTGCGGATTTCCCTAAGCCTGGGGGACATGTACCGACCGCATTTCAATTTTCTGAGGATGGTCGCCGCGTTTACTACCTCTTCCCGGCTGAGGGAGCGGAGTTGAGCCTCTGGGTCTACGACACAACCCAGGGCACACACCGGCTGATTGCCCGGCCGCCCATAGGGACGGCGGTCGATACGTTTGATGAAGAAATGCGCCGTCAACGGGCGCGGTTCAGCTGGGGAGGTATTTCCCACTATGAATGGCAAAAGGGTACTCTGCTCATCCCCATGCATGGGCGTCTTTATGTGCAGCGAGGCGACGAGGAGCTCCGCCAAGTGCCTGGCGTAGATGGAGTGGTGGACCCGACGCTCTCGCCCGATGGGACGTGTATTTATGGGGTGATGGAGGGGAACTTGTGCCGGATCGACCCCGACCACGGAACGTTAAATTGGCTTACACCGGGTGCGGAAGAGGGCGTCACGTACGGATTGGCCGAATATGCGGCCCAAGAGGAACTGGACCGCAGTCACGGCTACTGGGTGTCGCCGGATGGCGGGGCAGTGGCGCTCGCCATGGTGGACGAGCGGCACATCCCCAAGTTTCCGATTGTGCATCAGGACGGTGACACCGTATGGTCCGAGGAGCATCGGTACCCGTTTGTCGGTCAGGCCAATGCGGTCGTGCGTCTGGGCATTAGGGACACCGAAGGCAGCTCTCAAATTCGTTGGATTGAATGGGACAGTCACGAGCGCTATTTGATTGATGTGCTATGGACTGCTAAGGGCGATCTGTTGGTGTTGACCATGGCACGAAGCCATCAGGAAATGGCGTGGGACCGCTATGACCGAAATGCCCGACACCTACGCCGGGTCTATGAGGAGCGGGCGGAGCGGTGGATCAATCGCCCAGCGCGCAGTGTCGTCTTGAAGGACGGCACCCTGCTGAGTTCCACCGAACGGGACGGCCAGCGGCGCCTGTTGCGCGTGACGCCCGACGGAGTGTGGCACGTAGTGACCCCGCAAGGGGAAGCCGACTGGGCCGTGCTCACTCTTCTCGCGGCGGACGAACCGAGCTGCACAGTGTATGTGTCAGCCACGCGCAATCGCGCGCTCGAGCGGTGTCTGATCGCCATCCAGTGGGACACCGGAGTCTGGACGGACCTCACTCCGGAGCCCGGCACACATTTTGTGTCCGTGGCGCCCGATGCCAGCGGATGGGTGGACCAGCACTCGGACTTCGACCACGCGCCTGAGACGCATTATATCGCTGGCCATGACCGTGGCCGCCTGGTGCTGCGTGACAATCCGGTCTCGCGTCAGTCGCTGGACTTGGCACGTCCGGAACTTTTTCATTTCGCGGTTGATGACGGCACAGTGTTGAATGGCCTAGTGTATCGACCACTCGGGGACAAGCCCAAGGCCGGTTGGCCGCTGATTGTGTCCGTTTATGCGGGGCCTCATGCACAAATGGTGGTCAACGACTGGAATGAGACGGTGGATTTGCAGGCGCAGTATCTGGCCCAGCGGGGCTTTATGGTGATGAAACTGGATTCGCGCGGCAGCTTTAACCGGGGACCTCTGTTTGAACAGGTGCTGTACCACCATTTTGGCGACGTCGAGCTGAGAGATCAAGTTGCGGGGGTTCACTACGTGGCAGAGCACTGGCCGGTGGATCTATCCCGGGTTGGCATCTTTGGGTGGAGTTATGGCGGCTATATGACGCTTCGCGCGCTTCTGATGGCGCCGGAGGTGTTTTCTGTCGGCGTGGCGGGCGCCCCCGTGACCGATTTCCGGTGGTACGACACCGCCTACACAGAACGGTATTTGGGCACGGATGAGACCAATCACGCAGGATATGAGGACAGCAGCCTCATCAACAAGGCGGACCGCTTGCAAGGGAAACTGCTGCTGATCCACGGCATGGTGGATGAGAATGTGCACTTTAGACATTCTGCCGCGTTAATCCAAGCGTTTATCAATGCGGGCAAGGACTTCGATCTGGTGGTCCTTCCGGGATCGCGCCATATGGTTCAGGGTCTCGCCAACACGCTATACCGCACACGGCGCACCCTGCAATACTTCGAGGATCATCTTTAAGAGTTCCCCACAGCGTGTCAGGGGTTCTTCAAAGGGAGGCAGCATGAGGATTTGGGACATTCCCCCCGAGTATCTGGATCGCGACCATCTATTGGGTGAGCATCGGGAGCTCCATGCGCTATGGGTGATTTTGGTAGACAAGCGAACCGGGTATCGCCATCATCCGGAAACACTGCGTTGGGTCGGAAAATTGGGGGCGCTGCATCGACGGCACGAGATGCTGGCGGCTGAAATGCAGCGCCGAGGATATCGTCACGAGAGCCCGCTGGACTGGGGAGCAGTGCCGCCGGGAGAGCGGGATCTGGAGCAGGATGAGCAGCTTCTGACCATTTCTGAGCAGTTCGCATTGTTGAGGAGAAAGGGAGGCCTGTTATCGCCTCCTCCGGACCTCCACGAGCGCTCAGCCCCGCTGGAGGGGCTGAGCGAAACCTCCGGGGATTCGGCCAGCAACGATAATGTGTCCGATCGATGACAGGGATGTGCGCCTTGTGTCCGGGTCCCATACGGCTGCGTGGCGGCGGCTGCCTATGCTTCAGATGCAACCGCTTCATCGCTTCGGGCAAACTCTGCTCTTAAGCTCTGATCGAGACCGGTTTTAGGCATGTACCAGACGCGGTTGGCCACTGCGGCGTAAAAGACGCCCAAGGCGACAAGCCCCACAATGATGGACATCCAGGGCTCGGGAATCCACTTGAAGCCGAGGACCGCTGACACCATCCGTCCGGTGGAATATCGTGGGTATCGGACCAACCCTCCCGACTCGGGCTTAACCATGCCCAATTCCGAAAACACCAGACCAATCGCCGCTTACCATGCCCCGAACGACCACCCAGAGCCGATGACGCCCCCGAGTGCGGCTGCGGTCAGAGACCAAAATCCCATATACTTCTTTAAGTATTAGGTATTGTCCAAACGAATCTCCTCGTTCTGCGGCATTTCTCCCCAGGCAGTATTGGCCCGCATGACGATCCCCATCCTTACGACCGGGGAGCATGGTGTACGCAATTTCATCCGTTTGGGCTCACGTACCGGCCCATGCCAGGTCCTGGGTCAGCACTCCCAGGGCATGAAGACCCAATCCCATGCCTGCCGAAATTCCGACGGCTTCTCCCGGGGCGATCAGCGCATCAGGAAAAATCGAACCTGCATTGGACACTGCAAACGGGGGACGCGCGGGCAGTCCGTTGAAGTTTTGCGAGAAGGCCGTCAACTTGCCGTGGCGAAAACAAAAAAACAGCCCGTCTGTCGACGGCCTGTATAAAATTGAAAAATGGTCGGAGAGACAGGATTTGAACCTGCGACCTCCTGCTCCCGAAGCAGGCGCGCTACCAAACTGCGCTACTCCCCGACGACCTAGGTTATTATATGTCTCATAGGCTCGTTCGTCAATTGGTGAAATCTCGTATGAGCAATTTTCCGCAGGTACGCGGGAGTGAAGGAGAAGGTGGAATGAAGGGTTTGCTTTTGGCAGGCGGTACGGGCAGTCGATTGCGGCCGCTAACGTATACAGGCGCCAAGCAGTTGATTCCGGTGGCGAATCGCCCCATTTTATTTTACGCCATGGACGCCATGGTGGAGGCAGGAATCACCGATATCGGCGTCATTGTGGGCGATACCCGGGACGAAGTGATGCAGGCTTTGGGAGATGGCCAATCATTTGGCGCGCATATCACCTATATTCCCCAATCGGCGCCTCTGGGACTCGCGCATGCCGTCAAGTCCGCCCGGGAATTCTTGGGCAACGACCCATTTTTAATGTTTTTGGGGGACAATCTCTTGCGCGGAGGATTGCGCACATTGGCGGATCGCTTTCGCTCGGGGGATTATGCGGCATCCATTTTGTTGACGGCTGTCGACGATCCGCGTCAATTCGGGGTGGCAGTGCTGGACGAGGACCGTGTGGTGCGGTTGGTGGAAAAGCCGGCGGAACCGCCATCCCACTGGGCGTTGGTGGGCGCGTACTGTTTTGCGCCAGTGATTCACCAGGCGATTGATCAATTGCAGCCATCATGGCGTGGAGAATATGAGATTACGGACGCCATCCAAAGTTTGATTGACTGGCGGCTCAACGTGGACTCGACCCGGGTGGAAGGGTGGTGGAAGGATACTGGACGCCCGGAGGATGTGCTGGAAGCCAATCGTCTGATTCTGGAAGACCTGGCCACGTCGGTGCAAGGCACGATCGACGAGGATAGCCGGGTCACGGGCAGGGTGGTGATTGAGGAAGGCGCCGTCATCGTGCGGTCAGACATTCGGGGTCCCGTAACCATTGCCGCCGGGGCCGTGATCGAAGATAGTTATATCGGCCCCTATACGGCGGTTGGTCCCCAAGTGGTCATTCGGCGCACGGAAATTGAAAACAGTGTGGTACTGGCGGATAGTACCATCGAGGATATCGAGGAGCGCATAGACCAAAGCTTGATCGGACGCGGCGTGACCGTCCATGGCGGGTCTCGCCGGCCACGCGGGCTCAGGCTGGTGCTTGGCGACCAAAGCCGCATTGAGGTCTAATTCAAGGCCAAAGGGGGAATGAGAATGAGTCGATTTGGAACCATT
>JAKADO010000144.1 GCA_021820485.1 Bacillota bacterium
ATGTGCTGGTCTCCGTGATGAGATCCTTCAGTAGGGCGACGTCGACGCCGCCCACCAGTTGGAGCGTGGTGCTGGTGGTGTCGAGGTTGGCGCTCAGGCGCGCGGCTTGGGCTTCGGTCTCGCTTATAGGTACCGACGCTGGGCCGGTCGAGGCCGACCGACCAGGTGTTGCGTGCGCCGGGGATGGCCGCCGGGTAAAGGGCCACATCCGCTCGTCCTCCCTTCCTTGCGGTACGGTTTCGTCCTGGAAACGCCCGTTTTATGGAGTATTCTCTGGTACAATGTGGCCAAGTTGCCGTGAGGCTATGCGAAGGAGAACCCCAAATGACCATCGAAGAAGCCATGGCAGTCATTGAGCGGGGACGGCTTGAGCCGGTCTACGTGTTGACGGGGCCCAACCGATATTGGGCTCAGGCATGGCTAAACGCGGCTCGCCGGGAATTTCTTGGAGAGAACGACAAAACTAGCTTTGTGCGTCTGGACGGGGTCACGGACTTTAAGGCGGTGCAGCTGGAACTGGCCGCAGGAGGGTTTTTTGCATCCCGAAAGATTGTGGTGGTGGAGAACGGGCGCTGGTCCAAAAAGGAGGAGGCGTTGGGTCAATACCTCTCGAGTCCGGTTGCCGACACCCTGTTGGTGCTTGTCGAGGACAAAGCGTCGCCATCCCTGGAAAAGTTGGTGGGCAGCCATCGGTTCGTGGAGTTGAAGCCGTTGAGTCCAGTCAGCTATCGGCGGTTTGTGGAAGCGGCGGCCGAAGAGCGCGGGGTACGGTTTCAAAAGGACGGGCTGGAGGAGTTTTGCCGCTTGACCGCCAGCAACGAATATCAGGCCATTCACGAGTTGGAGAAGATGGCCTTGACATCGTCCGAGGCGTGGACACCGGAGTTGGTGCGTGAGCAAGTGTTGACCTTGCCGACCGACGAACCGCTCTGGGACGTGACGGACGCGCTCTTAAAGAAGGATGTGGGGCGGACCATCCGCCTGGCTCAGCATCATTTGGGTCGCGGTGTGCCTCCCTTGGTGCTGTTCATTATGATGGCGCGCCAAGTAATCCAGATTGATCGCGCGCGACGCGCCGAAAAGGCCCATGTACCGCTTACGACGTTTCAGAAGGAAGAAGGACTGCGTGATTTCGTAGCGAAGAAGCTCTGGTCAGCCGCCCGCCAGTGGAGCGAGGAGGAGGTGTCGCGCCTCTTGGATTGGGCGTCACGCATCGACGTGGCCATGAAGACAGGCTATGGCGAAGCGGATGTGTGGCTTATTCTCTGGATTGCCCTTTTGAGCCGTCCGCGGACCGCCAAGAGAAGCCTTTGATAAGGTTGGGAGAACTGTTTTTGGGCAAAAAAATCCCCCCGGTCATTGTGCGGGGGGCGGAAAAAGGATTTAGCTCGCGGACTGTTTAGCCTTTTGCAGCCGAAGCGCCAAGCGCGACTTATGCCGACTGGCATTGTTGCGGTGGATGGCTCCTTTTTGCGCTGCCCGGTCCAAACGACCGTAGCAAAATTTGAGCGCGGTTTCCGCCGCGGTCAGATCGCCCCGGTTGAGCGCATCTTCAAAGCGGCGAACAGACGTCCGCACCATAGTCTTACGGATCTTGTTGCGCAAAGTCCGGACTTGGGTTTGACGAATGCGCTTTTTGGCAGACTTAATATTGGCCACGCCGATACCTCCTGACGGTGAATTATACCATGGCTGAGAACGGCGGTAAAGGACAACATGACGGTTTGGACAATTTTACGATTTTTTGGCGTGCTGGGTGTGCTGGCTCTCATGACGGAGATTTGGCCGAGTGTGCACCTTGGCCTATTTGACCTTCTTCTTCTGGCGGTGGTGTTGGCGCTGGTGGATTTGTTGATGAGCCTCATCGTGGGGAAGTCGGCGAGTGCCAAAAACCCGAGCATCGTGGGCTGGATGGTGTCGGTAGGGATGCTTTACGGCGCCCAGTGGGTCTTGCCTCATGTTCGGATGAGCGCCGCCGCGGCCCTGATCGGCGGAACGGTGCTGTGGCTGTGGGGGCGGCTATTTCCTGCGGTGTTTGGCTGATGGGTCGAGGAGCATGGTCTATTTCCCCAGTTTTTACCATAGGTTAAAGCGGGGGGATGGAAGGTGGCACGCTGGCGGCAACCAGCCATAATTTGGCTGAGACGGGTCAAAAAAAACCAATATTGGAACCGGCAGCGGGGCGTGCGCGCTCCCGCCCCGCGGGGGATCCGGATCCCTTGGACAAGCGCCAGCCTTTACGGGCTCACGCTCATAGCTGCTGGAGTGGTGTTATGGAAGGTGCCGGCTCGGCCTTCCAGCACGCTCCCTGTGACGACCGGCGTGGCGGCATCGCAGAAACCGTCTTGGATGGACCGCACCGTCTCCGGAATGCGGGCTCCGGAGTCGACGCTCCGAGCCTGGTTGAACGACGGCATGCCCATCATTGGACTGACGCTCAACCCTCGCAATTTTGCCATTCATGTACGCGGGCTGGTGCTCACCGGGCTCTCCGAAATTTCCGGCGTACGGTTGCAAAGCCTGTCGGGACTGTTGGATATGGAGATCCCGCAACTGGCGGTCGTCAAAAGCCCTGCGCTTAAGGCCGCCAAGCCTCCCGCCAGGATTGCGCGGGCGAGTCCACGGCCCAAGGCCCAGGACGCCGTGGACAAGTCCCTTCCGGGAGACGGGGGACGTGTCTGGGCTGAGCTCGGCACGGAGCCTTTGGTCGGCATTTATCAAACCCACAGCCACGAGTCGTTTTGGCCGTACGTCTCGTCGGGCTCCACGACCCCCTATTCGACCGATTGGTCAAAGACCATTGTGCAGGTGGGCTGGTGGCTCGCCCAAGATCTTCACCAAACGGGCATGGCGGTGGTGCAGTCCAGGGTGGACAATATGTCGGAGGGGGTTTTGGCCAGTTACAACAAGTCGTATTACACGGCCAAAGATTTGCTGGAGTGGTATCCGAGCGTGCGCATGCTGATTGACCTGCATCGCTCCGCCACGGATATGAATCCCGCAACAGTGCGTGGCGAGAAAGTCTCCAAAATTCTCTTGGTGGTCGGCACCAATAAACTGTTGCCCAATGAATACTGGCATCAGAATCTGGAAGTCGCTCTCAGATTGGCCCAAGCGTTGAATCAGCTGGCGCCGGGGATTCTAGAGGGCAAGGGCGTTGAAATGGTGCCGTATCGATACAATCAGCAGTTGATGCCGGCCGACTTGATGGTGGAGGTTGGAGGTCCCAGCAGCACCTTGTCGGAAGAGCGCTATGCCGTCCACGACCTCGCCTTGGCGATCGACCAGGTGTTCCACGACGGAGGCGTTCCTCAAAAGCGGTGACGCATTGATGATTGACCCCATCCCGGACGGGACGCTACCATGGCGATAGGGGGGATACCTGTGATATGGGACCAAGGGATAGAGACCATTGAAAGGAGCCGCCTTCGGGCGTTGCAACGGACACGTTTGAGCTGGACCTTGCACTGGGCCCGCGAACGTGTCCCTTTTTATCGCGAGCGACTGCCCGAGGGAGCGGTGATTGACGAGCACCCCATCGAGTCGCTGCGAGAGTTGCCTTTTACCAAAAAGAGCGACCTCCGTGATCAGTATCCATTGGGGCTCTTGGCGGTGCCGCGCGATGAGGTCCGCCGCTTTCATGCGTCCAGCGGCACCCGCGGCAAACCGACGGTGGTTGCTTATACAGAGCATGACCTGACCATGTGGGCGGAGGTAGTGGCGCGGTCCTTGGCGGCTGCCGGCATGAAGCCTGGCCAAACGCTGCAAAATGCCTATGGCTATGGCCTCTTCACGGGTGGCTTAGGCTTGCATGCGGGCGCCGAACGGCTGGGCCTTTCGGTAATCCCGGCCTCCGGCGGTCAAACCGAGCGGCAGGTGCAGTTGATACTTGATATGGCCCCCGACGGATTGGCGTGCACCCCCAGCTACGCGCTCTTCATCGCCGAGACGATGGCCAAGATGGGCATTCATCCTAAAGACACGACGCTTAAGACCGGTATCTTCGGGGCCGAACCATGGAGCGACCACATGCGGGAGCGGCTCGAAGAGGGACTCGGCATCGAGGCCGTGGATATTTACGGCCTCTCCGAGATTACCGGCCCCGGCGTGGCGATTGAATGCGTGGAGGGCAAAAACGGCCTCCATGTCTTTGAAGACTTTTTCTATGTGGAAGTGATTAATCCCAACACCTTGGAACCCGTGGAACCGGGCGAGGTGGGCGAATTGGTGCTCACGACCCTCA
>JAKADO010000145.1 GCA_021820485.1 Bacillota bacterium
GGTGACTCTGGATCATCTCGCCCAGGTTCGAATCCTGGTCCCCCAGCCACGGCCCCATAGTCTAGAGGCCTAGGACGCCGGACCCTCATTCCGGAAACAGCGGTTCGAATCCGCTTGGGGCTACCATTTCAAATTTTCCAACCGCCGTGCAAGGCGGTTTTTTTGTTATCATAGGTCGTAGGGTGTCTGAAAAGGAGGATATCCCAATGGCCACACGGTCGGAATGGCACAGCTGGGTTCGCTGGGCCGAATGCGATGCTGCTGGCATCATTTATCATGCCCGGGTTTTTGATTGGTTTTCCGAGGGCCGCATTACCTGGCTTCGGGACCATGGGCTGGACTACTACGAGGTGTTACGCCAAAAGGGCATTGAACTATTGGTGAAGTCCGCGAACGCCAGCTTTCACCACACACTCCGCCCGGGAGATCCCGTGCAGCTCGATATTGCGTTGGAGGTTGTCACGCCGACACGGGCCACGTTTCGATATCGCGTCGCGGCGCCTGAGGCATCACATATTACCGCCATCGAAGGCATGACCGAGCACGCGTTTGTGATAGACGGACGTGCACGGCGGCTTAATCGTGTGGCGCCCGAGATTTTTCTACAGTTTGAGCGCAGTCGGTAGATGCTGGGCATGCTAGCCGCGAGGAGTCATATGAGTCATAACGCAACGAAAGGCAGGCAATGACCATGTCGATTGATCCATACCGCAGTGAACCATTGACCGATTTTAGCAATGAGGCCAATCGTCGCTTGATGGAAGAGGCCCTCCAGTCCGTGAAGCGACAATTGGGGCAGCAGTACAGCCTCCTCATCGATGGAGTGCATCAGTCCACTCCAGACGAAATTGTGTCGATTAATCCGGGAAATCCCGATCAGGTGGTGGGCCGGGTTGCCAAGGCCACTAAAGAACATATTGATCAGGCGCTGAAGGCTGCTTGGGAAGCGTTTCGCGCATGGAAAAGGGTCCCCGGCCCCACGCGCGCTCGATACTTATATAAGGCTGCAGCAATTATGCGGCGCCGCAAGTTTGAACTCTCCGCTTGGGAGGTTTATGAAGCCGGAAAGACTTGGGGAGAAGCGGACGGCGACGTGGCAGAGGCGATCGATTTTCTGGAATACTACGCTCGCCAAATGGAGCGTCTCTCCCACCCCGTACCCACCACCCCGCTTCCGGGCGAGGAGGACGTCGCTTTTTATGTTCCGTTGGGCGTGGGGGCTATCATCCCTCCGTGGAACTTCCCGTTGGCGATTTTGACCGGCATGAGCAGCTCAGCCATTGTGGCCGGAAACCCCATTCTGCTGAAGCCAGCGAGTCCCACCCCCGTCATCGCGGCGAAGTTCGTAGAAATCATGGAGGAAGCGGGATTGCCTGCGGGTGTCCTGAACTTTGTCCCCGGCGACGGCGGCGTGATTGGCGATCACCTGGTGACGCATCCTCTGACGCGCTTCATCAGCTTTACGGGATCGCGCGAGGTCGGACTGCGCATCAACCGTCTCGCTGCGGACCCCGAGAACGGCCAGCGTTGGATCAAGCGGGTTGTGGCAGAGATGGGCGGAAAGGACGCCATTCTTGTCGACGAAACAGCAGACCTCGAATCTGCTGCGCAGGGAATCGTGCAATCGGCGTTCGGGTTCCAAGGTCAGAAGTGTTCGGCTTGCTCGCGAGCCATCATTGTCGACTCGGTCTATGACAAAGTGTTGAATCGCGTGCTGGAGCTCACCCGGGAGCTGAAGCTTGGACCGGCGGAGGATTTTAAGAACCACATGGGGCCCGTCATTGACCAGAAAGCCTTTAAGAAGATTCAAAGCTATATTGATTGGGGCCGCGAGCACGCCAAACTGGTCGCCGGCGGAAACGCTCCGCATGATAAGGGTTATTTCTTGGAGCCCACGATTTTCTCAGAGGTCGCACCTGGCTCGAAGCTGGAGCAAGAGGAGATTTTTGGACCAGTTTTGTCATTTGTGCGGGCCCGCGATTTTGATCACGCGCTTGAAATCGCCAACGACACCGAGTACGGCTTGACTGGCTCCATCTACTCCAAGAATCGGGGTCGGATTGAGCAGGCTCGGGAGGAGTTCGAGGTCGGAAATCTTTACATCAACCGGAAGTGCACGGGTGCCGTGGTTGGAGCCCATCCTTTCGGGGGATTTAATATGTCGGGAACCGATTCCAAGACCGGAAGCCCCGATTACCTACTGCTCTTCATGCAGATGAAGGCGGTTGCTGAGAAGTTTTAGCCGAAGATCACGATTACCAGGAGCCCGGTCCGGGTAGCAGCGGATGCGGGCTCCTTCCTTGTGTCACGATCCTTGTGGGGAAAACTCCGGCGGTTGGCGATCAATGCGATAAGGCATGCGTTCGAAAACAAAGGCGTCGCCCAGCGACCACCAGGTATGGGTGCTGATATGCTCCAAAAAAGCGCGGTCGTGACTGGCCATGATGAGGGTGCCTGGATATTCCACGAGAAGACGTTCGAGTGCTTCGCGCATGCGGACATCCAGATGGTTGGTGGGCTCGTCGAGCAATAACGCTTGTGCCGGCGTCATTAAGGTTTCCAAGAGTTTCAGTCGGGCGCGCTCACCGCCCGACCAGGTGTCGAGCGATTGCTGCCATAAGAGTTCCGGGATGCCAAAACGGGCCCCCAAATAAAAGATTTGTTCCCGGTCCCATCCCAGATCGAAAGCGTAATCCATGCCCACCACTCCATGCGGGAGTTCCTGTACGGCGGTCTGGGAGAGGTAAGCCGGGGTTACCTCCGCATGCCAACGGCTCTGCGGCGATTGCATCAGCGCCTCGAGCAAGGAGGTCTTTCCTGTCCCGTTTGCTCCTACCAAGGCGACACGGGCATTTAGGGGAATAGTCGCTTGCGCAGGATGCCAGACCCTGTCGCCGCGCCTGAGCATCAGGTTGTCGACGCGTAGCGCCGGCAAGTGGCCGGTGCGCTCCTGACTCTGGTGGGTCAGGTTGAGCGCGCGCTGGGTCGGTGGTGGGGGTGTATGGGCGGATTGCTGCGACAACCGGTCCAACCGCTTTTGTCGGCTCTGAGCTTGCCGGGCACGCGTGCCTGAGCGCCAGCGGTCGATATACGCGCGCAAGCGGCGTTCCTCTTCTTGCTGTCGTTGCCATTGCAGCGCCTCCAGGCGAAGCCGCTCTTCCCGGACGTGTTGATATTGCGTCCAATTGCCGGAGGTTATCCAGAAGGAACCGTCTTCCCAGCTCATCGTGCGGGTCGCCACCCTGTCGAGAAACGCGCGATCGTGGGAAACAATCACCATCGCGGCCGCTGCGCTCTTGACCATCTCTTCCAACCAGCCGATGGTTTGAATGTCGAGATGGTTCGTGGGTTCATCCAAGAGCCAGACCGAGGCCCCTGACAGGATCACGCCCAACAAGGCGAGGCGGTGAGCCTCGCCGCCAGACAGGCTGGAGGGTGAGTCGTCCCACCGTTCAGGCGGAAAGCCCATCTTTAAAAGACCGGCTTTGACGCGGGCTTCCCATTCATAGCCGCCTTGGGATTGGAATTGTTCTGATAGCGTGCCCCAACTGGTGACCAGGTTATCCAAATGGTCGGCGTTGCTCGGATCCGCCATTTGGTGCTCCAACTGCTTCAATTGCTGTTCGACCTCACGAAGAGTGGGATTGGCTTCATAGGCGGCATCATAGATGCGGGTATGGCCGCTGGGTTTCCATTGCTCCAAACGGAGAATGCGGGCTTGGCTGCTGATGTCGATGGTTCCAGCGTCTGGTTCAATCTCACCTGCAACGGTGCGCAAAAAGGTGGTCTTGCCCATGCCATTGGGTCCCACCAAGGCGATGCGGTCGCCGGGAGATAGATTGAATGTGACGTGATCGACGATGGGTCTGTCGCCTAGCGAGATGCGCACATTTTGCACCGAAATGGTTGCCATGTGTACCTTCCTTGCATACGTTATTGGCGTCTATGATACCATCTTGAGCAGCCAAAAAAGGTGAGCGTTTCCTCTTGCAAAGCATGCACAACGGTGGTAACATAACTTTTGCTGCTTCGGCAGTGCGTGATTGAAATGACAAGCGACGAACGGCTTGACACATGGCAGTTCGGTTTGTAAAATCATCAATTGCGACCCGGTCCTTGAAAACTATATCATCATGCCACATGAACGAACGTAACAAGTAAGACCAACGATTCAGAAGAGTCATGGAGAGTTTGATCCTGG
>JAKADO010000146.1 GCA_021820485.1 Bacillota bacterium
AATTCACGCCCTGCTCTTGCGAGCTCACTTGGATAGCCACCGCAGACTCTCTTATGCCGCGAGGGTCCCCGGGGGCCTGCAACCCATTAGAATGGTGTGCGGATGGCCAGTGCTGATACCTGTTAGACAAACCGGGACGGGTACCGCCCGATACCTACCTTGGAATGTACCCCGAGTTACCCAGAAGCGATGAATCTATCCGTCGCTGATAGACCCTGGGCGGCTTCCATTGGAATAAAGGAGTAGCACACATTCAATCGCCTACGAATGGAAAGCCGCGCTTCTCGGTATCGGCAACTTGACACACCTGAAAAGAGGAGTCCCCCGAACCGTACCGAAATCGACACCTTACGACAGTATTTCAGGTGGCGAGCAACGTGGGACAACAGCTCTGGAGCGCGTTACAACCGATCATCGATACCGACACCGGCCGTGTCGTGGGACATGAAGCCCTTTTGCGGGGACCGCAAGGGACGGCGTGGGAATCACCTGCCGCCCTCTTCACGGCCGCCGCCCGCCTCGGCAACCAAGTGCTTCTGGAAGCCAACGCGCGGCAGTTGGCCTTGCGCCGACTGTCCGATGTGCCGTCTCCCCAGCGGTTGTTTGTGAACATCGATGCGTTGGTGGACGACATGCCGGCCGCCCCGGGGCACCCGGCGATTCTTCCGCATCGGGTCGTCTTAGAAATCTCGGAACGCCAACCCATTGTCGATAACCCGTCGCTCTGGGCGCAAGTGTGCGCCTGGCGGGAATCCGGGTTTGCCATAGCGCTGGATGATTATGGCACTGGGTTTATGGGCCTGGGGGCGCTCTTGAAGTTGCGGCCGGACCTCCTGAAACTGGACCGCGTCATTGTCCAATTCGTCGATCGCGACCCCATTCACCGAGCAGCCGTGAAAAACATGGTGGACTTAGGTCGCGATCTCGAGATCACGGTCATTGCCGAAGGGGTGGAGACGTTGGACGAGTTCTGGGCGTTGCGGGCGTGCGGCGTGCGCTACATGCAAGGCTATCTGTTAGGGCGACCTCAGCCCGCGCCGGTGGCAGGCCCGGTCCCGCTCCCACCCATGGTCCGTCATGCCCTGCCGACGGAGTCTCTTGTGTAGCGGCACGGACCGTTCCCTGCGGAAAGAGGTCAGGTTCGTCGTCCCGGTGCAGAACCCCTTATGGCAGGGGGCGACGGTACCGCAGCCCAAGATGGATATGCGCCATGACGGTCGCGTCGCCGGCAAGGTCGATTTTGACACGAGCTCTTTGATAGCGCCGAAAATCGGTAATCCAGCCCACCCAATGGTCCTGGATCATCACCCAGTTGCCCGTGGGCAAAAACCCCGGGGCCATCTGTTCGACGCATGCGGCCACAAACGCTTGGGGGGAATTCATATTGCACCACGGGATCTCTGACATAGATGCACCTCCGAGCACAGAATAAAAGGCGGGCGATCGTCCGTCAAAAATTCTGGCCCAAAGATGAGCGATTCATGCAAAGGCAGGTTAATGGCTTAGGGTTCTAACTCTTCGTCCCGGTGTTGTATGTCACGGTAGACGTCTTCGATGAACGCGTGAGCGATGGCCCAAGCCGCGTTGCGGTACGGCTCACCGGCCGGTAAGAGGTTGAGAGCCGTTGCTTGAGTGGGGTATTGTGTTTCCAACGCCCGCATTCGTCGGCGGAGTGTCGGCAAGTCCGCGCTCCATGTGTCACGTGAGGCCCACAGGGCCCCGGCCTCATGCGACTGGACCACGGCCAAGTCAAAGACGTCCCGCGGTTGAAATGAAGCCGCACGATGGTGCAACTTCTTGGCCACAATCTCGGCCGGCGTGTCTAAGGCCGCGGTGCGCCCCTGGATCACCCGGAAGTCCGGTGGGGAGGCGGTGAGCGGTGGGGCCACGATAAAATCCACTTCCCCGAGGGGAAAGGCCAATTTGAGCCACCCGGGACCTTCGTCCCAATCAGAGACCCAATCTTCGATGCGGTCATTCAGCCGCGGGGAGAGAAACCCCAGATACTGCGGGTCCCCTAAGAAGATATCGATATCCTGGCTTTGACGGTGCGCATAATGGAGCATCAGGACCGTGCCGCCGCCGAGCGTCCAAGGGGGCTCCGGTACGCTGCGCGGAATCGTGTCAAGACAGTCCATAGCGTGGTTAAAGAGCGTCTCCCACGTTTGCATGAAACCAGACCTCCAGATCGGGATTCAGGACGTTCCATGGCCGGACGAAGCGGTCAAAATACTGCGCGAGCTGCGCCACCGACAGCTGGTGCTGACCGGCCCAGCGCTGCACGGCGGCGGCGGGGACTTCCGCGAACAGTTGGCCCACCGGCCCGAGCCACTCCCCGGGCGGCTGCGCCGTGCGAATGAGCACGAGGAGGGTGGGCATGGTGATGGGCGTCGCCCAACACGTGTTCACGGCACTGAGAATCAAGATATCGACATTGCGTGCCATGGCCATCACCTCTTGGCTTTAGTATAACGCGATGTAGGGTTTTACCGGCATGACGGGATGACAGCCGGCCCCAGTCCTGTGCGGGGGTCTCAACGGGGCTAGGAGGTTGTCCCTCACCGCTCCAGCTCATCGTCCCATCCGTGGGATTGTTGTGGAGCACGCAGCGGTGTGGCATAGGTCCGGATCAGAGCTTCTAACGGGAGCGCCTTTTTTTGCAATGTTTGGAGCACCCAATAGGTTTCGTACTCCATCCGATCATCCGTGGCCATCGCTCGCTGCTCGTCGAGTCCCGGAAACGCCCGGTGCATTACCGCCACGTCGCGTGCCCGATACAACGCATCGCGGGTCACCCCGTCCGCAGTGCTCGGAGACCAGTCTAAGACGAATCCTGCGGCTGCAGCGAGCTGGCGGGTGAACGTGCGCAAGGTGCGGCTGTTCCCCTCGCTAAACGGGTGGAAATAATCGAGATCGCCATACAATTGGGCCATCCGGGCCGCGAATTGATCGAGCGATTGGCCGGCGAAGCCATAGGGTCCATGGAGGTCGTTCAAGACCCGGGCGAGGCCGGATTCCAGAATGCGCCGGGGCGCATAGGGCACCGTGTAGGCTTCGCCTGACTCTAACTCGCGGGATTTGGCCCACGCTGGGGCATCTCGTCGAAATTGCCCGGGGTGATGATGGGGCAAATCCTGAAAGATACGACGGTGGATCTCACGCAGGTGGGCGGTGTCGAACGTCCCGAGAACAGGCCATTCTTCGAGTTCTTTAATGCGGGCAAACGTGATGAGGCCTTCGTCGAGCACGTTAGGACCGGGACGGTAATCCGGCGAGCGCTAATAATGCGGCGGTGTGTTCGGCACCGGTCATCTCGCCGTTCATGTAGCCTCGGTTCAGCGCCTCAGCTTCGGGACTGAGATGAAACCCTTCCAACCGCACACTATTGCGTGCAAATCGCACGGCCTCTTCGCGCTGGGCGCGTTCCTGCGGACTGATCGTGGGCGTCATTTTCATCATGGTGCCCCCCTTATTCTTCTATTATACCACGCTGGCGGCGGAGGCGGGCTTACAGGTCCGGGCCCCCGCGCCGGGTTTTTTACTGAACACCGCCTTCTCTTCGTGGCCGTCTACCGGCTGCCCGCGGCCTGCCGATCGGTCTTGGCATGAACCCGCGGCGCATCATCAAAAACAAACTCCACGCGCTGCGTCTCCAGGTTGAGATACAGCTTGGCCGCAAAAGTCTTGCCACTCTGGCTCTTAAAACCCTTGAGCTCGCCGGTGGTATGTCCGGCTAATAGTGTTTTGACTTGGGTCGTCGTCAGCGTCTTGCCGGCGACCGACTTCCAAATGGTGAATCGGCAGCCCTCCCGCCACCGATCGCACCCCCATCCTTTCGGCGTCGCCCGCATGTGGCCGATGTGGCATACGGGGCAGGTCCCTAGGGCGTGGGTCTTCGCCACCGAGGTCGCGGGTTGAGCCTTGGCCGCGGCGACCAGCTCGCCCGTGTACGTGCGAATCCGGCACAGAAAGGCCTCCGCCCCTTCTTCCCCTGCGGCCATGGCTTCCAGCTGGGCTTCCCACTGCCCGGTCAACGCCGGCGACTGGAGGGTCTCGGGCACCAGCGTCAGCAGTTGCTGGCCCTTGGTCGTGGATTGGATGGCCTTCTTGCGCCGCTCCACGTACTGCCGTTGCA
>JAKADO010000063.1 GCA_021820485.1 Bacillota bacterium
CCCAACGCCGCAAGGTGGTAATAGAGACCCCCAAGGCTTGGGCGGCTTCACCAATGCTGACAAACCTATCCATATTGGATAGTATAAGATAGTTTTGGATACATTGCAATCAAACTGTTAAAGCCCCACACACGCTTCAAGAGGCGGGACAACTGCCGCGGACTGACATGCAGGCTGTCAGCGACCGCCGACAACGCCAGTGGTTGAGGAAACTGCGCCCGCAACATTGCTTCGACCTCGTGGGCCAACAACATCTCGGGAGTCATCCGCACTGAGGCGTCGGGACGGCACCGTTTGCACGGACGATACCCCGCATGGAGAGCGTCCGCAAGGTTGGAAAAGGCCTCGATGTTTCCCCTCTTGGGCAGCCTTGACCGGCATGACGGAAAGCAGACGATGCCGGTGGTGCGTATTCCAATAAAAAGTCTCCCATCGAACCTGGTCTCGCGGCGCTGGATAGCCTCGTACAACGCATCAGATACCTGCATCCGGCATCGCCCCCCGGTTTTTGCCCCTAGTATAAAACGCGGCTGTCTCGGAAGACAGCCTTTAGAAATAGGATGGCCGCTTTGTGCTAGCGGGCGCTGGGCGTTATGTGGATGGTGCCGGTGAAACTTTGGGGTTCCGTATCAACGTGGGTCAACGTGAGCGTGAGGCGCCCCACACTATGGCCGCTGGCCGACCGGACGGATGCGGTCAGGCGATCGTTGTCGTAGGATAGCACCGTGCTGGTATAGTAAGCCCCCGAGCAGTGCCTTTCGCGATCCCGCCAAGCGCGAAGGCCACACCGGGTGGACACTGAATCGTCTGTCGACGGGCATCCAGCCGAACGTCCCGCCAAGCATTCCGACGGATCGGGAGCGGAGTGACAGGCTCATTGACGTCGGGGTGACCCTCCTCCCAAGTCCGGTCATAGCCGAAAGAAGCCAATGGACGGCCCAGCACTGGAGAGAACGTGCCATCGGTGACTTGCGCCGCCTGAATGGCTCGCTGCACGAAAAAACAACGAGGACACAGGAACGACGGCTCCGGCAGATCGGTTGACGCGGGTGAGTTCGCTATCATCACGAAACTGACTCAATCGCCGCTCCCATTCCTGAAATAGCTGTTGGACCCGCACCAAGGCGCCCTCTTCCATCCGTTTGGGGGTGAGTACCGTAACCGTCGAACCCATCGCCTGAAAGGTGCTGCGTAAACGACAGCGGAACCCGCTCGTTGTTTTGAGCTTAGCGTCAAAATGTTACCGAGTATGACAAAAAGCTGAAGCGCGATTGAAGATGGCGCACCGATGGAAGCCACACTGTAGACCTAGGGGGAAGGAGCGGTCAGAAATGGCCGTGGTCGGCGATAAATCAAGACGGCGGCCACCAAACCTGTCGAGACGAAGGCCACTGCCGACCAGGGCATGATGTGCGGCCCCCAGACGCTGTTGACGGTTCCCATGATGACACTCCCGCCAAAGGTGGCCAGGCCGCTGGCCCCATTGATGATCCCCATGGCACCGCCATGAAGGTGCCCCGGTAAGGATTCGGCCACAGCTCGCTGAATGCCGATGTTCAACAAAGGGTACAAGGGCAGAGAGAAGGCAACAATCACGACAACCTCCGAAGACGCCAGCGACATGACCAAATACATGGCTGCATACACCATCAGCACCCGGATCAAGAGCTTTTTCCCGCCAATGCGATCGGTCCATCGTCCAATGGAAGAAGCCATGAGCCAGCCAAGGCCCGTACTGATGGCCGCACTCCACCCCACCCATGCAGCCGTGATATGGAGAGCATGCAAATATAGGCTGAAGTTGGTGAAAAACCCTTCGTTTCCGGCGTAGGCCAGAAAAAATGGGATCACCAACAGCACTGTCAATCCCAGCGGCGACGTGGGCTCGTGCTCCGCATCGCGGGCAATGGTCACGCGCATGTGGGGCGCGCGCGCCACCACCAGCGCCGCCGCCACCATGAGAAGCCCGAGGACCAGCATCATGTCAGGAAACGCGCGCGGGCCCAAGGAATCCACGTACCCGCCCAGCAAGCCTCCCACCATCCAGCCGCTTGATTGCCATTGCAGGCGCATGGCGAGCCGTCGCCCCATATCTCCCCCCTCATGGGTCAACAGCGTCAGCGTCACGGGCGCCAACGCCGAGGACAACAGGGTAAACAGCATCACGCCGGCGATGTACATGACGGCCCCACTCGCAGAAAAAATCACGAGCCCCATGCCCACGTATCCTGCCAGTCCCACTAACGCCATCCGGCGGATGCCCGCGCGCCAGACCTGATGCCCCCAGGTGGTGGACCCGATGAATGTGGCCAAGGCCGGCGCAGCGGCCGCCAGACTAGCGACCACATCCGTCGCGTGAAAGGACACCCGAAGGTACAAAGGCCCGTATCCCAACAACACCAGAAGAAAAAACGCCTCAATGGCTGAGGCTATCAACAGCGCCTGCCGCACCGACCCATTCCCTCCATCTCGTGTCAATCTATTGTACCTTTTGCAGGGAAACGCGGGACCATCCCGAATCACACTCAAAGGGACATTCAACCATACGTGCAGACCCGATGTTGAAACGGGGACATTGCGCATGAAGGGATCGAACCATGAAATCCATAGTGGAACTGAGACACGTGACATTGGAACGCCCAGGACGCACTATTTTGAATGCGATCAACTGGACGGTTCGCCCTGGACAGCACTGGATTGTCATGGGCCTTAACGGATCAGGCAAAACCTCGCTGTTGACCTTGATTTTGGGTTATACCTGGCCAACCGGAGGGGAAGTGGAGGTTCTGGGCCAATTGTACGGCACGGTGGACCTGCGTGAGCACCGAAAGCGCATGGGCTGGGTAAGCCAGCACCTGGCAGAATGGATGACCCGGGACCACGGGCACGTATCGGTACGCGACTTGGTGGAAAGCGGACGTGAGGCGGTAATTGGAAAATCTCTCGGGCAGGGCGAAGCGCCCTACCATCTCGGCGAGGTGCTGGACACATTCCGTTTGAGAAGCCTGGCCCACACCCGGTTCTCGAGCCTCTCGCAAGGCGAAAAGACCCGGGTGCTTCTGGCGCGGGCCTGGATGGCCCAGGTGGAACTCTTGATTCTGGATGAGCCATGCTCCGGACTGGACATTCGGCATCGAGAGGAGTTGCTGGCTCTCATCGGTCAGCATTTTACACGCGCCTCATCGACCCACGTCATTTATGTCACCCACCATCCCGAAGAAATTCTGCCGGGATTTACGCACGCCCTGCTACTCCACCAAGGGGCCGTGTTCGCCCAAGGGCGCAAGGAAGAGGTACTGACTAGCAAAAACCTATCCGCAATTTTAGAGGTCCCGGTCGACGTGGAGTTCGTTCATGGACGTCCTTGGATCCGTGTGACCCCAACACCGGATTCCCCGACCGTCGACAAGTTTCAGAGGAGTGACCTCCTGTGAGTCAGAAGCCGCGCATCGTCGTAACCCGGATGATCCACTCCGACGCCCTCCGCCTCTTGGCCGATAGCGGAGAGGTTGAACTATGGACCGAACCCAAGCCGATGCCCCGCCATCTTCTCCAAGAATGGCTTAAGGATGCTGAAGCCTGTCTAAGCATGCTCACCGATCGCATCGATGACGCCGCGCTGGAGCAGGCGCCCTCCTTGAAAATCGTCGCCAACATGGCGGTTGGATTCGACAACATCGACCTGTCGGCTGCAACGCGCCACCGCGTCATGGTTTCCAACACCCCAGACGTGTTGACGGAGGCCACCGCAGAGTTGACCTGGGCACTAATCCTCGCCCTGGCGCGAAACCTTTTGAGCGCTCGCGAGGATTTGCTGCAAGGGCGATGGACTGTCTGGTCTCCAGACGGGTTCTTGGGCACCGAACTTTACGGAAAGACCTTGGGAATTGTCGGATTGGGCCGCATTGGCCATGCCGTGGCTCGACGCGCACCCGCCTTTGGCATGGATGTCGTGGCGTTGGGACGTTCTGGACATGCAGCGCCGGGCTCCATCCCAAGGCTCACGCGGGACGAATTTCTCACTCGAGCCGACGTCGTCAGCCTCCATGTGCCATTGACCCCCGATACCCGCCATCTGGTCAATGCCGAGTGGCTTGCTCACATGAAGCCGTCGGCGTACCTCATCAATACGGCGCGTGGGGCGGTAGTTGATGAGCAAGCGCTCTGGGCTGCTCTCAATCAAGGGCGATTGGCGGGCGCAGCCTTGGATGTCTTTCAGAAGGAACCCGTCGACGGCAGTCATCCGTTGGCGAGCCACCCGCGCGTGCTGGCCACCCCGCACATCGGATCGGCGACGGCGGAAACCCGCCGCGCCATGGCCATCCGGGCCGCCGAAAACATACGGTCCGTGCTTCAAGGCCATCCCCCCAGGGATTGGCTCAACCCGTAGGTTTTCGCGTGCTCGAGGAGGAATTCCTGGGGTTTGCCACGAAAAGATGAGGAAATTCGCGAAACTCACAACAGCGGGCGTCGGAAGGAAGACACGCATGCGGAAAGCCCGAGACCTCAAGGCCCCGGAAAGCGACGAACAATACAATCTCAAAATCAACGCGCTGAACGGGGCCCTCAAGGGCGCCGGTGGGCAGCTGGTCAATCCCTTTCTCGGCATTAATGCCATTCGTCTGGGAGCGCCCAACATCGATCTTGGCATCATTTCGGCCATTCCCTACATTGCTGGAGGATTTGCCGCGTTTTTGAGCCCGTGGCTGGTGCACCGGCATCAACTGCAACGCACCACAACATGGCTCTTTCTCGCGGCCCGGCTCAGCATCCTGCTCTTTGCCTTGATCGATTGGCGGCATGGCCTCCAGCACGCCGCGTTGTGGTTCATGCTGGCCATTGTGTGGAGCAATCTCCCTGGGGCGTTGGCCACCCTGTCATGGCAATCCATGACCACTGCACTCTTCACAGGACACATGCGCAGCAGCGCCGTGATGTGGCGGCAGTGGGGCATGAGCGGAATCGGCGTGGTGGCTGTCCTCATGGCAGGATGGGCGATTGATGCCAGTCCCGGCACCCACAGCTATATTGTTCTCTATATCTTGGGGGCATTTGTTGGGTTAGCCGAGGTCGCTGTCTATCGCAAGTTCCGTCCCGCCCCCGTGCCGCTGGACGTCCCGGACACGACGTGGCGAACCGCCTTGCCGGAATTGTGGAAGAATCGCGTGCTGAGGCGCTTCATCCTGGCGAGCGTGGTGTTTTACTACGGTTGGTTGATGTTATGGCCGGCCTCACTGAGGTACCAAGTCAGCATCGACCATGCGTCCAATGGCTGGATGGCCATCTACACCGCCGTCAATGCCGTCTTCACACTGGCCGCCTTGCCGGTGTGGCGTCGGTTGAACCGCCGTCTGCCCACCCGGAGTCTCTTGCCCTGGGCAAGTGTCCTCATGTGCCTGACGCCCGCCATTTATCTATTGCATCCCTCACTGTCGGCCATTATCTGGGCCAACGTCACCGGTGGACTGGCGGGCGCAGGATTCAACCTCCTGATTAACGTGCGGCTGATGGAGGTGGTGCCGCAAGACCTGCGCACGATGGCGGTCGGCGCCAACACCATCACCACCGGCATCATCGGTGGGGCGGGCGCACTATCGGCCGTGGCATTCATCCACTTCGGCAGTCTGATGACCGCCTTCTTCATGGCGACGGTGCTCCGCATCATTGGCGGCGGACTCTTCTTATGGGCCGCGGAAAGGCACCGGGCGGTGCATCCCATTCCCACAGCGCTTTAATCGAAGGACGTGAGTGTGTGACATTGGATGAGCGTTTAAAAACCTATGGCCCCACGTGGGCCCGCATAGCCCTCAGCAACATTGATCGCGAGTTTCCCAATGCCTTCATGGTCTTGGCCGATGGTCCAGACGACCTGAATGACCTGCGGCCGCGCGTTCAGCACCCCGCCTTTTATGGCAGCTACGACTGGCATTCTGCCGTCGAAATGCACTGGGTACTGGTGCGGTTGGCCCGCCTCCGTGTCCCCCGCATTCCGCTGGAAGCCATCAAGAATGCCTTGGATGAGCATCTGTCCCAAAAGGCCGTGCAACAAGAGTTGGCCTTTTTTGCGCTGCCCTCACGACACGCCTGGGAGCGGCCCTATGGTTGGGCCTGGGTCTTGAAGTTGACAGACGAACTCGCACAATGGCAGGATGGGGATGCCAAGGCCTGGCTTTCTGCCCTAGCCCCGTTGGCGGAATGGATTGCGGAGGAACTGAGCCGTTGGCTTGACGCGTCCCCGTACCCCGTCCGCCATGGATTGCACGCCAACTCCGCCTTCAGCCTTGATTTGGCGTGGCGTTGGGCGGTACGGCAGGGTGAAGCCTTGCAGGAAAGCATCCTGCATGCTGCGCGCCGTTGGTATCTGAACGATGGCAGAGATGCCTACGGCCTCGAGCCTAGCGGCAGCGATTTCCTGTCGCCAACCTTGAGCGAGGCGTCCCTTATGGCCTCCGTCTTGGGCCGACAGGAGTTCATCGACTGGGCAGCGCACTTTCTCGACCCGGCACGCCTGCGCGCGTTGGCTGAACCCTTTGAGCTTCCCGATCCCTCCGACGGCCAGGCGAGCCATCTTTATGGCCTTCATTTCAGCCGCGCCTACGCCTTTCAACAGATCGCCCGGCATCTCCCCGACAATCACGAATGGCAGCCCCAGTGTCGCCAAGCAACCCATCGACTGATTGATCATGCCCTCCCCGCCTCGACCGGGCGGCATTACTTTCTGGACCATTGGCTTCCGGCCTTTGCCCTGCTGGCCGTGACGGCCGAAGCTTGATTGCTCTTAAGGGAGGGCGATCCGACACGCACTCGGCGCAAAGATTCATCGCAATCTCAGCCTAGTTCAGGAATGCTTGTCCTATAATCAAGAGAAACTCTTCATACAACAAAGGAGGACACTTACGGTGCGCGAATCCCAAAACGTCTTTCATTTAGCGATTCCCTGCCGGGATTTGGACGAAGCTTATGATTTCTATGTGACCAAATTAGGATGCAAACTGGCGCGCCGCTATCATGACCGCATCACCTTGGACTTTTTTGGTGATCAGTTGGTCTGCCACCTCTCTCCTAAAATCGATCCCAACCCCGAAATGTACCCGCGCCATTTCGGAATTACGTTTAGAGACCGAGCGGATTGGGACCGCTTGCTGCGCTTGGCGGAACGCCGTGAACTGCCGTTCTTTCAAGAGCCGATGCGACGATTCCAGGACATGGTCGAGGAGCATTGGACCTTCCTGCTCATCGACCCATCCAATAATCTATTGGAATTCAAACATTACCTGGACCCCCGCATGATGTATTAGATCGAGCGGAATTCTTTGGCCACTGTGGTCAAGCGCTTGTTCCCAGTCTCGGTGATGAGAAGCGTATCCTCCAGGCGCACTCCTCCGAGGCCGGGAATATAGATGCCAGGCTCCACCGTCAGCGTCATGCCAGGCTCCAAGGCAACGCCAGCCTCCGGCATTTTTACGGTATAGGGGCTCTCATGCACCTCTAAGCCTACACCATGCCCTGTTCCATGGCCGAAATAGGGGCCATAGCCCGCCTCCTCAATCACCCGTCGGGCGGCATGATCAACCGCATAGCTGCTCGCCCCGGGAACGGCCGCCTCAATGCCTGCTGCCTGGGCATCGGCGACAATCTGATACATGCGCTTCAGTTCATTTGAAACCTCCCCGACAGCCACGGTGACCGTTTCATCCGACTTGTAACCCTCATACTGGGCGCCAAAGTCTATCGTGACCAACTCGCCGGGTTGAATGCGCCGATCGGTGGGATGGGCATGTGGCAAGGCTCCCCGCGGACCGGAAGCGACAATTGTGGGAAACCCCAGCGATTCCGCGCCCCGCTTGCGCATCTCGATCTCCAGTTGAAAGGCCACGTCATCTTCGCGACGACCGCTAATCCCCGGCAAGACCGCCATCAGCGCCTCCCCCGCGATGCGAGCCGCCTCGCTGAGCTTTCGAATCTCATCCGGCCCCTTCTTGATACGGAATACTTCAACCACACCCGACGTGGCATGCCAAACCGCCGGAACGGCTTGACGCCACTGCTCCAACATGGTGAAAGGCACCTGGTCCCCTTCGAACCCTAGATGCCAGAGATGGTTTTTGGTCACCAGATCCGCCAGCGTATCCGCGATCCGCCCATGTTGGACAACCTCCCAGCCAGGACACTCTGCGGCAGCTTGTTCGATGTAACGGAAATCGGTGACCAGCCAAGCGTGTGCGCGGGACACCAAGAGATATGCCGAAGAGCCGGTGAAACCGCTTAAATAGCGTGCATTCACGGAGCTCAACTGTTCGGGCGCCGCTACCAAAAAAGCATCCCAATTCCTGTCTTGCAAAAACGATTGCAGTTGATTCACTGGACTCTCCACCCTATATCGCCTCCATAGCATGCAAACTCATGGGTTCATCATACGCTAGTTGCGACTGAGGGTTGGCCTCCTGTAATGGGCCAGTCGACTTGGCCTCGGTCTCTCTCTGGGGTACGATGGAATCAACCCCTTATCCCGGCGTCAGTTGAAGGGTCGGAGGAATTCCTGTGGAACTTTCGTTCGATAGTCTCACCTCTCTGGAGGCATATCAGTGGATGACTATGGCGGTGGTCCCGAGGCCCATTGCATGGATTACCTCGCGGGATCCGGAGGGAAGCGTCAACGTCGCCCCCTTTAGCTTTTTCACCTGCCTCTCTGCTCATCCTCCGCTCATTGGCGTCACCATCATGAGTCGGCATGGGGAAGCTAAGGACACGCTCCAAAACGCGCAATCCACCGGCGACTTTGTCGTCAATGTGGTAACCGAGGACACCCTGGAGGCTGCCAACCTCACCTCCATCGAGGCCCCACATGAATTTTCCGAAGCGGAATATGCACAGTTGGAGCTGATGCCATCCGCCCGGGTGCAGGCGCCGCGCATCCGCATTTCGCCCATTCAACTGGAATGCACATGGAACCGTACCATCCCTTTCGGGATGGACGATGGTGAATCCCACCCCTCCCACTTGCTGGTCGGAAAGATTGAACACATTCACGTCGATGATGCTGTCCTTCAGAAAGGCTATGTGGACCCGATGCGTTTGAAGGCGGTCGGGCGCTTAGGCGGGCCGCTCTACAGCGGCACAACCCAAGTTTTTCGGCACGACCGCCCGCGTTATCCCGACGATGCCATCACAGACGAAACTGTTCGGCGTTTAAAATAAAGATGGTGGCGCCCCCGACCTGCACATGGACGGGAGATACATAGGCGTCCGGATGCATGGCTCCGTGGCCAGGCCGATGCAGCGCCTCACGCTCGTGGCACTCTGAATGAATGATTTCCAACACTTGGTCCACGCGGTCATCGTCGATGCCGATGACAAAGGTCGTGTTGCCCTGGCTGAGAAACCCTCCCACAGTATTCAAACGGGTGTGGCGAATCTTGGCCTTCTGGAACGCCTCCGTCAAGTTGGGGCGATCCGCGTTTTGTACAATGGCCAAAACGACTTTCATGCGGAAGCCTCCCTCAGCTTTTGGTAACACTATGGTACTACGGATTCCATCCGTACCCAAGCCCTTACCCAGCCCCGCGCATGTCCATTCGGGTCGACTCAGCCCTCCCGGGATTATGAATTGGCTACGGGCTTCGGAGCCATCCTCTCAAATTTGTTTCGCGCGTCTATGGGTTGCTATTACGTAAAACGTAATATACTGGAAGCAGAATCCAGCGTGCACGTAGGAGGTGGCTCCGTGGGCCAGCATCAAAGCATGTCCCCGCGTCTCTTGGTTCTCACCAGCCTTGCTGGGGGCCCCAAGCATGGCTATGCCCTCATGGAAGACATCGCCGCAATAACCGGGACCCGTCTCGGGCCTGGGACCCTTTACGGCGCCTTAACTCGGCTGGAGAAGTCCGGACTTATCGAAGGACTCGAGATCGGCGACCGCCGCCGTCCGTACCGACTCACGTCCCGAGGAGCGGCGGTGTTAGAAGAGGATCTTCTCCGCTATCAAGCAGTGGTCTGCCACGGATTGGCCCGTCTCAGCGGGGTGCTCTCGTGAAACGGCGCAGCATCGACCTCTTCATGGCCTTATATCCTCGGGCTTGGCGGAGCCGTTACGAAGAGGAGTTTCGCGCGCTGCTCGAGTCGGAACAGCTTTCCCTTAAAACCGGCGTTAACTTGGTGTGGAGCGCCTTCGGGCAACATGTTCAAACTTCCGTCGATTGGATGATGCTGGCGTCCGCTGTGGGGGTCATCGCGGCGATGATGACAATGTGGTACATGCCCGTGAGCGCCAGCTGCACCAGTATTGGAGCAGCCGCCGCCTCCTGCCACACCCAACATCTCTTGCCGGTAACGGGAACCCCTTGGATTGTGCTGACTCCGATCATGCTGGCGCTCAGCGCGGTGCTGGGCACGCTCGTGTTCCACCTGCGGCGGTCACGGGCCTTTCTCATCGTGTTTGGACTAACCATCATGGTCTTCTTTGTGGTCAGTTTCGGGCTGGATTGGGCCCTGCTCCCCACAGGCCTATTGTCGCTGGCGTCCGCCGCCAAGACCCGAATACCCCACTGACCACGCTTGACTCCACCCCCTCTCTTCATAACAATTGCAATTAGCTGCATCATGTAGCTTAAACGCTGCTGAGAGGAGATGACGCGAGAATGCAGGTGGAAATCGAGTACTGCACTGCTTGAGGCTTCCTGTCCCATGCTACCCGTGTGGTAGGGGAGATTTTGAACCGTTACAAGAACGACGTCGAAGTGGCCCGACTGATCCCATCGTCCGGCGGGGTCTTCAACGTGAGCGTGAACGGAACCGTAATCTTTTCTAAAAAACAGGAGAACAACCGCTTTCCCGAACCCGACGAAATTTTGGGGCGCATGCCGTCCTGACGATTCCCCCAGGGCGGCTTCGGACGAAGCCGCCTGATCCATTTCCTCTCTCAATTTGTGCCACCGCCTCGAATACTGTACCGAGGGTCGATTCGCATCCCGAAAATTTCTCTCCTTGAGGTGAGGTGCAAGCGATCATGCGTTGCCCCAATTGCCATCGGGACAATCTGAAAACGTCGCGGTTTTGCCGTTATTGCGGCGACCCGCTGCAGGGATTTTCTCCTTGGCTTAAGCGTCTTATCCATCGGCGCCTCCTCACGCCTCCGGAAGGTTCTCGGGCGTGGTTTCGCCGTGCCCTCTGGGCCTTTTCAGGCATCCTGGCCCTGGGGTTGGCGGCGGCAGGTTGGGAAACCATGCGGGCAGTAAGCTCCGCCCCTTCGCTGGGCAACCTGGTCAATCTGGCGACGGCGGGGCAGGATTCCGTAGTGTATGACCGCTTCGACCAGCCTGTGGCGTACCTCCACCTAAACATCAATCGCATTGACGTGCCTCTGTCGGCTGTGTCCCCCAATATGAGGAAAGCGATTGTCGCCATCGAGGATCACAATTTCTGGCATGACAGCGGCGTGAACGTGCGATCGATTGTCCGGGCTGGACTGCATGACTTGCTGCATCAAGGAGGGCTTCAGGGAGCGAGCACGATTACCGAACAACTGGCAAAAATGCTCTTTCTTCGCGACAACCGTACCCTCACTTACAAGATACAAGAGGTTGCGCTGGGACTGGAATTAGCCCATACCTACTCGAAGTCTCAAGTGCTCGACATGTATTTGAATCAGGTCTACCTGGGCGATGGCGCCTACGGCATCGATGCAGCCGCCAAGGCATACTTCGACGAGCCACCGGGCCGATTGACACTGGCGCAGGCGGCGCTTTTGGCGGGACTGCCCCAGGCTCCCAGCCTATACGACCCGCTGGTCCACTACCGACTCGCCAAGGCGCGCCAACAGCAGGTCCTTCAAGCCATGGCCAAATACGGTGTGATTAGCGCATCCAAGGCCGCCAAAGCCTATCGCGCCCCCCTTCATCTCAATCCGCAACCGATAAATTCCCGGAACGGGTCGTCGCCCTATCCCTACCCGTGGTACATCCAACACGTCATTCACCGTTTGGAGGACCGCGGATATTCCGAGGCAGAAATTTATGATGGCGGCCTCAAGATTTACACCAACCTGGATCCCACCATTTATCGCATTGCCCAGCAATCGGTCGACCAATGGATGACCAAAAACTTTGGCTCAAACCCTGCCTACCAGGCGGCTGTGATGGTGGAAGACCCGCAATCGGGCGCGGTATGGGCCGTCATCGGCGGGCGCTCCTACCAAGGCTCGGACCCCCTGGATTTGGCGACCAATCCCTTGGTGCAACGCTCCACGGGCTCCTCCATCAAGCCCTTGATGGAATATGCGCCGGCCATCGCCAAGGGCTATACGCAAATGTCCGTCATAGAAGATGTGCCGCTTTTCCAGAACATTGGTGGTCAATCCTGGTGGCCTCAAAATGATGACCACATCTACCGCGGCTACCTCACGCTGCGCGACGCATTAGCCATCTCCGACAATGACGTGGCCGTCCACCTGCTTAAGGACATCGGCCTCAACTATGGGTTCCACTTCGCCACGCAAAAGTTTCAATTGCCACTGCCCAAGGTGGATGGCCAACAATTGGGCGTCGCCATCGGCGGCTTCAAGAAGGGCGGCGTGAATGTCTATGACATGACCCGCGCCTACGCTACCTTTCCCAACCAGGGGATTATGATGCAGCCGCACTGGGTGCGCAAAGTCGTCAGTTCCTCCGGAAGCGTCCTGTATCAATCCACGCCGCGGGGGCACGGGGTACTTTCTCCACAGCAAGCCTTCATCATGAACAACATGCTGGAGCGGGTGCTGGTGCCTTCCGCTTTGCCTGGCATCGGCCCGGGAGCCGATCCCACTGGCATGCAACTGGGGATTGGACGGCCGGCCGCGGGTAAAACAGGAACCAGCAACGGCGAGCGGGACGCCTGGTTCATCGGCTATGAACCGCAAATGGTGGTCGGTGTTTGGGAGGGCAATGCCCAGCACGATGTCCCCCAACCCAATATTCCCACCGGTCCCGCCTATGGAGCAGCCGCGGCCGGCCCGATCTGGCAGCAGATCATGGAACAGGTCAACCAGGCGGAACATGTCCCGGCTCTCCCGTTTCCGCGTCCCGGTGGAGTGGTCTACATACCCCAAGTCTCCATCACCTCGGGACTCTTGGCGAGCACCAAGACGCCCGCCACCGACATCGAGGGCGCCTGGTTCGTACAGGGCACCCAGCCCACCACGCACGGGCACACGCATATTGTCGTCCCCGTGCCGGTCTCCAATCCTCATGAAATTTGGGCACCCGGGTGCGGACCATCGGTGAATGCCGTGTTTCTCAAGCCTGAAGCGGATTGGCATCATGGTGTGCCGCTGCCATGGGACAGCATCTATTGGCCTCCCACCAGCCCCTGCGTGCCCGGACAGCCGCCGAGAGGTGGTCCCCCTGTCCCACCGGGCGGCGGCCCTCCGTTTCCACCGGGCCAGCAGCATCATGGCCATCATGGCCACTAACCGCCCCCTCCGCCAGAACCCTTGCACGGGACAAATGGAGGGACCAAGGGCGTGCTTATGCGCTTCTAAGTTTGGCGTCGGCTCGACGGTCTGATAGCGTGGATGTCAGCATAGTTGGAGGAGACCGAGGTGAGTCCAATCGACTTTCATCAACCGCTCATTCCCGGAGTTTCGATAAGGCCTTGGGATTTGAACATGGCTGACGAAATGGTGCGCGCGGTGCGTCACAATGCGTCCCACATCAGCCAATGGCTTTCGTGGTCGGATTCCGACTACGGCCGCGACCAGGCGGAAGCATTCATCCGACGAATCGCTCGACGGCGCCCGGCTATTGGCTCGATGCCACGCGCCAGGGACGCGGAATCATGACCCAGGCGGTGCGCGCCGTCACGAATGAACTCTTGGCGTCGCATCATTTCAACCGCGTCGTGATTGCCGCCCAACCACAAAAACCATCGAAGCCACGCTGTCGCTGAACGGCTGGGCTTCCATCTCGAAGGCATAGCCCGGCAAGTCCGGCGGCATCGGGATGGGTATCTCGACTGGGCCATCTATGCCATGCTGGCTGAAGACTGGAATACCGTCAGGAAAGCAGGTGCCCCGTGATTCGCGCATACGCGTTGTTCATATTGGCTGGTCTGGCCGAGATTGGAGGCGGCTATCTCGTTTGGCAGTGGCTTAGGCAGGGAAAGCCCCTGTGGTGGGGACTGATTGGCGGCCTCGTGCTTTTCTTGTATGGAATCATCGCCACCAGACAGGAGTTTGCCTCATTTGGCAAGGTCTACGCGGCCTACGGAGGCATCTTCATTATTCTTTCGGTCCTCTGGGGATGGGGATTCGACCATCGACGCCCAGGCCTCACTGAATGGATCGGAGCCGCCATTTGTTTGGCCGGTGTCACCGTCATGTTGTGGAAGCGCTAACAGCATACAGTTTTCCAGGTAATGCCATCGACACGCCGACATGACCCGGCATGAGGCGTGCCATATTAGTTCCGGGAGGTGGTCAAGCTGTTTAAACACGAAGAGACCTTGCTATTCCCGGTGGAAGTGTCCGGCAGCGACCCGCGAGTAGCGGCCATGCTGCAGGAGCAGTTTGGTGGCGCCAACGGAGAGCTAAAGGCGCTTTTGCAGTATCTCGTCCAAAGTTTCGGCACGGCAGATCCGCTGACACGGCAACTGTTGCTGAACATCGCGGTCGAAGAAGCGAGTCACTTGGAAATGGTCGGTACCGCTATCGTGCAGCTCATGGCCATAGATGCCACACCGCACAATGCCAGCTTGAATTTGAAGCCCAATATGCAGGCCACGGGAGAAGCCCTTCGCGACGCCCCTTCGTTGGTGCACAAGATGGTGAACCTCGGAGGCGTAGGTCCCTTGGTGGTTGACTCGAGCGGCGCCCCCTTCACTGGGGACTTCATCAATTCCACCGGCGACGTCGTCAGCGACCTCATGTCGGATGTCGCCGCCGAACTCCGGGCGGGACGCGTTTACCACCAACTGCGCAAGAACAGCCAAGACCCCGGATTGAATCGAGTGCTGGAGTTCCTGGAGGAACGGGAGGCGACCCACAGCACCATGTTCGCCGAGGCCGTGGAACGCGTTAAGGACGAGGGCATCATCCGCGGAAAAGGCTATACGACGGTCTCCCGCCGCCCACCGGCCCTGTCCGAGCCCTTTGACTTGATGCTGGCGCACATGTCAAGGAAACTTCCAGGCACCCCGCTCGATGATGCCATCCCTCCCAGCCAGGTGGAGCTGCAGTTGGCGACTCAAGAGGGGCAATTGTTGCCGTTGTCGTAATCCTCCCTCTCGGAGAACAGGGGCTGCCGTTCGGCAGCCCCTGTTCCGATCCCTTTACGCTACTTCATAGCCGGCGTTCTTTACGGCTTCCTTCAAGGTTTCCAGCGAAGCCTTGGCAGGGTCATAGGTCACCTGAGCCTGGTTTTCTTCCAAACTAACCTTAGCCAGCTTGACGCCCTCAACGTCCTTCAAGGCCTGCGTCACGCTTTGCACGCAGTTGTCGCAGTGCATGCCGCGAACCTCCAAATTCACCTTTTCCATCATCGAGCCTCCCTCACTCCCATTTTCAGCAACAGCGAATTGGACACCACGGTGACTGAACTGAACGCCATGGCAGCTCCCGCAATCATCGGGGACAAGACGCCGAATGCCGCCAGTGGAATCATCAACACATTGTACAACAGCGCCCAGAAGAGGTTCTGACGTATCTTGCCCATGGTTTTTTGCCCCACAGTCAACGCCTGAAGAACCGCGGCCACCTCTGGGCGCATGAGCGTCACTTCGGCGGTTTCCGTCGCCACATCACTGCCGCTGGCCACCGCGACGCCGACATAGGCCCGCGCCAGTGCAGGCGCATCGTTGATGCCATCCCCCACCATCGCCACATAGCGGCCGGCTTTCTCCACCTCAGCGATGCGCGCAGCCTTATCCTCTGGTGAAAGCTCCGCATGCACCTCGCGAATGCCCACCTCGTCGGCAACGCGCCGCGCCGTTCGCGCATTGTCACCCGTGAGCATTAGGAGCGTCAGCCCCCGGCGTTGGAGCGCGGCCACGGTGTCCCGGGCATCGCTGCGGAGACGGTCGGCAATCACCAGAGCCCCCTTGACCTCCTCGCCCAGAGCCAGCCACACCACGGTCCGCCCAGCTGAGGCCTCGTTTTCCATGGCCCGGGACAATGTCTCGGGGATTATGACTCCATAGGCTTCCATGAGTTTCTCATTGCCCAATAGCGCCGTCTCGCCTTGATATTGTCCCACCATGCCTTGGCCCTCTTCGGTGTACACGTCCTCCATCGGCGGGAGCTCCTGTCCTATCGCGCGGTTTCGCACGGCAAGCGCCAAGGGATGGTTCGACTCCATTTCCAGTGCAGCGGCCAGAGTCACAATGGTGGACTCCGGGATATCAGCGGCCGCCGCGACACGGACCACTGCCGGATGCCCTTCGGTCAAAGTGCCAGTCTTGTCAAGCGCCAATACATTCACCCGCGCCACCCGCTCCAAGGCTTCGCCGTTGCGAAAAAGCACGCCCAGCTTGGCCCCCAAGCCGCTCCCAACCATCACCGCGGTCGGCGTGGCCAGTCCCAACGAGCATGGGCAGGCGACCACCAATACGGCGACCGCCCGCAACAACGCCATGCGGTAATCGCCGGTCACCAAACCCGTGGCGATAAAGGTCACTGCTGCTATGCCCAGCACGACCGGAACAAACACGTTGGCAACCCGGTCGACAAATTGCTGAATGGGGGCCTTGGCCGCCTGGGCCTCTTCCACCGCCTGCACAATATGCGCCAAGACCGTATCCCGACCGATGCGGGTGGCCTCCATGACAAAGGCGCGATCGCCCCGGTGCACCGTGCCGGCCGCCACGTCCTGCCCCACCGCCTTCGGCTTGAGGTCTGGTTCCCCCGTCAACATGGATTCATCCACCAACGCGGTTCCCGAAACCAGCCGACCGTCCACGGGGATGCGGTCTCCCGTGCGGATCTCGAGCTGCTGCCCGACGGTGACCGACTCGACCGGCACTTCTTCCACCACGCCATCACCATTGACACGACGGGTGGTGTTGGGGGTAAGGGCCAGCAACTCGCGAATCGCTTCCGACGTCTTCCCTTTCGCGACCGCTTCCAAATACTTTCCCACCAAGATCAGGGTAATGACGGTGGCCGACGTATCAAAATACAATGGAGCGTGCGCGAACAATCCATAGACCGAAACCGCCCATGCTGCCAGTGTTCCCGTGGCCACCAGCACATCCATGTTGGCATTGCCGTGGCGCACATTGAGCCACGCCCGCCGCGTGAAGGACCAGCCAGGCCCCCACTGGACAATGGTCGCGGCCGCGAACTGCATCCACCCGTTGGTGAACCATGCCGGCCCTACACCCAAAAACATCTTGAGCATGGCCGCCCAGAGCGGCAGTGTAAAGAAAACCGAAAGCGCCAGCCGCCGGCGGGCGTCGACCGCTTCGCGCAGGCGCGGATCCTCCCGGCCCTGCTCCATCACGGATACATGGAAGCCGGCCTCCTTCAAGGCGGTCACGAGCGCCTCATCATCCCCCACACCGCGCACTCGCTCGACCGTCAAGGTTCCTTGCGAAGCATTGATGACGGCTCGCACGGTGCCGGGAACGGCAAGCGCCACTTTTTCCGCCCGATCCCGAATAGGCGCTTCGTCCATGCCGTCGAGGACCACCGTCCGCGGTTCTGTGCGCACCTGATATCCTGCTTCTGTCACGGCACGCACAAATTCGTCCGTGCCGGCGATGTCAGGGGAAAAGCGCACGCGGGCGCGCTCCAACGCTAAGTTGACGTCCGCCGCGCTCACCCCCGGCACTGTCTTCAAGGCCTTTTCAACGTGATTGACGCAACTCGCGCAGGTCATGCCCGCAATTTCCAGCTGCACTTCTGCGGTCTCGTGCGTCGTCGGTGCCGATGCCATGTGTATTCCCCCTAACGCCGAATCACCTTGCGGATGACGTGCATCAAATCTTCGATGGGCTCGTCACCCTGGTGCTGTTCGATGGCGTCTTTGACACATCCGGTGACATGTGATCGCAACAGGATGAGCGCCACCTCATCCATGGCCCCGTTCATGGCGGCGACCTGCTGAAGGATGTCCGGACAATAACGCCCGTCTTCCACCATCCGCATGATGCCTTTGACTTGTCCCTCCACGCGTTTGAGCCGGGCGATCAGACTTTGCTTGTCAGCTTCATACTGATACGTCGGAAACACCCCCTACTCATACTCCCTATTAGTATAGTATTGCTCCGGTCCAAGGCAGGTCAATGCCTTCCCGGATATTCTTTCCCATTCGCGCAACAGCCACCAAAGCGGGCACCTCGAGCACTCAAATGTTTTCCCGGCGCCACGGAAATCGTTTCCGCCGTCGGCGCTGGCGACTGCCCGTTTGGATGCTTATCCTATTGCCGACAAATTGCAGCAAGAGCGCATGGCAAAATACAGGGCGGTCCGCCTCCCGGCCGACCTGGTGATTTGGGATGCCACGTCGCTTGTCGGGCGCGTCGTGGCCCGAGGCGAGAACCGCCTCAAGTGCGGTTCGATGGCCAAGAGACCTTGCGCGCCTTCCGTCCGTCCCACCACTGAAAGGGGAGCCGCGAGGGCTCCCCTTTCAGATCACTTGCACTGTATCGCGCGCCTGAAGCCAACAGCGCAGGACATCCGCTGCCAACGGATGCAGGCGGATTCATCCACCGCTCGCGTCGCGGCCGAGACTGCCCAAATCTTCGGTCGCACGAAGACACGTGAGCGAACCGGTGGAGAGTGTCGCAACCACGTCTGGGTCTTCGGGAAGCGCACCCACCGTCAATGTCCACAGGCCGTTCGGCGTCGGCGATTCCTGTCGGCCCAATCCCACCGGAAATTGCGCCACCAGCACGCTGCCGTCCCGCACTTCCAAGAGATGATCCCGGCGATTTACGATTAAATGCATAGTCCTCACCCCTAATGAGATATGGAGGCCGACGGCAAGTTGCGCATCCCATTCAGGCGGACTTCACTCGCAGGTTGGGCGAGCCCTTTAATCGATGACAGCTCCCAACGACAGCACGACTTGCGCTGCCTGGTCATAGTCCATGTGGAGACCCTTTAAGTTCACCCCGCGAAAATCCATGTCGGATATGACCGCTCCCCGGATGTCTGCCTGCGCCAAGACAGCACGAGTCAGGACCATACGGCTCATGTTGGCCGCACGAAACTGAGCGCCCGTCAAGTCGGCATCGCTGAAGTCAGCATCCTGCAAATTGGCGTTGCAAAAATCCGCGCCGGGAAGTTTGGCATAGCGGAGGTTGCCATACGACCAATCTCCCCCCACAATGCGGACTCCAGTCCAAGTTACCTCAGAGAAGCTGGATCCAGTCATTTTGCATCGGTCAAACAGGGCATCAAAAAAGTTGGCCCCGGTGAATTGGCAATTGAGAAAGGCGCTCTCACGATGGGTCGATGCGTTGAACCGCGCGCCCGAAAAGTCACAGCGATCAAACACGCACCGCATCGACTGCCATTCCAACAAGTTGGCGCCTTGAAACCGACAACCCTCGAAATACACCGCTTCCAGCGGCGATGGCGGATCCCAGTTTCGCAAATCTTCTTGTACGCGGTGTTCCCGATATGTCACCCGGCACCCTCCCAAGACAATTCCTGTCAAAACGCGACGTAAAAAGGTTGCTCCTCAGGTGTGAGACAAAGGCGAATGCGTTTGGCAAAGTTTTTCCATGTCACCAGATGAAAGACTTCCCCCACTGGAAAGTATCCCACCGCCCGGCTCTCCTTTGATGTCTGAATCATTCCTCCCACGGGCCGACGAGGCCAAAGAATATTGCAAACGCCATCCGAGATGTTCTGGAAAATGCCACAGAACTTCACGATCACGACATCAACGCCGCTTGCTTCCTTCACCTCTCGAATCGCCGCGCATTGGATGGATTCCCCTTCTTCCACCTGGCCTCCCGGCATCCCTGAATCAAGAGAATCTCCCCGGAATCGTTGACCACCACCACCACTGCGGCCGAGATGATATGGGTCCCGAACCCATCTCATGCACACCTCCCCCGCTCTTCTCCTTCAGCTTATCATGGCGCATTCCGTCGGGGAGCGTTCCATCAGGCCATTGGCATCAGACCCATTCTCGTTCAAGATGGGACATAAAAGATCATCGGAAAGGAATGGATGCTCGTGCGCCTTCTGAAGCCTCCCCCACTCAAGACCGGCGATACCATCGGCATTGTCTCCCCCGCCTCAGGGGTGGCGGCATTTTGCCCTCGTCGATTGATGCGCGGCGTTCAACATCTCCAAGATCTCGGGTTCCGGGTTTTGATTGGGACCAACGCCCAGAAGCACAGCGGCCACACAGCGGGGACCCGTGATGAGCGGCTCGCCGATCTCCATGAAATGTTCCAAAATCCTCTAGTATCGGCCATCATCACCACC
>JAKADO010000147.1 GCA_021820485.1 Bacillota bacterium
TACTAGGGACCAGCCCTCAGCGCAAGTCATCGCCGCGACGCTTCCGGCTGCCCAGAGGGGCGACGGTCGGGCCACGGCATTCAAGTACTGCTCGATGCGGACATCCGGCCAATCCTTCATGCAACTTCCACTTTCTTCACGGCTTCTGGCCCTCCATTCTGTATCGTATTATGCCTTCGATCGGCACGCCGCACAATTGCACGCATCCCCGAAGGGCCACACGCCCAAAGGATTCCCATGGCTCTGAAGCGAAAAGGTGTGGGGAGGCGCGGGGCTCATGGCGCCGAATGCGCTCCGACGCCCTCCGCAGACCAGTCGAAAATTGAAGGGAGGATATCATGCGTGCAGATTATGAAGCCATACAGGAGGAGTCCGCGCGGGTTCTGAGCTACATTGCGGCCGATCATCTGGATGCCGAGACCCAGCAGCGGATTATCGATGATTCCTTGGAGAATTTCCCGAAGTACGTGACCGCAGCTATCTTAAAGAGCCGGAAATCTTATGCCGACACCGTGCAGGTGGCGGAGTGGGAAGATGAGGGTGCGATATTTCGTGACACAAAAGGGCACGAATATATCGACTGTCTCGGTGGTTACGGAGTATACTTGCTTGGTCATCGGCATCCACGCGTCGTGGAGGTCGTGAAACATCAGCTGGATCATCAGGCTCTCCACAGCCAAGAATTGATTGACCCCTTGCGCGGCTACCTATCCAAGCTTGTCGCCATGATCACGCCGGGCGACTTGCAACACACCTATCTTGTCAACGCTGGCACCGAGGCGAACGAGATGGCGTTGAAGCTGGCACGGTTGGCCACGGGAAAGACCTGGTTCATCTCCACTGAGAAAGGATTTCATGGAAAGACGATGGGTTCCCTGTCAGCAACAGGAAAGGGAGTCTATCGCAAGCCCTATTTGCCGCTGGTTCCGGGATTTCAGCATGTGCCCTTCGGTCGGGCGGATGCTGTGGAAGAGGCAATCCGTCAATTGACTCTCGCTGGGGAGACGGTGGCGGGCGTCATCGTGGAGCCCATTCAGGGCGAGGGCGGGGTCAATATCCCGCCGGACGATTACCTGCCGAGTCTTCGAGCAATTTGCGACCAATACGCGTGTCTCTTGATTGTTGATGAAGTGCAGACCGGCATGGGACGCACCGGTAAATTGTTTGGCGTGGACCACGTGGGCGTGGTGCCGGACATCATGACCCTCGGCAAAGCGTTTGGCGGAGGTGTGGCTCCGGTTGCCGCGATGGTCACCCAGCACCGATTCTGGGACAAGATGGAGGAAAACCCGTTTATCCTGGGTTCCTCTACCTTTGGGGGCAACCCGCTGGCTGCTGCCGCGGCTATTGCGACCATCCACACGGTGGTTTCGGAGGATGTTCCCGGCATTGTGGCCAAGAAAGGCGAGTACATGCTGCGGCGCCTCCTGGACATTCGGACGCGTCACCAAGATCGCTTGGTGGATGTGCGCGGTCGGGGATTTCTAATCGGACTGGAGTTCCGTGACGACGCTGATGGGTACGCGGTAGCGAAAGCCTTGTTCCGGCGCCGCATTCTAGTAGGGGGAACGCTCAACAATGCGCGCGTCATCCGCATTGAACCGCCCTATTGCTTGTCGGAAGAGCAGATGGATACCGTGCTTTCCGGTGTTGAGGATGCGTTGTCGGAGCTCGCGGAGTAGCGAGGCTCAGCTCGGTGGTTTGACGAGATGGGCCAGTGAATGGAGAGTTCGATCAAAAAAGGGAGGAATGGGGCCTTTTCAGGGGTTAAGGTTCCGGCGAGGAAGTTCGGGTCTTGTTTTTCACATTTTCCTTGTGGAAGGGGATTTTCGATGCAGGACACTGGGGTCAAATCGCTTGACGCAAACGTGTTGGGCCGATTTGACGCAATCATCATGGCTATCGCCGGAAGCGCCCCGGCTTACTCCCTGGCGGCGTCGACTGCCGTTCTTGTGGGCGCCGTGGGTCTTATGGGACCAGCCGCCCTGCTTTGGTGCGGAATTCCGATGTTCGGCATCGCATTTGCGTTTTCCTATCTCGGCCGAACCCAGGCCAACGCAGGAGCCAGCTATGCCTGGGTAGGGCGGGCTATCCATCCCTTCTTTGGGTATATTGCCGGCTGGGCTCTCTTGGTGTCGGCCACTATTTTTATGGTGGCCGGGTCGCTTCCGGCAGGGTCCGTCACGTTGGGGCTCTTCAACGCCGCTTGGGCCAACAATACGCTCCTCGTAACAATTGTCGGCGCCCTATGGTTCGCGATGATGGCCATTATGGTCATGATTGGCATCCGCATCACCGCGCGGGTGCAATGGATTATGTCGTCCATTGAAATTGCGATTCTGTTGGTGTTCGCGATGCTCGCCATCGTTCACGCGGCGACCGGCGGAAAGGTGCCGTTTTCGTGGTCCTGGTTTGGCTTTGGCGGATTCCATGGCCTGAGCGGATTCGCTTCGGGGGCATTGGTGGCGGCATTCTATTACTGGGGCTGGGACGTCAGTGCCAACCTTAACGAAGAAACCAAGGATTCGTTGAAAACCCCGGGTCGGGGAGGGCTCTGGGGTGTCTTGATTGTATTTCTGCTGTTTCAGGTCTTCACGGTTGCCACCAATGTGACACTTCCCGCGAAGGTGGTCTCCGCCAACAGCGCCAATGTGCTGTCTGTGCTGGGGCAGGCCATTTGGCCGGGTCTGGGAGGGCGGCTTCTCACCTTTGCCGTGATGCTGTCCACCATTGCCACGCTGGAAACGACGCTTTTGCAAGTCACGCGCTCTCTGTTCGCGATGGGACGCGACCGCACGCTGCCCATGGGATTTGCGCGGGTGCATCCGGTTTGGCGGACGCCGTGGGTGGCCAGCGTGGTGGTGGGGCTGGTGTCGCTGCTGTTGTTCGTGTCGTCCAACTTCGTGGGTTCCGTGAGCACCGTGATGACGGACGCGATCAACGCCATCGGGCTTCAAATAGCCATTTACTACGGCCTGGCGGGAGTGGCCGTGGTGTTGACCTACCGGCATCTCCTGTTGCGGTCGGTGGGGAACTTCGTTTTCGTGGGATTGTGGCCCTTCGTTGGTGCCGTGTTTATGTTCTGGGTGCTCTTCGAAGTGGTGGGATCGCTGTCTGGGACAACGCTTTGGGTAGGCTTTGGCTCCATGATTTTGGGGTTCATACCCATGGCCATCTATTGGATTAGGGGTAGCGCCTACTTTCGGCAGCCCGCTTTGGCGGCCGTGTCGGGCGGGGCGGCACCAGACGAGCCGGACGCCATGATCGGATAAGTTCGACGTCGCCAGAGCCGCCTTTGGGCGGCTCTTTTTCTTAGTGTCTCGAGAAAAGGTAGAGTCGCTCGGGCCTGAGAGATCCGGCCTTGGAGTTTTTCCGCATGTGCCGTTGCACCAGTCGGAAGCCGAATGCCTCCATCGACCGGCACGCGTTGGTGTTGGCCTCCCAGGCGCTGACCAGAATGCCGTCAATGGGGAACTGCCGAAAAGCCCAGGCATAGACGAGACGCCGCGCCACCGGAACAATCCCGGTGCGCCGCAACGCTGGATTGAGGCGTTGGGCGTCCGAGGATCCCGTTAGACCCTCCCACTCCACGGCGCTTGAAATCCAATAGGTGCCAGCCATCGCACCGGTTTGTCGGAGATAAATGGCCCAAGCGAAAATGTCGGGGGACGCGCGATAGGTTTCGAGCAGTTGGATTGTGTCCTCCAAGCCCGCGGGTACTGTGTTCCCCGTCCATTGGTGCAGGCGGGCGTCCTGCGCGATGGTGTACCAAGCGGGGGCGTCGCGTTCCGGATTGACCGGGCGGAGCTCAATGGCTGAGCCCACGAGCGGGGGGCCGGTCATCGATCCGCCGCATACGCCATGAGGGCTCCGCGCATTTCCACGCTCATGGGAAGGCAAGCCCAATCGGCGGGGGCGGCCCAGCAGGAGGCTGTGTGTTCTGGATGAACGATGTGCTTATAAGGACCCACCTGCACCTCAAAGTTCCACTGGCGGGTGAGTCCGAACTCTCCGTCGTAATCGTAATGCCCGAGGTAGCGTTGAATCGCCACCAAGTCCAGTCCCGTTTCTTCCTTTAGTTCCCGGCGGAGCGCTTCGGGAATGGATTCACCCGAATCCA
>JAKADO010000148.1 GCA_021820485.1 Bacillota bacterium
AGGATTCCAGCACGGCGGTGCACTGCGGACAGCGCGTGGCCTGGAGCGGGATGGTGCTGATGCAGTACGGGCACGGCTTGGTCGTGGCTGCCGGGGCCGCATGAGGCTTTTTAAGATGTGTGAGCCAGCGAATCACCAGAAAAATGACAAAGGCAATGATGAAAAAGTCAATGACGGAATTGATGAAGAGGCCGTAGGCAATCACCGGCGCGCCGGCGGCTTGGGCTTGGGCCAGCGAGGCATAGTGATGCGATGAGAGGTTGATGTAGAGACTGGAGAAATCCACCCGGCCCAGAAGAAGCCCGATGGGGGGCATGACGATATTGGCCACCAAGGTGGAGACAATCTTCGAAAAGGCCGTGCCAATGATGAGGCCGATCGCCAAATCCATGACATTTCCACGGGCGATGAAGGCCTTGAAATCATTCCACATGTTCCTACCCCCGAGTGATGGATGGGGCGCGAGACAACCCCTGTCTCCAGCATAACAGGAGATGTCGCCGGACAGGTCAGTGAAGCGTAGAAATTCATAATGTAGCATATGGGAGGAAGGGGGCGGTCGGGGTGTCTCATCGTGCAAACTTGCAAAAGGTGTACGCCTCCGGATTCCTATTCAATGTGTCCTATCTCACCTTTGCCGTCCTGATCCCCTTGGACGCGCTGCAGCAGCACTTGCCCGTCTGGATGGTGGGCATTTTGGCCGCCATTCCTGGTGTGCTGCAGCTGCCGACGCGCATTTTAAGCGGCCCTTTGGTGGATTGGCTGGGCGAGCGCTGGGTGCTCTGGGTCACGTTCCTGCTGGCCTCCTTGGCCGGGCTCATCGTGGTGGCGGGAGAGGCCTTTCCGATGGCCGCCCTGGTGGTCGGCCAGCTCTTTATGGGGGCGGCGCGCGGACTCTTCTGGATTGCGGCCCAGGCGGAGGTGAGCCGGCAGCCAGGCAACCGTGCGCAATATCTTGGCCTCTTTACCTCCTATACCAAGGGAGGTGCGCTGATTGGCATCGCGGCGGCGGGAGGCATCGCGGAGATTTTGGGCATTGTGGGGGGATTTGTGCTGGCGGGAAGCCTCTCATTCATGGCCCTGGTGATTGGCTTGACGCTTCCCAAGCGAGAGATGAATGCCCGTCCGGCGAGTCTTCTGGGCGCCGTGCAGAGGCTCTGGCCCGCCAGTCGGAAGCCGTTTGTGGTGGTGAATGGCTTGGTGGCGCTTCTCTGCGCCATTCCCCAATCGCTGGCCCAGTCTTTCTATCCAGTCGTCCTGATCCGCTTGGGGCTTTCGGACAGCGCTGCCAGTCTGGTGACCGCGCTCATGAGTCTCGGCATGATTCTCTCCGGCATCATGGGAGCTCGAGTGCTCCAGCGCATTGGCATGAAGCGCATGGTTGCCTATTCCACCGCCCTGGTGGCGGTGTCGCTCTTTTTCACCGCCGTGCATCAGATAGGGGTGGATGGCGTCGCCATCTTTCTGGGGGGATTTGCCGCCGGTTGGCTCAACATCGCCTTCTTGACGGCGGTCTCGGCACGGAGTCAGGATGGGGATCGCGGCACCAATTTGGGCGTGACGCAGGTCTATTTTGTCGTCGCCATGGCTGCGACGCCGCTGCTCTCCGGTTGGCTCCTCTCGGCGATAGGACGCCCCGAGACTTTCCTGGTGGAGGGCCTCTTGGCGCTCGGCGTGGCGCTCTTGGTGGTGCTCCTATGGCGTTGGCAGGACCGGCCCCAGGGTGAAGGCCGGCAGGAAAAGCCGGCCTAACGCGTTTGCCGGCTCATCCAGGCGTCGGTGTCCACCACTTCGGCAAAACTGCCGTGCAGTGCCGCAAGATATGCCGTTTGCACCGACTCGGCAGGAACTTGGGCCTCCCCGTAGGTGAGATCCCTGGTAGCGGTGGCATCGCCCAAGAGTGTAACCTGGTAGCCCCGGTCCGCCGCCGCGCGCGTGGTGGTGTCGATGCACATGTGGGTCATCATGCCTACGATGACGAGTTCATGGGCATTCAGTGCGGCGAGTTTCTGGTCCAGTTCGGTTTCGCGAAAGGCATTGGGATAGTGCTTCACCAGGTGAATGTCGCCTGCTTGTGGCACAAAGTCGGGATGGATCTTCACGCCTTCGGTGTCTGGCCGGAAGAAGGTGGCGGCGGGGTTCAGCGCGACGTGCTGCACGATGATGCAGGGAAAGTCGTGTGCTCGCGCATAGTCGAGCGCCGCTTTGGCCTTTTCACCGGCTTTGACGGGTTCATGAAGCGCCATGGCGCCATTCGGAAAATAGTCGTTTTGAATGTCGATGACCACAAAGACGGGATGGCTCACAGTATTGCCTCCTTAGGCTCCTCATGCGGATTCCGATATGCTTCGAGTGTACCATGAAGCGGAGGACTTAGCGGCGGATGAGCTGAATCAGGGTCTGAATGACAATGTTGACGTCCTTGAGCCAGTTCCAGGTCTTCGCGTAATGGAGGTCGTAGATCGCCTTGTCTTCCGGTGAGGATTCATAGGTTCCCGCCACCTGGGCCAGTCCCGTCAGTCCCGGCGTGGTCAAATGCCGGAGGTCATAGTGGGGGACATTCTCGCGGAAGTTCTCCACGAAGACGGGCCGCTCCGGACGCGGGCCGACCAAGGACATGTCACCGACCAGGATGTTCCAAAACTGCGGCAGCTCGTCCAAATGGGTGGCCCGCAGAAATCGTCCGAACCGGGTGACGCGCGGGTCGTTGGCTTCGGCCAACACCGGTCCCGTGGCTGCTTCGGCGTTCTGCACCATGGTCCGGAACTTCACCAGATTGAAAGTGCGGCCGCCGCTGGTGATGCGCTCTTGGCGGAACAGCACCGGGGCGCCGCTGTCAAGCCGCGTGATGAGGGCGATGAGACCCATCAAGGGAGACGTCAGGATGAGTCCGAATATCGCTATCACAATGTCGGCGGTGCGCTTAAAGGCGAAAGATCCGCCGCGAGTGCGCACCGAAGGCAGCGAAAACATGGGGGTGTTGTCGAGGCTGGTCAACTGCGCTCCGGCCACCAGGACGTCATACGGTTCCGGGGACCATAGGCAGGGAATGTTCTTGGACATGGCGGCCAGAAAGTAGCGTTCCCGATCCTTCACGGTGACATGGCCGATGAGAACGGCTTGCATGTCGGTGAACATCACCGGATCGCTGGCCATGGCAGGGGTGGCGTAATGGAGCGTAATGCGGGGCAAGAATTGGCCCGCCCGCACCGCCAAATCGGGCCATTCGGGCTCTGGACCAATCACCAGCACATGCATTGCTGGAGCGGTTCTCAGCATGTAGCTACGATGGATGAGATGCCAGAGCCCGTAGAGGGGAATCTGCAAAAACACCGACAGAATGAACACGGAGCGCGGAAAGCCGATGTTCACCAATAGGAATGTGATCGCCATGGCGATGAAGCCATTGATGAGCACTGCGGTGACAATCGCGCTTTTCATTTCCGCGGAGGTCTTGTTGGCGTAGTTGTAGAGGCCGTAAAAGTAAAACACAATCAAGAGCGTGGCCGCTTCCCACGGGTAGAGCCGAAGATAGGCAGCCCAGTTGTAGGCCGGCGGAAAGCTTTCGAAGCGGAGCCAAAAGGCACCTAAGTTGGCCAGGTTCAAAAGGACGACATCCACAATCGCGACGACTAAGGCAATGACGGTGCGCTGCCGCCTTCTCGATTTCATGTCATCCCTCCCGTTACCATGGCCGACAGAAACATTCATCATCTATTGTCAGGGTTTCGACACGCTTCATCAATAGTAAAACGTGGATTTTTGGCGAAGGTTTCCGAAAAAGGTTTGGCGCCGCCGCGAGCTTGACGCGGAAATGTCTCTGGCAATGCCTTCAATAGGACGTATAATGCTGAAAACGGATGTCTGTGGAAGAGACTATGGGTGATTGCCGGTGTTGAGCGGGCATGCTGGGCGACAGGGGAGGACTTTTCTTGCTCTTCTTCGATTTGGACAATACACTACTGGATTTCAAGGCGGCGGAGTCAGAGGGCATCGGTGCCGTCTATGCCGCTCTCCGGCCGCGGTTGGAACTGGACCGCGAGGCTTTTCATACGGCTTGGGAAAAAGTCGGCGAGGAACACTTTCATTGTTATTT
>JAKADO010000149.1 GCA_021820485.1 Bacillota bacterium
ATAAGGCCGGCCTCGGAAATGAGGACGGCGCCCGCTTGGACCATTTCCCGCTCGGCATCGACGAGATGCACGTTCTGGATCAATGTTTTTCCCATGAAAAGCCTCTCCTTTAAGTGAGGCCCGATCCCACGACCATTGCCGGGAAGCGGGCCTCTCGTCGGTATCTTTTAGTGCGCGAGGTCGATGTTGCTCTTGGCCACGGGGCGGGTCAGGAGCGTCAGAACGAATGACAGGATGCTCGTCAGACCCAGCGTAATCAGTCCGGCGGTCTTGAATCCGGAGGGGATGAAGAAGGCGAAGATCGGGCCGCCGAAGAGAGCGCCCACGTTGAACACCAGGTAGATCCACCCCGTTACGCTGCCGGCGATGGCATCGCTGGTGGAGTCTTGCGCCAATCCCACAGTCAGGCCGACAAAGATGCCCCACCCGGCCCCGAAGAGGAAGGTCAGCACGAAGAGCGGCAGGATGCTTTTCGCCACCAGGAACATGCCCACGCTGCCGATGACGATAAGCAGCGACGCGAACGACAATCCGCGCTTCCGCCCAATCTTATCCGCCAAGTATCCAATCGGGAACGCACAAATGAGGCCGCCCAAGCCGCCCATCGAGTAGATGCCGGCCGAGGTGCCCGACGGCAAGTGCAGGATGTTGATGAGGTAGTCCGAATAGTAGCCGAGGAATCCGAACAAGGTGATGCCGAACAAGAAGATGCCGATGGAGAGAATGAGCACGTTGCGGTTGAACATGCCAGACAGCCGAATCTCCTGCTTTTCCAAGACCTTGTAGGTCTTCGGAATGAAAAGGTAGAAGAGCAAGAGCGAAATCAGTGCGGCAATCCCGGAGAGAATGAACGGTGTCTGGTAATGCGGCAGGAAGGGTCCGATGAGATAGGGGCCGACGAAGAGCCCGAGGCCGAACAGCACGGAAAAGATCGACAGCGCCCGCCCGCGGGTTTCGAAGAAAATGTCGCCCAACAGCGCGGCGCCAGCGGGTTGAAACACACCGACGCCAAGTCCAACGCCCAATCGCGCCAAGAACAGTTCGGTCGGCGAGGTGACATAGCCGGTGAGGACAGTAAAGCCGGCGAAGAGCACAATGGAGGCCATGACGGTGTACTTCACCGGCGTGCGGTCAAACAAATATCCGCCCACCATGCTGAAGATGGCAATCCCCAATGCGTAGCCCGTCGCGATGGATCCCAAGAGGGCGGCTGTTCCGTGGACGTTGTGCACAATATAGGGCGCGCCGAAGGTGAAGAGATTGTTGTCAAAGCCCTCAAGAAATGCGGGAATGGATGCAATCAACAGGATCAGGATAAATCGCTGGGTGCTTTGGCTGGCAGCCGACCGGACGGTCTCTGTTGCCGGCGCGGCGATTCCAGGTTGCCGCTGTGACATCGGTATACCCCCTTTGTTTTGACGGTGTAATCGGGTTTAGGCGCCCGTGTACGCCATGATGGTGCGTGCCATGATAAAGAGCCCAAGCGGCATGACCGCTTCATCCCAGGTGAAGCACCCGTGGTGGTGGGGGTAGGGATTGGGGCCTATCTGAGCCCCGAGGTTCCAAAAGACCCCAGGCCGCTCTTGCAAGTAATACGAGAAGTCCTCGCCTCCCATGCGCTCATCGATGTCCATCCAGGCATCAGGCCCGGCATATTCGTCCACGACGGCGCGAAACAGTCGCCACTCCGGCTCGGTGTTGACGACGCTCGGGTATCCCCGCATGTAGTCGAGCTCAGCGCGGGCTCCAGATGCCGCAGCGGTGGCTTCAACCATAGTCCGCATAGCGCCTTCGAGGGAATCCCGCACCTCCTGCTTGAAGGTGCGCACCGTGCCCTTCAACTCGGCGGCGGAGGGAATGGCGTTGAAGGCTGACCCCGATTGAATGGCGCTGATGGTGACCACTGCCGCATCGGTGGGGTTCACGTGCCGGGACACCAGCGTCTGCAGCGCGCCAATCAATTGTCCAGCCACCGGGATCGGATCGATGGTGTGGTGCGGCGCGGAGCCATGGCCGCCGCGGCCTTCGATGAGAATGCGAAAGCGATCCGAATTGGCGGACTGTACCCCGATGCGGGCGCCAATGCGGCCTCGAGGCATTTCTGCCTGAAGATGGAGGCCCGTGACCCGGGAGACGCCGTCGAGCACTCCATCGCGAATCATCTTCAGGGCGCCCCCAGGATGCTTCTCCTCAGCCGGCTGAAAAATGAGCCGCGCCCGTCCACCGGATTGCGCGAGCAGCTCGGGAAGGATTTTCGCCACGCCCAGCATCATCGCCACGTGACCATCGTGGCCGCAGGCGTGCATGGCTCCTGGGTTTTGCGACCGGTATTCCACGTCAGCTTCTTCGTCGATGGGGAGCGCGTCAATGTCTGCCCGCGCCAGGACTAGAGGGCCCGATGCGCCAATGTCTACCGCTACCCCGGTGTCACCGGCGGCATACGGTTTGAGCCCTTGGGACTCCAAGGTCTTCATGATGAACGCTTGAGTCTTATACTCTTCGTAGCCGAGTTCCGGATGCGCATGCAAATGACGACGCCAGGCCACCAATTCCGGCAGCAGGGACTGGATGTGCTCAGGTACCATGGACGTTGCTCCCTTCATTTATGATTGGCCCAGCATGAGAAATTCCAATGCGAGCGATGCCAGAATCGAGACCCCGATGGGCAGGGCGTCTTCGTCCAACGTGAACTTGGGATGGTGATGGGGATACGTGGCCCCCACCGAGGGGTTCCCGCACCCGAGGTTGAGAAAGGTGCCGGGGAGCTCCTCCAAGTAGTAGGAGAAGTCCTCGCCTGCCATCAGCGGCTCGGGATGCGCCAGACCATTGGCACCCAAGATGCGGGTGATGACGTGTTCCGCAAGCTCGGTTTCGGCGCGGCTGTTGATGACGCTGGGATAGCCTTGGATGTAGTCAAGGCGGCCTTCTGCGCCATGCGCTTCGCTGACGTGCGTGACCAGCGCCGCCATGCGCTCTTCGATGAGATGCCGATCTTGGGCGTCAAACGTGCGCACGGTCCCAGTCAGTCGGGCCCGTGGCGCAATAATGTTGAAATTGCTGCCGCTCTCTAGCGTGCCGACCGTGACGACGGCGGAGTGGCGGGGACTAATGTTGCGGCTGACAATGCTTTGCAGGCTCAACACCAGTTCGGCCGCGGCCACTATGGGGTCGATGGTGCGTTCGGGCTGAGAGCCGTGGCCACCGCGTCCCTCAATTTCAATGGTGAAGCGGTCCGCATTGGCGGTGGCAGGGCCGACGATGGTGCCGACCACGCCGGTGGGCAGATCGGACGCCAGATGCAAGCCCAACACGCGATCCATGTCCTCCAAGACCCCATCGGCAATGAGCAGCTTGGCGCCTCCCGGCATGAGCTCCTCGGCCGGTTGGAACATGAGCCGGATGCGTCCCGGCAGGGTCTCCGCTTGGGCGCTCAAGAGCTTGGCGACCCCCAACAGGATGGCGGTATGGCCGTCATGGCCGCAGGCGTGCATCACGCCGGGGCGTTGCGAGCGAAACGGATGTTCCGACTCCTCCTGAAGCGGCAGGGCATCAATGTCGGCGCGAATGGCGACTCCCCCCTGGCCCTGGCCGATGTCGACGGCCACGCCGGTTTTTCCGATGGGTTTGGGTGAGAGTCCCATGGCGGACAAGGCATCGAGAAGGTACTGCTGCGTTTCCACTTCATGAAAGCTGAGCTCGGGAAACTGGTGCAGGTGCCGTCTCCACTGGACAAGCTGCGGCTTCAACTGCTGCGCTTCCTCTACTAATGACAAGCCAATCCCTCCCAGAGGTTCGAGGATAGAGACAGTATGAGGGGTTGGCTGAGGGGTTGCTATGGAGACTCTTCTAAGATTTCAGTCGAATTTTGTGAAGTTTTACAAACGTACCTCAATGGACCACAAAAATGCGAGGCGCAGCTGCATGACCACGTGGTCATCCGGAAAGGTGGCGCCAAGCAACTGAAACACCTTGTCCAGACGGTAGCGAATGGTGTTGGGGTGGGTATGCAGAGCCTGGGCGGTCCGTTCATACGATCGGTTTTGAAATATCCACGTGCGCACGGTGCGGAGCAGCACGCCATCATCATTC
>JAKADO010000150.1 GCA_021820485.1 Bacillota bacterium
ATTCGAAGGCGCAGCGGGTCCAATGCAGGAAATCCACCGCCTCGGCTTCTCCCATGAGGTGCGCGGCATCACCCAGCAATTGCGCAGGGCCCTGCAGCAACAGGCCGCCATTCCGGCCGCTGGCGCTGTACCCTGGGAAGTTCCGTTCCAAAAGAGTGACCCGAAGGCCACTGTCCTTAAGCCAGTAGGCGAGCCAACTGCCGGTATAGCCGCCGCCGATGGCGAGGTCGGTTTCCTGTCGTCCAGAGATGCGAGGGCAGGTCCCCGCGGTTTCTTGATGCCACAAGCTTTGCAAAAAAGACGCCCTCCTCGTGGGTATCATGTCCCATCATACGCAATCAACCGTGCGCGTGGCGAGCTAAAGGGCCCGATTAGCATTGCGCGCGGGAATTCGCTCCGTCACAATGGAAGCCACAGGAAGGGGGACCGTGCCTTGGGAAGCTCCTGGAATCTCTCCGCCGTCGAGACGTATTTGGTTTCAGAAGTGCATCATGGGAAGCCAGGCCTGTCCAGTCGGAAGAAGCAGGCATTGGCGCAGGATTTGGCCGAGGAGGCTCTGCGATGGATCCCGTTGCTGGCTCAGTCGCCGGTGAGTGGTGCCCGCGAAGTCGCCTCGCTCTTGATAGCGCCTCGTTGGCTGGATGATCCCAGTCTCACCGGTCTGGTGTGGGCACTGGCGGAGGATCCTGACTGGGAAGTGCGTGAATGGGCGGTCTATCCGTTCCATGTGCGGTATGAATCCGGACCCGAATCGGCCTTCGTCCTCTACCGCAGTTGGGCGTTGCAGGCGACGCCGGGAGTGAAGCGGGCGATTGCGGTGGCGGTGAAAGGGTTGGCCCACGCCGGGAAAGTGGCGGTGGGGCCATTGCTGGAACTGGTGGAGGCGTTGATTCCTGAAGAAGACGAATACGTGCGGAAGAACCTCGGGCCATTTTGCTTGGGGGACGGGTTATTGCCTCTCTATCCGGAGGAGACTCTGGAGCGGATGGCATGGTGGGCAGAGAGACCGGAGTGGGCTGCGCGCTGGAATGTGGCGATGAGCTTTACCGCCAAGCGTGCACGGCAGTTCGGGGAATCGGGGATGGCGCTTCTTATGCCGTTGACCCAGGATGCGGATGGCCGCGTGCGGAAGGCGGCCTTTCGGGCCAAGAAAGTCCTGGACTTGCACTCGGAATCGAGTACACTATTACGCAATGGAGAGCGCTAGGCTCGGTTTCGGTCGGCCGAATCGCAACACCTCATTGGTATAATACTTCGCACTGGAAGGAGGCGGGCCCTGTGAAGCCAATGGTTACTAAGCGGATATGGCCTTGGCAGGAACGCCAAGGGTTTCCGTGGGAGGGACTGAAGATCTATCACGGGGACAGCCCCTTGCGCCTCGATTCCGGAGAAACGATTGACGACTGGCATCTCGCCTATGAGGAATGGGGGCCTCCTTCGGGTGTCCCCGTGGTGCTGTTTCATGCCTTGACCGGAGACAGCCGAGCAGCCAGCCATACCTCGGTGGGTTCGCCGGGCTGGTGGGAGGGTGTGGTTGGCCCTGGAGCGGGTCTGAATACGGAACGGTTTCACGTGCTATGCTTCAACGTGCTGGGGGGAGCCATGGGATCGACTGGGCCCTCATCAGCCGATGCATTGGGCGATCCATGGGGTAGCCGCTTTCCCTCCTTGACCCTATTTGACATGGCCAGGGCGGCGCGTGCCCTGATTCATGCCTGGCATGCCGAACCGGTTCATCTTATTGGGGGATCGATGGGCGGAATGCTGGCGTTTGCCTATGCGGCCCTATATCCGGCGGAGTCCAAGAGTCTCATGGCGATTGGGGCGCCGATCGAGCACCACCCTTGGGCCATTGCCTACCATGCCGTGGGCCGGGCTGCCATTGTGGGCGATCCGCATTTTCGCGGTGGAGATTACTACGAGGGGCCATACCCTGAGCAGGGCTTGGCGGTGGCGCGCATGGCCGACATGATTTCCTACCAGCACCCGGACTCGATGGGGCGCAAATTTGGGCGCGCGTTGCAGGCGCCGCGAATGGACGAATTCCAAATCAGTTCCTACCTGCGCTACCAGGGGACCAAGCTGGTCAGCCGTTTTGATGCCAACACCTACCTGACGTTGACCCGCGCCATGGATGCCTTTGCGTTAAACGCCGAACACGTCCAGGCTTTGAAAGAGACGTTGGTCTGGATGGTGGGCATTGAGAGCGATATCCTCTATCCGCCCGATGAGATGGAAGCTCACTTCAGGACGCTCACCGAAGCTGGCGTATCGGCGCGGCTCGGTTGGCTGAAGGGGCCGTGGGGCCACGACACCTTTTTGGTGGAACAGAAGCAAATGGGAGCGTTAGTGGCCGAATTTCTTCAAGACGCTACTTCATAACCCTGACCGGTTGCGGGAAGCCTACCCTCAAAAGGCCAGGCATTGCGGGCCATCCACGAGGCGGTGCCATATGACGCGACGGTATTACCGAATCGAAACCACATCGGATGTCTATCAGGCGACGCATGTCTTTTGGGACGACGCGGCCTTGAAGTTTTGGGGCCGCGACAACAAAGGCCGGCAGCGGGTTTTGGCCGTGCCGTATCACGCTTTACGGCTCATTGAAGAAGTGGATCGGGCGGTATCGCCCCGGCGCCGAAAGCCGCGCCGTCCAGTAACAGGAAAACGGCTCTTGCACGGCGAAGCCTTCCGACACCAAGCGGAGGGACGAGAGGATGCATTCCACCACAATTCACCAAACCTATCACGATCGACGCCAAATCCCGTATTTGGTCAGAGACGCCCGCGTCGAGGACGCCCCGGAACTCATCAATTTGCTGAATCGCGTGGGGCAGGAAGAGATCTATATCGCGGACGAAAAGGCGCAAATTCCCGTCGAACAAGAAGCCGCGATCATTCGCCACAGAAATCCTGAGGTGCAACTAATTCTGGTGGCGGAGCAAGAGGGGGCCATCGCTGGATCATTGGAAATGGTGCGTGGCGTGCTGAAAAAAAATGCCCATACCGCGATTTTCGGCATGGCCCTCCATCCGGAATTTCGAGGACGGGGCATCGGGCGGGGCCTTCTCGGTTCGGCCGAGCAGTGGGCTCGAGGGGTAGGGGTGCAGAAGGTTTCCTTGGCGGTGTTTGCCAGCAACCACGCGGCGATCCGCCTTTATGCAGGGCTTGGCTACGAAGAGGAAGGCCGCCGGTATCGCCAATACCGCATTCTGGGCGAATGGGTGGATGAAATTTGGATGGCGCGCTGGCTTTAGTCGCGCACTTCATCCAGTGAAGAGACCATCTCCCAAAACGCATCGTCCGAATTGGGCGCTTCGGTGGCGTATTCGGTTGCCTTAGCCGCTGTGTCCCGCATGCGTTGCGTATAGAAGAAAAAGGTCTCCGACGACTCGATGGCGCTGTCCAGCGCCTCGCGGCCATGGTCTTGACTCCAAATGGAGGCGTAGCAAAACGCATGCAGTAAGGTCCTCAGTTCGTCTTCCTGCTGTTCCCACGTCGAGGCGAGCAACTCTTCCAAGATGGCTTGGCGGGTGCCTACCCAAGGAGCCCCTTCGGGCAGCCGATGACTAATGGCATGGAGCGTTCGGTCGCGGTGATTGTCACGCAAATTGACCCAATCGAGGGTGGATTGCGGAGCCTCCATCACCGGGGCATCCTGATAATCCCGACGGGTCCAGCCTGCCCGCGCCAGTTGCATCATTTCATCGGTGGTGAGCGATGATTGCGGTACCGCGCCAAACAATCGTCCTTCTCGAATGCATACGGCAGCGATGCGATCCTTTAACTGTTGATCCAGACCGATGTCCAGGTTTTGCCCTTGATCCACCGAATCACCTCCTTCTTCCTAGTATAACCAAAGGCCCCCCTGTTTTGTGAATACGTTTCCCCTGCTGGGACATCCTAGCCCTATCATAGGGAAGGCGAGGGATTATGGTGAGGTCGCGTTATCACGGCTGGATTTTGGCATTGGGCCTTCTGGGGCCGCTCGTGGTGGCCGGGTGC
>JAKADO010000064.1 GCA_021820485.1 Bacillota bacterium
GTGCCCACGGAGGCGCGCCGGGCCATCCGGATGGCCCAAGCGATCCGCCGTGCGGTCAATGACGCGGTGGACATTGTCCATCCCGAGTTGCCGCAAGTGCGCGGGTTGACCCATGTCGAGTTCTATTCCGAGCCGACCAGTCCGGAGGCTGATGTGAAGAATATGGTGATTGTCCCTCCTGGCGGCGTGGACCGGTCGCCCTGCGGCACCGGCACCTGCGCCAAGGCAGCTACCCTGTGGAGCCGGGGCGCGCTTCCCGTAGGCGGGTCCTTCGTGCACGAGAGCGTGACCGGTTCTCTCTTTACGGCCCAAGTGCTGGAAGAAACCCGGGTGGGATCGCTGGATGCGGTGCGGGTCCGCATATCTGGGTCCGCGCATCTCTATGGGGAATCCACCTTCGTGGTGGAACCGGATGATCCGCTGAAGCATGGATTCTTGTTGCCATAAGGGAGGGACGCGCGGTGCATATTCAAGAAGTCTTTGACGTGGTGGACCTGCATGCAGCCGGTGAACCGCTTCGGGTGATTACCGGCGGGTATCCGGCGATTCCGGGGAAGACGGTGTTGGACAAGCGGGATTACGTGGCCGAGCATTTGGACCATTACCGTCGGCGCCTTATGTTTGAGCCTTGGGGACACGAGGACATGTACGGATGCCTCTTGGTTCCGCCGGAACGGGAAGACAGTCTCTATGGACTTATTTTCATGCACAACGAGGGCTATAGCACGATGTGCGGACACGCCACCATCGCCGTGACCAAGCTGTTGGTGGAAACCCGCCAGGTCCCAGTGCCTCCTGACGCCGACGAGGTCCGGGTGAAATTTGATGTGCCCAGCGGGCAGATTGAGGCGCACGCGCGGATGGAATCGGGAAAGGTGCGGAGCGTTTGGTTCGAGAATGTACCCGCTTTTGCCGTGAGCCTCGACCAGAGGCTGGTGGTGGAGGGCCGGGATCTGACCATCGATGTCGGGTTTGGCGGGGCTTACTATGCGGTGGTTGAGAGCCGACAACTGGGCCTCGGGGTTGAGCCGGACACAGTGGACGAACTGCGCATCTGGGCTCGGCGCATTAAAGCGGCGGTCGAGAAGCTCGCACTCACACATCATCCCATCGATGCCCGGCTGAATGGCCTCTATGGAGTCATTTTCACCGATAGCGCACATGACGACGCCCATTTTGACCGCAACCTGACCGTGTTTGCCGACGGCCAAATTGACCGCTCGCCGTGCGGGAGCTGCCTCAGCACTCGCCTGGCCATTCTCGACGCCAAGGGAGCGATTTCCCGGAACCAGGCCTACGCGGTGGAAAGCGTAATTGACACTGTCTTTACCGGCCAGGTCATCGGCGACGCCGCGGCGGTTCCCCCGCACCGAGCGGTGCGCACCGTGATTGAAGGAGAGGCCTATGTGGTGGGCTTCCGCCGCTTCTTCGTGAACCCCGATGACCCTGTAAAGCCCTTTCTGGTTCGCTAGGGAGTGTATGCATAAACTTGGCACCAACCGATGGGGAGGAGTCGTTTCTCCGGAAAACGACGCCCAGTTGGCCTCGTCAAGATCGGGGAAGACGAGGGGGATTGGCGCTTCGCCCACGCCAAAGCGGACACGCGGATGGTTTGCTATGAAGGGGACGCCATCGTCACATCGTGTGCTCGCCCATTTCTTCAAATTTGTGGGCGGATATCCCTATCCGGATGTGTGTGGGGGCGGATTTCAAAGCATGGGGATGAGGTGCCCAAAATTTAAGGAGGGACAGCATGATGACGGGAAACAATTTCATAGCCGGCCAGTGGGTGCCGGTTGAGCGTCGACGCGAGGTTCTCAGTCCGGCCAACACCGGGGAGGTGCTGGGGAGTATCGGGCTCTCGGCGCCTCAGGCGGCTCAAGAGGCCGTGGCAGCGGCGCGGAAGGCCCAGCGTGGATGGAAGGCCATGGGCATGGTCAACCGGGGGAATCTGCTGTTCCAAGCGGCGGCGGCGCTTGAAGCGCACCTTGATGAATTGGCGGAACTGGCCACGCGGGAGATGGGAAAGCCCATTTCGGAAACGCGCGGCGAGGCCATGCGGGCGGTCGCCATTCTCCGCTACTATGCGGGCGAAGGCTATCGCGCCGTGGGCGAGGTGATTCCAGCCGCCAACCCCAACGCACTCCAATACACAGAGCGCGAGCCGCTGGGCGTGGTGGCCATTGTGACGCCCTGGAACTTCCCCTTGGCGATACCCATCTGGAAGATTGCGCCTGCGCTGATTTACGGCAATGCGGTCGTGTTCAAGCCGGCTGAATGGTCCTCTCTCACCGCGGTGCGGATGGTGGAACTCATCGGCTCCATCTTCCCGGCGGGGGTGCTGAACCTGATATTGGGCCTCGGCACGGAAGTGGGCGAGGCGTTGGTCCAGCATCCCGACATTGATGGCATCAGCTTTACCGGATCCACGGGAGTGGGGAGCCACATTGCCGCGGTGGCCACGCAGAAGGGCATCAAGTATCAAACCGAAATGGGCGGAAAGAATCCGGTCATTGTGGCCGCCGATGCGGACCTGGATTTGGCGGTGGAGGCTACCGTGTCCGGCGCCATGCGCTCGGCGGGGCAGAAGTGCACCGCCACCTCGCGTGTGATTGTGGAGGAAGCGATTCACGATGCGTTCGCCGAACGGCTTACGGCTCGCACCCAGAGCCTAAAGCTCGGAAATCCCTTGGAGCCCGACACCTATCTCGGGCCTGTGGTGTCGGAGCTGCAATACCAGAAGGTGCAGCACTTCATCAGCGTGGGCCAACAGGAAGGGGCGCGGCTTTTGACCGGCGACGATGGACGGGCCGGGGGCGCCCCTGGATTCTATATCGCGCCCACCATCTTTGACGGCGTCGACCCGGGGGCCACCATCGCCCAGGAAGAGATTTTTGGGCCGGTGGTGGGAATTTTGTCCGTGCAAAGCCTCGACGAAGCAATTCAGGTCGCCAACAACATTCGCTACGGGCTTAGCGCTTCGGTCTTTACCCGGAGCTTGGCGACAGCCATGAGGTTCGTGCACGAGATTGAAGCAGGGCTGGTGCGCGTGAACGATGAGACGGCGGGAGTTGAGCTGCAGGCGCCATTCGGCGGCGTCAAGGGCTCGAGCTCCCATTCGCGGGAACAGGGGCGGGCCGCCATCGAATTCTATACGCACGTGAAGACGGTGTCGATTCGCGCGCTTTAAGCCGGATTCCAGGGGGCGCCATTGTCGCGCGGCGTCGCCGCGCAGTATCATCATCCCAAAGCAGTTTTGCGGAAGCACGAGTGGTTGGGGTGGAACCTTGATGAGGAGGGCATGCGGATGCGGTTTGTGATTGCGAAGGAACTGTTTCACCAGGTGCCGGATCTCTGCGTCGGCGGGGTGCTGGCGTCCCATGTCGACAATGCGCGGGAGGTGCCGGCCATCAAGGCATTCCTCCATGAAACGGTGTCGGGACTGGCCGCCGCCGACATGGCCATTCGGGAGCATCCGCATGTGGCCGTCTGGCGCGAGGCGTTTCAGCGTCTCGGTGTGAACCCCAACAAGTATCCGAGTTCCATTGAGGCATTGGGCAAGCGCGTGCAGAAGAGCCAATCCCTGCCCAGCATCAACCCCGTGGTGGATTTGGTGAACGCCCTGTCGGTGAAGTATGTGCTCCCCATGGGCGCACACACCATGGACGTCCTCCTGGGGGATGTTGAGCTGCGGGTGGCCGATCCCGCCGACGTGTTTCTCCCCTGGGGCTCGACCGAGCCGGAGGTGGTGGATGCTGGGGAAATTGTGTACGCTACCGGTCATCAGGTCCGCACCCGCAAGTGGGTGTGGCGTCAGGGCGAAATGGCCAAGGTGGATTCGTCCTCGAAGACCATCTTCTTTCCCATTGACGCCTTCTATGGGCATACCGACAGGGCAGCCAGGGCGGCTCAAGCGGAATTGGCGGAATGGCTTCAGGAAAAGCTGGGCGCTCAGGTGCAAACATTCTGGGTGGATGGCCAGCAACCTGAGGCGCAGCTTATTAACGCGGCGTGGATTACGGGGACACCCGGACGGGCCTCCCAATAATTCTTGATGGTAAGATACCGCTGACTCCGCCTGACCTCCGCATTGTCCTGCAGGGAAAGAGGCGATGCGGTTCGCTTCGAGTGCTAACAAGACTCTCGCCGAATAAGTTCTCCGGGAAGAAGAATAAGGTTTTCGGTGACTGGCTCGCCGTCCATCTGTTGTGAGAGCATATGCAGAGCGGCTTGTCCAATCGCATCCATGGGTTGGCGGATGGTTGTTAGAGACGGATAAATATAGCGCGTTGCCTCAATATCGTCAAACCCGACGATTTTGATGTCGTCGGGGCATTGGTATCCCGCATCGCGTATCGCTCGCAATGCGCCCAGCGCGGATAAATCATTGGCTGCAAACACGCCATCCAACGACCTGCGGTCAGCCAAGAGCTTGGTCATGCCATGGTATCCGCCCTCGTATGTAAATCCGCCCAGTTCGGTGCGGGCATCCTTGGTGGAGAGACCGACCGCCTTTAAAGAGTCCAAGTAGCCTTGTAGGCGCGGATGGGAACTGGTCACCAATTCCGGACCCGTCAACATTGCAGGCGGGTATTTGCACTGGCGAATCAAAAGGTCTGCGGCCAGTCGCGCTCCTTGATAGTGGTCCACAGAAATCTGGGGTACGTCGGATCCGGGAATGAGGCGGTCTAGGACCACGATCGGAATGCGATGCCGAATGCTGCGCACCAACTCCGCCGTCCCAGGCGTGGCAAAGAGGATGAGTCCATCCACCCGGAGTTCCTGCATGGTTCTCAGTATTTGCCTTTCCCATTCGGGATTTCCCCGTGAGTCCATCACCAAGAGCGAATACCCCTTGGGATATGCCGCATCGTTGATGCCCCTCACGATGCGCATAAAGAGGGCGTTGTCCATGTCAGGAATAAGGATGCCCAGCGTCATCGTGGCACCGTTCACCATAGCCCGGGCTTGGCGATTGGGCACATACCCGAGCTCTTCTGCCACCTGCTCAATTTTGGCCAACGTGTCTGGTTTGACATAGCCGTTTCGGTTAAGTGCTCGGGATACCGTGGCGACGCCAACCCCTGCCCGGCGCGCGATATCCTTGATGGTGGCCATCCTACTTCACGACTCCAGAGGCAGCCGCCCTTGCCTGAAGGCCGGCAATGATCAAGATGACCGCAACGAAAATATATTCGTACAGGGATGGAAGCCCAAGCAATACAATAATGTCGCTGATAAGGCCAATGATTAGCGCGCCCAATGCAGCGCCAACAATAGTACCTCGACCACCGGTAAAGGGAATGCCTCCAAGAATGACGGCAGCAATGGCTTGCAATGAATATCCGGCACCTGTCGTGGGATACATCGAGCCTTGCCATGCAGCCATGAGGATACCGGCGAAAGCCGCAAGAAGACCCGATACCATGAACATCGCAATTTTAATGGCGTTGATATTCAGTCCGACTGTCTTGGCGGACATTTCGTTTGAACCGACGCTTTTTACCCAAGTTCCGATGGGGGTATAGGACAGCAAGATTTGTGCAGCGGCAACCAGAACCACCATGATAATGACCAAAGTGGGAATGCCGAGAAAGTAACCAGCCAGGCCTGAGAAGCTGAATGCACCGCTGTTGGGACTTATGTAGTTTCCGCCGTGAAACAGAAGAGCGATGCCTTTAAACCCCCAGTATGTCCCAAGCGTTACGATGAAGGAAGGTATGCGACCTTTGGTCACCAACAGCCCTGCGACCAGTCCGACCACAAGCCCGCCGACCAGCGTGAGCGGAATAGCTTCCCCGCTGGGCACGTGTTTTAGCACCGAAAGGAAGGCTACCAGCATTCCCCCTGAGGCCAAGACGCTTTCCACACCGAGGTCGATCATGCCGGTCATGATGACCAATGCTTCGCCAATGGTAATGACCACCAAAAAGCTGGAACTGACCAGCAAGGCGTTTATGTTGCGTCCGGTTAGAAAGGAGGGGGCAACAATACCGGAAATAATCAAGGCAATAATCATAAAGATTACCGGGCGACGAACACTGCCAGACGCTCCGAAGATCTTTTGGTTAAGTGGCTTCACCGTCGGTGGCCTCCTTGGTTCGCTCGAACATGACATTAATGAGATCGGTCACTTCGAGGTTTTGATTGCGCATGATGGTTTTGATCGATCCATGGGCGAATACAACAATGCGATCCGCGACGCTGAGAACATCCTCCAACCGGTGGCTGACCAAAATGACAGATTTGCCCCGGTCCTTTAAATGCCTTATCAGGCGAAGAACGTCCACGATTTTGGCAACGGAAATGGCAGCGGTTGGTTCGTCCATGATGATGAGTTCGCGATCAAAGAGCAGAGCCCGGCCGATGGCAACCAGTTGTTGTTCTCCGCCGGACAACGTCCCGACAAGATCGGTGGCCCCGGCGCGCGCGTTTAACTCCTTAAGGACACGGTCTGCGGCCTCAACCATGTTGCGGCGGTCATTGAAGATCCCCAGTGTTCGACGTTCTTCCCCCAAAAACATGTTTTGCCAGACGGTAAGGTCGGGGGCCAAGGAGAGATTCTGGTACACCATCTCAATTTTTAGGCGATTGCGGCTTTCTCGAGGGGAACTGACTGTGACCGGGTGACCCTTATATAGAAATTCTCCGCTGTCCTTTTGATTGTACCCGGTGAGCAGGCTAAGGAACGTCGATTTACCAGCCGCATTGTCTCCGACCAGGCCCACGACTTCTCCCGCTTGAATTTCCAACGTCACGTCGCGGACAGCTTGAACCGGTCCGAAGGCCTTTGAGAGATGTCGTATCGATAAAAGCGGTGCGTCTGCAGTCATCATGATCCATCCCTCCGGTTAAAGACATGGTAGAGGCCTCGGTGTCATACGCCAAGGCCCCCGTCACGGAAACTATTGGGTTACTGTGTGGGCCGATGCATGACCGTACGGCAAAGGCGGCACGGTTTGAGGAGTACCCCATCCCGCAATTTGACTGACGTTGCTCTTGGTGACCAGTGTCATGGGGATAATAAGGTCGCCATTGGGATACTTGGCAGGTGGCTTGATGTTGTATTTCAAGAGATTGTCCATGGCTTCAACTGCCCAATAAGCCTCGACGAATGGAGAGTGCGTCACGGTGTCCAATTGGGTGCCATTGCCGACGTCCGTCAAGCTCTGAGGTTGAGCATCGGCACCGACCACGAAAACGTTTTGTCCAGGCTTTAGCCCAGCGTTCTTGAGGGCGGTGATTGCGCCGAGTGCCATGGCATCATTGCCGGCCACCACCAATTGGACGTTGGTCGTCTTAGATAGAAATTCCGATGTCACGGTCTGCGCCGTGTCTGTTTCAAAGTTGGCTGATTGGTTGAGAACCACCTTGACGGAACCATTGGCAATAGAGGGGTTGAGGACACTCATGGCTCCGGCTAAACGGTCAATGGCGGTGCTTGATCCTAAAGTCCCCTGTAGGACGACCACATTCCAAGGCTTGGGTATATGCTTGGATGCCAAGTACTGCAAGGCGTACTGTGTTTGCAATTTACCCAGTTCCTTGTCGTTATCGCCGATGAAAACATCGCGGCCCTTGGGATTGTTTACGTCTCGGTCAATCGTAATGACTGGGACGCCTTGTTTCATTGCTTGCACAGCAGCATTTGTGACAGATCCGTTGACGGGATTGAGAATAATTCCCTTGGCGTTGTTAGCAACGGCCTCATTGATATCGGTGATTTCCTGCGACGGGGAGCCGTTGGCATTGACAATCTTGAGGTCAAGGTTCGGATAATACTTGGCGGCCTGTTTCACGGCCTGTGCCATGGGCGCAAAATACGGAGCACTATAGCCGGTAAAGATGAAATATACTAAGTCTTTGCTTGGCGATGCAGATTGGGTTCCTGAGGTAGTTCCGCATCCGGCAAGGATAGAGCTGGCAAGGAGAGCCCCCAATGCGAGGGCACCATAGCGACGCCTCATCTTCAACACCCCTTTTGCGAAATTGTGGATACGTTTCCACATAATCTTCAGTGTTGTGTTGTTTTCTGTCAATAGGAACGTATATGCAGAATTGTGAAATATCCGCCGCCGGGAGGGCCGTGACGGGGACGAAAGCTGCCTTCGATTGGGGGACTTGATGCGTAGACCGGTCCATGGTCGAGTAAAAGGTGCCTTTTTACTGCCGATATTGGGCTTGGTTCTGCTGATAGAAGTCGTGGCCCAGGGCGTCAATCAGGACGATTGCGGGAAAGTCCCGCACCTCAAACTGGTGGATGGCCTCGGGCCCCAAGTCGGGAAAGGCCAGAACGCGTTGCGCGACGATGGAGCGGCTCAAGATGGCGCCCAGTCCGCCCACCGCGCCGAAGTAAACCGCGCCATGCTCCCTCATCGCCGCTTTCACCGCATCGCTGCGATATCCTTTGCCGATGGTGGCCCTGAGGCCGAGCGCCAAGAGTTCCGGAGTGTAGGGGTCCATGCGGCTCGCGGTGGTCGGCCCCGCCGCGCCGACAATCTGACCGGGCGCTCGAGGCGCCGGACCCACATAGTAGAGCACCTGATTGGTGAAGTCCACGGGCAAGGGCTTTCCTTCCCGGATGAGGTCGTGCAGTCGGGCATGGGCCGCATCGCGTCCGGTGAGAATGGTGCCCGAGAGCCTGACGGGCGTGCCGGCCTGCAGTTGCCGAAGCGCCGTGGGGTCCTCGATGGGACAGTGCACGACGACGGGTGCCGTCATAGGATGCGCACCCCCTTCCGGGCGGAGTGGCATTGCAGGTTCACTGCCACGGGAATGCTGGCAATGTGCCGCGCGTAGGTCTCCACATGCACGGCGAGCGCCGTGACGCGTCCTCCGTAGCCCTGGGGGCCAATCCCCAGGCGATTGATGTCCTCGAGCCAGGCATGCTCGAGTTGCGCAATGTCCGGATCCGGATGGACGGTGCCAACATCCCGCAAGAGCGCGCGTTTGGCCAGGATTCCCACAGAGTCAAACGAGCCGCCGAGACCAATGCCGACAATGAGCGGCGGGCAGGCCCCGGGACCTGCGGTCTTCACCGTGTCCAAGACGAAGTCATGAATGGCGGGGAGCCCCTGAGCCGGTGTGAACATCCGCAGCTGGCTCCCGTTGTCTCCGCCACCCCCTTTGGGAAGGACGGTCACGGTGACCCGCTCCCCTGGCACCAGGCGCGTGTGCAGGATGGCGGGGGTGTTGTCGCGGGTGTTGTGGCCGTTGATGGGGCGATTCAGCATGGATCCGCGGAGAAAGCTTTGCTGGTAGCCCCGGCGCACCCCCTCATTGACCGCATCGTCTAAAGCGCCGCCGCGAAGAACCACCTCTTGGCCGACGTCCAGGAAAACGATGGTGACGCCGCCATCCTGGCAGAGCGCGACGCCTTCGGCGCGCGCGTAGTCGGCGTTCTCGACAATTTGGGTGAGCGTCAATTGCCCGATGGGCGAGGCTTCCTCGCGGGAAGCCTTGGTGAGCGCCGCATAGACGTCGGCAGGCAGAACGGTGTTGGCCTCCCGGCACAACGCGGCCACCGCCTCCGTAATTTGCTCCACCAGCAGTTCACGCATGACGGTCACCTGGGATGTTCTCTTCCGTGTCCCTCCAGCCTAGGGCTTGAAAGTGGGCCCGGGCCGACTGCCACGACCGGTTGATGTGGAGCGCCATCAGGCGGGCGGCACTCTCGCCGTCACGGGCGAGCGCCGCTTCCATGAGCGCCTCATGCTCGCGGCGATCGTTCGCCATTTGATTGGCGACGAAGTGGGGGGTCAAGGGCGGGAAGCCGTTCCAGAGGACATTCACCCATTGCGCGAGCTTGGGCCAGGGACAGCGCGAGCGCAGTGCAAGATGGAATTCCCCGTTCGCTTCCACGAAGGTTTCGCGGTCTTGGGTCGATTCCGCTGCTTCCAGCCGGAGGATGGCAGCTTGAGCTCTCTTCAGGTCCTCTGCGGTCAGCCGGGGGACGGAGCGGCGTACTGCTTCAGATTCGGCCCATGCGCGCATGGCATAGGACTCATCCACTGTGGCCAGGGTCAACGGCGCCACCCAGGCGCCCCGCCGCGGCTCCTGCGTGACCAGTCCTTCGTGGTTCAAGATGGCCAACGCTTCCCGAATCGGCATGCGCGAGACCCCAAACTCTTCGGCCAATTCGTCCTGCGGGATTTTGGACCCCGCCGGCAGCTGGCCGGTGAAAATCGCCTGCCGAATGTGGTGGGCGAGGCGTTCCGACAAGGGTGCGTCAACGATCTTGCTGAATGCCATGCGTGCATCCCCTCATCTTTCCGTTCATATATTGCCTTATTGATATTGTATCAAAAATCCAAGACAATGAATCCAAGAGAACTTTCGAGGGGGGGATGCCGATGGATGCCTTTGCGGCCTTGCGGGAGGGCGTGCGCCAGCTCTGCCAACGATTTCCCGCCTCGTATTGGCGGGATTGCGACCGTGACCGAGCTTACCCCGAAGCCTTCTTGTCGGCCATGACGGAGGCCGGGTACCTCGCGGCACTCATTCCGGAGAGGTACGGGGGTGTCGGGCTTGGTGTCATGGAGGCCTCGGTGATTCTCGAGGAAGTCAACCGATCCGGCGGCAACGCGGCGCAGTGCCATGCCCAGATGTATACCATGGGCACGCTCCTGCGTCATGGATCGGAGGAGCAGAAGCAGCGTTGGCTTCCGGACATTGCCGCGGGGAGGCTTCGGCTGCAGGCGTTTGGGGTGACGGAGCCCGGGGCCGGGTCCGACACCACCCACCTCGAGACCACTGCCGTATGGGATGGTGACCACTATCGCGTCACCGGCCAAAAAATCTTCATCTCCCGCGTCCAGCACTCGGACTATCTGCTATTGCTGGCGCGCACGACACCAATTGACCAGGTCACGCGGCGGTCGGATGGCCTGTCGGTGTTCATGGTAGACTTGCGGGAGGCTTTGCAGGATGGGCTTTTTGTGCAGCCCATCGAAACCATGATGAACCACGAAACCAACGCGCTCTTCTTTGATGGGGTGTCCGTTCCGCGTGAGAACCTGATTGGCGAGGAAGGGCAGGGGTTCTCGTACATTCTCGACGGCATGAATGCCGAGCGCATACTCATCGCCGGCGAATGTCTTGGGGACGGTTATTTCTTCATTGACCGCGCCACCGCCTATGCACGGGAGCGGGTGGTCTTCAACCGGCCCATTGGCCAGAATCAAGGCATCCAATTTCCCTTGGCCCGGGCCTATGCCCATTTGAGGGCCGCAGATTTGATGCGCACCCAGGCGGCGGAACGCTTCGATCAGGGCGAGCCATCGGGAGAGGAAGCCAACCTCGCCAAGCTGCTGGCTTCCGAGGCTTCCTGGGAAGCGGCCAATGCGGCCATTCAAACGCATGGCGGCTATGGATTCGCCGTCGACTACGACATCGAGCGGAAGTTCCGGGAAACCCGTCTCTTTCAGGTGGCGCCCGTCTCCACCAATTTGATTCTGGCGTACATTGGCGAACACGTGCTCGATTTGCCGAGGTCATACTGAGATGATCAAGACACCGCTTTCGGGGATCACGGTCGTTGCCTTGGAGCAGGCGGTGGCGGCGCCCTTTGCCACCCGCCAGCTGGCTGATTGGGGAGCCCGCGTCATCAAGGTCGAGCGTCCCGGCACCGGGGACTTTGCCCGCCACTACGATGAGGCGGTGCATGGTCTCTCCAGCCACTTTGTGTGGATTAACCGCGGCAAGGAGAGTTTGACGCTGAACCTCAAAAGTCCGGAGGGACTCCGGGTGTTGGCCGCGCTGTTGGAGAAGGCGGATGTGCTGGTGCAGAATCTAAAGCCCGGGGCGCTGGAGCATCTGGGGCTACCCGTGGAGACACTGCGCCAGCGATATCCGAAGCTCATTGTCTGCAGCATCTCCGGCTATGGGCCGGACGGCCCGTATCGGGACCGCAAGGCCTATGATTTGCTCATTCAAGCGGAGAGCGGCCTTCTCTCCATCACAGGAACCCAGGAAGCGCCGGCCAAGGTGGGTCTCGCTGTGGCGGATGTGGCGGCCGGGATGTATGCCCTGAACGGCATTCTCTTGGCGCTTTTCGAGCGCGTCAGCACGGGTCAGGGAACTGTCCTAGATGTATCCATGCTGGAGGCGCTGGGCGAATGGATGGGCCACCCTCTCAACTACGGCCATTTCTCGGGGCGGAGCCCGGCCCGGACCGGGGCGCGCCACGCCACCATCGCGCCCTACGGCCCATATCGCGTGGCGCGGGGAGAAGAGATATTCTTGGCCGTCCAGAACGATCGGGAATGGCAGGCCTTCTCTAGAGAGGTGCTGGAAAAGCCGCGCTTGGCCGCCGATCCCCGCTTTGCCGACAATTCCGGCCGGCTTCATCACCAGGAGTCCATGAACGCCGAAATTGATGCGGTGCTGTCCCGGATGACAGCGGAAGAAGCGATGGAGCGGTTGGACCAGGCTCAGATTGCCTACGCACGCATGAACTCCCTGGATCAAGTGTGGGAACATCCGCAGCTGCGGGCCCGCGAACGGTTTCGCCCAGTTGCCACCGAGGCTGGCGCCATTGAAGCGATGCTGCCGCCGGTGAACTTTCGGGAGGGAGAACCAGCCATGGGGGCGGTGCCGGCGTTGGGGGCGCACACGGAGTCCATTCTTCAGGAACTCGGATGGTCAGATCAACAAATCCAGCAGTTGCGGAGCCGTGGGGCGATTTGAACCGTCGTTCCTCCATGCGGCGCTCCGAACGGAGTGCGCCTAGCGCCGTCCCGCCGCGGATCGCTCCAAGCGGTCCAGTTCCCGGGCGTAGCTTCGGATGGCGTTGGCCAGCGTCTGGGCGGCCGGCGACAAGTCCTTGGCGCGCCGATAGACGAGGGCGAAGTCCCGATGGGCGGGCGGGTTGATGGCGATGACCCGCAAAAGCTCGTGGCCCGATTCGGCGGCAATGGCCTCCATGGGAGCGATGGCTATGCCAACCCCCGAGGCGACAAAACCCAGCAGAGCACCAATGCTGGACACCTCTTGGGCCACATGGGGGATGAACCCGGCGTCCTGGGTGAGGTGCAGCACCGTATAATTCAACCCGTATCCCGCCTTCATGAACACAAACGGATAATCCTTCAGCATGCTTAAGGGGACCACTGCCGGGATCTCCTCGAGCTTCTTGGGGGCTACGAGGACCAGTTCTTCGGACCATAGCCGCTCATAGGCAATTTTGGTGGAAAAGATGGGCAGCGGCATGATGGCCAATTCCACTTCGCCTTTCTTGATGCATTCGGTTAAGTGGGCCGCGCCGATTTCCAACAGGTTGATGCGAATGTGCGGGTACTGCTGGTGAAAACGGCTGTATATCCGGGGGAAATGCTGCACCGCCACGCGGGACAAGGGACTCATGCCGAGGGTGACGGTGCCGGACAGGCGGTCATCCAGGGCGAAATCTTCCGGAATGAGGGTGACCTCGCGCATGATGGTGCGGGCTCGCTCCACCACCCGTTCCCCAGTCGGCGTGAGGGAGCTCCCGCGCGGCCCCCGCACCAAGAGCGCGCCGCCCAGCTCTTCCTCCAAGAGGCGGATCTGCATGGTGATGGATGACTGCGATACCCCGATGAACTCCGCGGCCTGGGAGATGCTCCCGTGGTCGGCCACAGACACCAAAAGCTCCAACTGCTTCAACGTCATCGTTTTTGGCCCCCGCGAGGAATTGTTAGATATTAGGAAATGTGATGGCCAATTATAACATAAGTGCCATTGCTGGAAACATTCAGTTAAATTACGCTTCTTGGGGAGATGCCGCCGCATTGGGGACGTTCCTACGGCGCGGACGAGTGCCGCACCCCGGGACAGCATGCATCCCCAACGGAAGATCAATGGGAATGGCCGAATCTCGGGCAAAAGCCCTCCTAGTGTCGGAACCGCTTCGGTGAGGAGTGTGAAGTGTGGAAAGTCAGTGCACGTTCCTATTTAGCGAAGGATCGATTGATGATCGGATGCTCTTGGGAAACAAGGGCGCCGGCCTGGCGGAAATGTCGCAGCTGGGACTGCCGGTTCCGCCGGGCTTCATTGTATCTACAGACGCATGCAAAGTGTATCAGCGCGAGGGGCGTCTGCCCGAGGCCGTGTGGCAGGAGGTTCGGGAGCGGGTCCGATACTTGGAAGTCGTGACCGGGCGGCGATTTGGCGGTCCTGATCCGTTGTTGGTGTCGGTTCGCTCCGGAGCGGCCATTTCCATGCCCGGCATGATGGACACCGTGCTCAATCTCGGCCTTAACCGGAAAACTGTGGAAGGATTGGCGCAAGCCACCAGTGACCGCCGTTTTGCGTTCGACTGCCATCGGCGCTTCATCCAGATGTTTGCCACGGTGGTGCTGCAGGAGGAGGGCGACGCGTTCGAGGCGATGATTGCTCAGTCGATGGCCGCGCATGGGGTGTCGCAGGACACGGAGTTGGACGAAGCGGCCTTGGCCAGCCTCATTGAAGCGTTCGAAGCGCATCTGGGCGAGCGTGGGCGGCGGGTGCCGGACCAGCCGGAGGAACAGCTCTTGCTGGCCATCGAGGCGGTGTTCCGCTCCTGGGATAACCCCCGCGCCCACGCTTATCGCGAGATTCACCAGGTGCCGGAGGACTTGGGCACCGCGGTGGTGGTGCAGTCCATGGTGTTCGGAAACCGCGGGCAGGGGTCAGCCACGGGCGTGCTCTTTACGCGCAATCCCAACACCGGGGAGAAGGCAGTGTACGGAGAATACCTCCAAGGCGCCCAAGGGGAGGATGTGGTGTCCGGAGTCCGCACCCCGCGGCCCATCTCCCAGATGCAGGAGGATTTTCCGACGGCCTATCGGGACTTGGTGCGTTCGGCGGCCATTCTTGAAAACCACTTCCGGGCCATGCAGGAGATGGAATTCACCGTCGAACAGGGAGAATTCCATATCTTGCAGACGCGCAACGGAAAGCACAGCGTCCTGGCCGGGGTGCGCATGGCCTACGACATGGTGCAGGAGGGTCTGATTGCCAAGCGCGAGGCGGTCATGCGGATTGATCCCGAGTCGGTGTCGCACCTGCTTCATCCTAGGCTCGACCCGGGGGCGTCGGTGACGGTGGTGGCTCTCGGCCTTCCCGCGTCGCCAGGGGCCGTGTCGGGAGCGGTGGTGTTCAATGCGGAAGAGGCGGAGGAGCGCGGCCGCGCAGGGGAGGCCATCATCCTGGTTCGTCCCGAAACCAATCCCGATGACATTCGCGGCATCTATTACGCGCGCGGCGTGCTCACCACGCGCGGTGGAACCACGTCACATGCAGCGGTGGTGGCGCGCGGCCTGGGGAAGCCGGCCATAACGGGTTGCGAGGCGCTCCGCATCGACTTGGAGGCGGAGGCGCTGGTGGGCGCCGGGGTGACGGTGCGGAAAAACGATCGCATGACCATTGACGGGTCAACCGGGCGGGTCATTTTAGGGGAGGCGCCGACCATCGCATCCTCGTTGCCAGACGCACTAGGATCAATCTTGGACTGGGCTGACGACTACAAGCGGCTTGGCGTCAAGGCCAACGCCGACACGCCCACCGACGCGCAGCAAGCGCTCGACTTGGGCGCGGATGGGATTGGGCTCTGCCGCACCGAGCACATGTTCATGGGGCCCGAACGCCTTCCCGTGATGCGGCGCATGATTATTGCCGAGACCGAGGCGGAACGGAAGGAGCACTTGGCTCAATTGGAGGAGATGCAGGAGGAGGACTTTTACCGCATTGTCGGTATTATGCATGACCGCACCGTCACCATTCGGCTCTTGGATCCGCCCATGCACGAGTTCTTGCCGAAGGTCCCGGACATTGAGCGGAGCCTCGCCCAAGCCCGGGAAGCTGGCGACGACGAGTCCATGCAAGAGCTCACGCGAACGCTCCACCGGGCTGAGGCGTTGCGCGAGTTCAACCCTATGCTGGGGCTTCGCGGGGTGCGCTTGGCTGTCCTCTATCCCGAAATCTATGAGATGCAGGCGCGCGCCATCTTTCGCGCGACCGGACGCCTGATTCGCGAAGGCATCAACGCCCGGGTCCAAATCATGATTCCCTTGGTCGGGATGGTGTCGGAGCTGGACGCGATGGAACAGCTCATCCGCAGCGTCCATCAGGCGGTGGAGGCGGAACTTGCGACCGCCATACCGTATCAGTTCGGCACCATGATTGAGATTCCCCGGGCAGCCGTCATCGCCGGCGCCCTGGCTGAGCGGTCGGAGTTCTTTTCGTTCGGGACCAACGATTTGACGCAGACAATCTATGGATTCAGCCGCGATGATGCCGAAGGCAAATTTCTCTCAGCCTATCAGGAGCAGACGCTGCTCACCGCCAATCCCTTTATGCGGGTGGATGAGGAGGGCGTGGGGGCGCTCATCCACATGGGCGTGGAGCGCGGCCGGAAAGTCCGTCCGGCCATTGAGCTTGGGGTCTGCGGGGAACATGCTGGGGATCCGGCTTCTGTGCATTTCTTTCACCGCGCCGATCTGGACTACGTGAGCTGCTCGCCGTTTCGGGTTCCGGTGGCACGCCTGGCCGCCGCCCAAGCTGCGCTCCAAGATCGGCACGGATCGTCCATTGAGTGACCGGGAGGTGCGTGAGTGATGGGTTCGTTGACAGGGTCGTTGGGGCCGGCGCTGGCTGAAATTCGGGCGGATGCCTCCCAAGCCATGAGCATCCAAGGGAGTCTGGTGCATGGCCTGCATCCGGAGCTTTCCTGGCGGTTCACGCTCTGGGTGGGTGCGGATGGCCGCGTCCAGGGACATTATGGAGGACGGTTGACGGGGCAGCAAATTGTCGGCTCCTTGGAGGAGGACGCCTGCTACCTGCATGTGGGAGGCCACGTAGTGGGGGAAACGGTCGCGCTGCGGCAGCATGGAAATCGCATCGATGGTCAGGTGCGTGGGCACGTGCGTTCTTGGGATGTGCATTGCTTAGTGGACGGAACGCATATTCGCGGCTACTATGGCGCCGGAATGCGGCGGCAAAAGATAGATATTGAGGCGGTCGACATCACACCGCTTTTGGCGGCGGGCCTCATGTGCGTGGCCTGCCATCACTTCACGGTTGACTATCAAAGCACCGCCGACAATTAGGAGAGGAAGGTCTCCCGATGCGCGGAGGAGGACCGCCTCAGCCGGCGGCCCTCCTCTCATTGCGGCGCTACTGACCCATCATGGATTGCGGAGCGCGGACCGCGACAACCTCTGAGGTGACCACAACGGTGTCGCCCGCATAAACCTCGCTGGCCACCACCACCTTTTTGGCGCCAATCTCCTTGATGTGGCCGCGCACGCGCAGCACCCCGCCCAGCGGTGTCGGCTTCAAGTAATCCACTTTCAACGAGGCGGTCACGCAGCGAGGAACCGGTGCGTCGTCGCCCGGCTCGTGGCCCGCTTGGCGATAGAGCGCCAGCGCAGCCGAGCCAGTGCTGTGGCAGTCGACCAGCGAGGCCAAGAGGCCCCCATACACAAATCCAGGAATGGCGGTATGTTCCGGCTTGGGGACAAATTCGGTCAGCGTGTCATCGCCATCCCATCGGGTTTCGAAATGGTGGCCTTGGGGGTTGTGGCGCCCGCACCCGTAGCACCAGGCGTAATCGTCGGCATAATACTGCTGAATCGCAAGCGATCGGTTGTTGTCCGGCATGAAGGTAAGTCATCCTTTCCGGTTTTCTGCCTTCCGGGTTACGCGGCCATTATACCGCTCCCGCGGGTTACTGGCGCCGCTCCAGCTCCGCCCTGAGCTTCTCCAGAATCTCGACATTCTCCACACCGCTCACGTCGCCTTCCGGCCGGCCGGTCAACAAATCCTTCAAGAGGCGCCGGACAATCTTTCCGGAGCGGGTCTTGGGGAGGTTTTCCACGGGGAAGACCGCTTCCGGGCGGGCGATGGCTCCGATTTGCTCGACCACAGCCTGGCGCACCGCTTGCTCGAGCGCGTCCTTCGAGACAGCCGAGCGGGTGGTGACGATGGCCACCGGCACTTCGCCCTTGACCGCGTCGGGCAGTCCGATGACGGCAGCCTCCGCAACCTCCGGCACTTCCAGGACGGCGCTTTCCATCTCCATGGTGGAGAGGCGGTGGGCAGCCACGTTGATGACGTCGTCAATACGGCCCAGCACCCAAATGTGCCCATCCTCATCGACAACGGCGGCGTCATGGGTGGAGTACCAGTCCGGGTGCTGCGGGATGGAGAAGTACACATCGCGGTAGCGTTGCGGATCCCGCCAGATGGTGCGCGCCAGCGTCGGGAAGGGGGCAGTGATGGCCAATTGGCCGACCTCCCCGGGGGGCACGGCGTTGCCGTCGTCATCGACAATGGCGTAGGCATGGCCCGGGAGGGGCAGTCCGCAGGACCCCGGCTTGGCGGGCGTTGCGCCCACGATGCTGGAAGTCCAGGCGCTTCCGGTTTCGCTTTGGCCGTAGGTGTTGTTAATCTCCACTTGTGACCGACCCAGCTTCTCAAACACCCATTGCCAGGTGTGGGCATCCAATGGCTCTCCCACCAATGCGATGCGCTCCAGAGAGGCGATGTCATAGGGCTCCAAGAGCCGTTCCCCGTGGCGGGCCAAGGACCTCAGCACAGTTGGCGCCGTGAAGACCTTGTTGACGCGGTAGCGGCTGAGAATGTCATAGAATCGGCCGGCGTCGGGGAAGTCGAGCGCTCCATCGTAAAGGATGTAGGTGGCCCCGAACGCCAAGCCGCCGACCAGCTCAAAAATTGGGAAGGTGAGCCAGCCAACGTCAGCCGTGCACCAATAGACATCATCGGGCGCTAGGTCCAAGGCGTATTGGACATTGTGGGCGGAGCCGATGAGGAAGCCGACGCCGCTGTGCACCAGTCCCTTGGGTTTGGCGGTGGTGCCGGAGGTATAGATGATGAAGCCGGGATCATTGGCTTCAACGGGGATAGGATCGGTTCCCTGGGGGGTCTTCTCCAAAAGCTCATCCCAGGTCACGTCGCGTCCCGGTTCCATGTGCACGTCACCGCCGGTGCGGCGAATCACCACCACATGCTCCACGCTGGGCACCTGATCCAGAATCTCGTCCAACTTCGCCTTCAACGGCAGGGCACGGCCGCGCCGCACCGATTCGTCCGCGGTGATGACCAGTTTGGCGCCGGTGTCCTGGAGCCGATCAAGAAGGGCTTTGGGAGAGAACCCAGAGAAGACGATGTTGTAGACCGCTCCGATGCGGAAGCACGCGTGGACCGCCGCGACGGTTTCCAACAGGTTGGGGAGGAAAATGGCCACCACATCGCCCTTGTCCACACCGAGGTCGCGAAGCGCCGTCGCCATGCGGGCGGTGGTGTCCAAGAGCTCGCGGTAGGTCCAGCGGCGTTCCCCGCCTTCCTCCGTGAGCCCGATGAGCGCCACCTGGTCGGGGCGTTTCCGGGCGTGCCGGTCAATGCAATTGACACTGACGTTGGTCATGCCGTCCTTGAACCATCGGACCTCCGGCAATGCGCCTTCCAGCACCGAGGTCCAGGGCGTCGACCATTCCATTTGCCCAGCCACCCCGGCCCAGTACTCAGGCAGCAACTCGAGCGATTCGGCATAGCGTTCTTGATATGCGCCCAGGCTTTGAATGGGAAGCCGGGGAGAGGCGGGGCGCGGGGGATACACTAACTTGCTGTCACGTATCATCGCCAACTGATCTTCGTAGGACATCGGACGCCTCCTCAGGTATGAAATTTCTTGCAAACATTTCGGCTGAAGAATCTGAATATAGCGAGGTTAACTCATTATACAGCCCAGGGGCGAGCGGGGGAATGCGATTTCCCGGCTCCAGCGAAAGGTGTCGAATCCCACCGAGTCCGTCCCTCCCGCTGCCGCTCAGTTGTCCTGGGGGGCGGCACGC
>JAKADO010000006.1 GCA_021820485.1 Bacillota bacterium
CGGCGAGGCGGCGATGACAGACAGATGAATGGTGTCAAGGGAATGCAGTTGAGCCATGGCCTCCTCCAACTTCGCTGAACCGAGTTTCTTTCCCTATTTTCCGGCAAAAGTGGGACGAAGGCCATTCTTTTAAAGATGTTTTCCCTGACAGCCCAAAGGAGGGCCCGTAGGCCCCCCTCTGATTTTTGTCACGGGTTACTTCAAGGTGATAGCTCCACTGCTCTGCGAGTTGTTGTCTGCTTGTTGGGCATTCAGTTGAATCGCGAAGCTTCCGGACGTGTTCTGGTATGCATTGTTGGCAGCGTAGGGCAACGTTACGGAGACCGTCAAAGTCTCGGACTGCTTCGGATTGATTTCAATCCACTGCGAGCTTGTTAGGGGGTTTTCGTCGTACGCACCGTTAATCAACGTAACCGATTCGGATGATGGGGATGTTTCAGTACCCGTAATCGTTACTGTGGCGGGATTGTAATTGCTCAAAGTGCCGCCCCAGCCCGCGAATTGCGTGTTTTGGAAAAGAAGGCCGGAGGGCTTTACCGTGACGTCATAGAGTTCTGGCAAGGTGCCCGTGTTGGTCACAGTCAAGGTTTTCGTCCATGTGTCGCCAGGAGCCATGTTCGTAATCTTGTCGTAACTCATAGACGTGCTTCCATTGTAGCTTTCCGTCGACTCCACATATCCAACACCCCCAGAGGCGCCAATGCCCAAGTGACCAGCTTGGAAGGTGTTGTTCCCAGCCGCATCTTGTCCGTTAGTTGTAAAGTTTGCAAAGCTGGAAGCTCCCATAATTCCCAGCATTGCCGCCACGCCGACTCCGGCGCTCACTAATTTCAATGTCCGTGTCATCTCAATTTACCTCCTTATAATCCCCCATTGGGGTTCTTCATTGGACTCCCCCGCAGCTTCCCTACTTTGAACCGCCGCCTCCATTGGTGGCGGGAAGGCTCGGACTCGTGGAGGGAACTGGGTTCGTAGTGGATTGCTCTGGATTGTCTGACGGTGCAGTGGAGTTCTGGCTCTGCTTGGACGGCAGATCCTTTTGCGGCTTTTTCACGGTAATTTGTGTTGACGCCGTCTCGGTGAAGTTCGCCAGTTGCACGGTCACCGTGACGGTGTATGAGCCCGGCCTGAGGTGGGACAAGCCCCCAAGGGTCAAGAATTCACTCTGACCCGGGGCCAATGTGCCGACAACCCCGCCGAGCAACACGCCCGAAACCCCGGAGATTTGAACGATCGGGGAATAGGACTCCGAGCCATCATTGGTCAAGCTGCCCAGAGCTATAGGCTGACCGACACCGCTTTTAGCCTTTCCGGGGTCGGGCGCCTCAATCGAATTCAGGGTAAGAGGCAGCACCTGCGCCAAAGAGATGGCCTGAGCCGTGCCTTGGGCTGTCGCCGTGGCCGTGAAGCCTGCCATGGAGGACCCGGCTCCACCGGCGAGAAGAATCGCCCCTGCAACCGGTGCCACAATCCACGCCTGTCTCTTCATGCTTCCCGCTTCTCCTTTACGGGCTCATCCTTCATGACCCATTTCACTATCAGAGAGATGCCCACAATCGCGGCCAGCATGGTCAATAGCCACTGCCAACGGTTTTGAATAAAGGAAACCGCGTAGCCGAGGTAGGGAATCTCTCCTTGGTAGATGCCAATGATATTTTTTTCTGGGGTCAGGAATGGGTCTTTCACCGGATTGGCGTCACCCTTGGTTTGGATTTCGTGTTTCTGGGGGTAAACCGCGACAATGCGGTGGGTCATGACCTCCTCCGGCTGGGTCGGATTGTGGAAGGTCACAATTTCACCGCGATGAAACACCGGATGAGCCGGTGTTGGCAAGTCGACAATCAGCGACCCAATGTCAAAGGTTCCGGTCATGCTGCCGGATCGCACCACATAGCTTTGCGGAAGCCCTGGCACTCCGAGGTGGCCCAAGTCCACCGTTATCATGGAAGCTGCCATGAAGCCTCCTATCGTCCACGCCGCGATCCGACCAGCAGTTTTGGCTGGTGACCTCCGGTGGGCCCGTCGTTCGGCTCTCGTCACGGATATGACCTCCTTCTTTCCGATTCCATGGCGAGAGTACCGCGGATTGGGAAAGTCTCCCATCGCCCATTTTGGGTGAATGCAAGCACTCACCCGTCCACATCCGCAACCCTGCACCAAACCGGCCCACCAAGCCCCTCCCAGCCTTGGGAACTGCGCGCAGGGTGAACCCTCCGGTCCATTTCTCACCCCAAGGGTTATGGGTGATTCCGCATAGGAGCCATGCAAAGAGGAGAAAAGGCTCCCCTCGAGGGAAGCCTTTAGACGGATTGAGATTCAGTTTCCCACCGGTTCGCTGGCCTTTTCACTCCTCATATATCATCTTCACGGTCATGCCGCCATCCACCATAAGGTTAGCTCCCGTAATAAACCCGGAACGCGGCGAGGCTAGGAAGAGCGCCGCTTCGGCCACATCCTCCGGAGTACCTACCCGCCCCGCCGGATGCTGGCGATGGTCCCCTTCGGTCAGATGCACCGTCTTCTGGCGGTCGCGCTTCTGATATTGAGACACTTCAATCCACCCGGGGCTGATGGCATTCACACGCACGCGGGGGCCCAAGGTGATGGCCAACGAATGGGTCAGGGCGACAATGCCGCCTTTGCTTGCGGAATAAGGCTCCGTATTGGCCTCGGACATGAAGGCCCGTGTCGAGGCGATGTTGACAATCGCGCCACCCTCCGGGTTTTTCGCCAACGCTTCGCTGCAATACTTCGCCATCATATAGGGGCCGCGCAAGTTGACGGCAATAACCCGATCCCACTCCGCCATGCTGCGGGTGGCGAGCGTCCCCGATGGGCCGATGCCGGCATTGTTCACCAAGACATGAATTCCGCCCCACATGGCCAGCGTCTTTTCGATGCAACGCTGCACAGCGGACTCTTCGGCCACGTCGGTGGGAATGCTGTACGCCTGCAGTCCCTCTGTGGTAAGCGTTGCGACAAGCTCGTGAGCCGCCTCTTCATCCACATCGGCGATCGCAATCTTGCTGCCGCGACGGGCAAATGCGGTTGATATTGCCATGCCGATGCCTTGCGCGCCTCCCGTAACCAGGACCACCTTGTCCGTAAATTCTCCCATGCGCGCACCATCCTATCGTACTGTGATATGGGGCTATTGTAGGGAGTTCCGGCGGCGGAAAGCAACTCATACAGAACCACCCTCGGAGCGTCCGAGGGTGGCGCCGACAATCGCTATTTGGAGGAAATCCACCAGTAGTTGAATTGCGGCATCCCAGTGGCCGCATTGTAGTACTGTTGCACATCGTGCACCGTAGGCAAGGCCACCACCAAGGTCGCTGGGTTGTTGTTCCACAAGAACGGCAGTTGGCTAGACGTATAGTCGGCATACCGATAGAAAGTTTTGATGCTTTGCTGGTTTGTCGGATACGGTTGATGAGTCGCCTGAATCAGGGAATCCTCTTCCGCGTTGGAGTAGCCGTAACCGGAAGGCGCGTTGGTGGCAAAAAGCTGGCCGCCTGACGGATACCAGCCCGGCCCGTCATAGAGCCAACCGGTGCCTGTGGCAATCTGCCAACTGTTCGGTGCCTTGCGGTTGCTGACAATGCCGATGAGCGTGCTGAACGGCTGGCCCTTCAGCGTCACCACAATGCCCTCCTTGGCCCAGTCGGTTTGCATCAACTCGGCCGCTGCGGTGGCCGCCGCACTCCCCGTAGCATAGAGCATTTGAAACTTAAGCTGCTGGCCATTCTTGGTCATCACCCCATTGACCTCATGCCAACCATGGCTTTCAAGGAGCTTCTTCGCCGCCTGGATGCTGTAGGGATAGGGATTCTTGAAGTTGGGATCCAGGAATTGAGTCTTGGGTGTGCTGGAAATTGGGCCATACTGCGCCGGGGCGTAGCCGTGATAGATATCCGTATTGATGGCCGGTTGGTCGATACCCATCTGCATGGCTTGCCGGATATAGAGCTTGTCAAAGATGGGGGCCGTGTTGCTGCCGGGATACATGTTAAGGTCGGTGTAAAACATGCCAAAGGGATAGGCGGCAAAGATCTTGTCGCCGTTGGAGGTCAATTGTCCCTTGGCGCCATATTCGCTGAGGTCGAGGTATCCCACATCCACGGCACCGGTCCGCAACCCGGCAAATTCCGATGAGTTGGACCCTTGGAAGGCAAACACAAAACGGTTGACGACCGATTTGTGTCCCGAATATTGGGGATTCGGCACCAAGACCCACTCTTGGTTGGACACCGCCTTTTGGAGCTTGAACGGCCCGTCTACAACATTGTCGATGGCCGGGTTTGTCCCCTGGGAGCCAAGATATTTGACCTCGTTCATGATGTTCTTATGAATGTCCCACACGCTGGACGGCATGGGAACCAACTGGATCAGCCCGTTGTAGATGAACCACTGTTGGTTGGCCGGTTTGTCCAGCGTGAAAGTCAGTTCGTAGGGATTGTTCTGGACGACGCTCTGGATGCCATTCGGAATGTCTCCAGTGCCGGCCCCAACGAAGGGCCAAGGGGCTGGCGCGTTGGTGGCAGAGGCGGCCTTCACCACATTCCAGGTAAAGAGCACGTCCTTGGCGGTTACCGGCTGACCGTTGGACCAGTGCCACTTCTTGTTCAGATAGACATGATAGACGGTGCCCTGCTTGTTATACGTAATCTTCCGGGCAATCGACGACTTCCAGTCAATTTGATACTGGTTGTTGATCCAGATGAGGGGCTTATACAGCATGTTCAACAGCTGGGTGTTGTAGACGGAGTCGAACGCTGCGGTCGTCACCGGGAGATACCAGTTGATGTTGGTTTGAGGCGGAAGCGCAAAAATGATGGTGCCACCCTTTTGCACGCCTGTGGCTCCACTAGCGGGGGGATTCGTGGTGGCAGCGCCGCATCCGGCAGCGACCGTCGCAATCCCCACCGTGAGTGCAACCGATGCCAGCACCGTCGCTCGTTTCGTCATGTCGAACCTCCTTCCATGGGCTGTCTGAGATCCCTTCTAGCAAATCATCCCTAGATTCGCCGTTCTTCCATAAATTTCCTTCTAAGGGATGCTGTTTTGCTACAGTTTAGTTCAGGGAAAGGACGTCTGATACCACCGCATTCAGCCCCCACCAGACGTTTCCCATGGTGCAGCGCGCCCACATCGCCATGCGACGTGGCGCGTTGGAGGGGTTTTGGACCGATCATTAATGGTGGCGTCCCTTCCCATGGAAGGGTGGAGAGCAGTGGAGGAGCAACCATTCACGGATTTTAAGGGAGAAGTGCTTTGGGGCCGGGGAACTGCCGTTTCCAGCGTCCCCCGACCCGCAAATATGTGAATCCGGTTTAGATATTCGACGAGGCCACCCAGGTTCTGGACGTTTCGGGCAAGTCTATGACTCGCCCATTAGGCCGTCACCACGGGCAGAAGCCGATGCAGACTGGGACGCACCCCGCAGCGGCACCTCGCCGGTTCTTCCAATCGGCATGACCTGCATCCCCAGATAGCTAAGCACGGTAAAGAGCAGCATGAGCGTGGCAATATGCAGCATGTAGGGGCCGGTGGTTAAGCGGCTCAAAGCCAAGTTCGCCCCAGAAGCCACCTGCCCCAGCACCACAATCAAAAACCATACGCCGCCGCGTGCCAAGTCTGGCCTTCGCCGCATCGCCCGCAAGTGGAAGAGCAGCCATACCGACAACACCACCAATCCCACCGCAAAGAGACGGTGAATGACGTCGAGACCGACCGCTCCCCCGAAGCCCGGGAAGAACTTCCCGTTGCACAGAGGCCAGGTGGTGCATGCCTCGCCCGCGCCGCGAAATGCCACGTAGGACCCCCAATAAATGGCCATGTATGTGTAAATCCATGTGCCCACGACGAGCGTTCGTGTGGCGGGCGACGCCTCGCGCCGCAAGGTCAATCCGGATGTGCGTCCACGCATTGAGGCGCTTAACTGAAAAATGAACACGGCCAAGAGCGTGGTGCCAACCATGGCCAGCATCCCGAATCCCAAGTGCAGAGCCAACACGGTCGGCGGATTGACGAAAACCACCGCCAAAGCGCCGAGTGCCGACTGCACCACGATGAAGCCAATGCCCAGCCAAGCCAGCACCTTGACCTCCACAAACTTTCGATAGAGCACCAATGCCCAGACACAGAAGACCACCGCTACCAAAGCGAAGCCGCCCACGAGCATGCGATGCGCGAATTCAATCACCACATGGGTATTGGAGAGGCTCGGAATCACAGCGCCGTTGCAGAGCGGCCAATCCCTGCCGCATCCCAATGCTGACCCCGTTTCCGTATCCAAGAACCCCACCAAGTTCACGATTAGCATGCCAACGCTGGCCACCACCGCCAGCGCCTTCAAGATCCCTGATGGGAGCCTGATATCTTCCGTACGGGTACTCATGCCTGCCATCCCTCTTTTCTTCCGGTCCCTCATCTTCCCGATCAAAGACAAACTCTAGCCGTGATCGTATCATACCCGCGTTTCGACATCTATCGTCAAGTGCGGTCCGATCAGGCTAGAGTTGTCTTTAAACTGGTGCCGCTTCCGCGTCAGCGGACGCGAGAAAGCGTTTTAAGCGGAATCTAGGCTTCTGCTTCGGCCCGCCGGATAATAAATGCTTCCAGCGGGGGGAAGTAATGCCCGGGATCATCCCACATGGCAATGTGACTGCCATCCGGGCACACTACCGTTTCCGATCCAGGAATCCGTCGCCCCATCTCGATAACGTCCGCAGGATCCATGGTGTCGTGCGCCCCGACCATGAGCAATGCCGGCACTTGAATGGATGCGAGATCGTCCCACCGGTCCCAGTCTTTGAAGGTTCCCGTGACCAAGAACTCGTTGGGCCCCTGCATGGTGCCGTACACATCCATATTGATGCGCGCGAGCGAGCGGGACACCGCCGCTGGCCATGCGTCCAGCCGGCACAGATGGCGGCGGTACAGGACATCCATGATTTCCAAGTAGCGGGGGTGGGTAAACTGTTCGGCTGCCTCGTACTCGGTCATTTCCTCCTGCATGGACACCGGAAGCTCGGCGCGCAGTGCATTGAGATGCCGCACATAGGCCTGAATGCTTGCCACCATGTTGGAAATCACGACGCCCATCAGTTGTTCAGGATAATGAAGCGCATATTCAATCGCCAAGAGACCGCCCCAGGATTGCCCAAAGAGTATGAAACGCTCCAAGCCCAGCACCTGGCGCACCTCATTGACTTCGTCCCGGAACCGCTCGATCGTCCATAACCCCGCATCAGTCGGTTGATCCGAGTGATAGGATCCCAACTGGTCATAGAAGTAGAGCCGAACGCGATCCAGCGGCAAGTATTCGGCCAAAGCCTCCATGTACTCGTGCGTCGCCCCCGGACCGCCATGGAGCAACAATACCGGAATGGCCCCTGTTCCCACTTGCCGTGTCCAGACGTGATAGCCGTTCTTGAGGGTGATGATGCGTGTCTGTCCATCCATCGCGTTCGACTCTCCTTATCTCGAATTCCATGAGACCATCCGCTATTGGCTGACGGTCCAGTAGTTGGCGTACAGGAAGTCGGTCACCGGGTTAAACGTGCTGACCGTCCCGTGCACACTCTTGGAGTGCACGTCGAACCCAATCATGCGGGCGTAGCCCATGGGGAACCACGGAACCCAGAGAACCGGCAGATGCTGTGCCATAAATTCCTGGTACGCATCCATGCGCGCTTGAATCTGGCTCTCCGTACCGGGCATGTAGGTGTTTTGAATGAGCTGGTCCAGTGTCGCGTTGTTGTAGCCGCCCACATTTTCTCCTGCACCCGTCGCGAACAAGTTTCCGCCCGAGGGGTAGTAGTCCAGCTGATAGGTCCAGCCAGCGCCCCAATAGCCCATCTGCCACTTAGTGGCGTCCGACTGCGCGGTGGTCGCCAACACTTCATTGATGGGCATCTGCTGCAGTGTCACCTGAACGCCTTCTTGCGCCCAGTCGTTCTTAATCAATTCCACCATGTGCGTTTCGGTGGTGCTGCCGGCGGCGTAGATCATGGTAAAGGCCAGCTTCTGACCGTTCTTGGTCATGACCCCGTTTACGTCGGTCCAGCCGTGCGACTCCAGCAGCTTCTTCCCCGCCGCGGGATTAAACGGATACGGCGTCTTCTTCAACTTGGGGTCCGTGTAAATGGTCGGCGGTTGGCTCGGGATCGGTCCGTCCGTCGCAACGCCGGCGCCGTGGTACAGGGTGGAAATGATGCCTTGCTGGTCAATGCCCATCTCCAGCGCCTGCCGCACGTACAGATTGGAAAATACTTTCCCCATGCCGCCAGGAGCGTTCGGATTGACGTTGGGCACGATGTAGTTCATGCCGAAGAGATAGGTGGATGACAGCACGTCATTGGGCAAGTTGTGCCGCGCTTGATACATCGAGGGCGGAAGGTATCCCACACTCACCGTTCCATTGCGGAGTCCGACAAATTCGTTGGCCGATGACGTCTCATACTGGAAAATCAACTTGCTGATGGAAGCCTTGTGCCCGCCGTAGTTCGGGTTTGGCACCAGTTCCCAGTAGTTGTTGGCCTGCCAGCTCTTGAACTGGAAGGGTCCGTCCACAACTTTATAGACTGGGTTGGAGGGCGAATTGGCCACCGATTGAATGAAGCGCAGCTCCTGGACAGGGTTGTTGGGATACTTGTCCCAACTCGCCTTGGGAATCGGGCTGATTTGGCTAAGCCCGTTGTGGATGAACCAGGTTGGGTTCACCGGCTTGTCGACCGTGACCACGACCGTGTTGCTGCCCTGCGCGGTGACACTCTTCCAATCGCTGGGCACGCCGCCACTGCCGGCCGCCCCATAAGTCCACGGCGCATTCGGTTGCGTCGCATCGCGAATCAGGTCCCAGGTAAAGACGACGTCTTGCGCCGTCACAGGCTTCCCGTTGGACCACCGGTACTTGGGATTCAACGTAATGGTATAGGTGGTGCCATTGTTGCTTACCGCAATGTTCTTGGCCAGCGAACGAGAGTAGTCCACCTGGCTCTCCTTGTTGAGATAGACCAACGGCCGATACATCAGAAACTGGATTTGCGCGTTGATTTCAATGTACGCCGCGGCGCTGAAGACAGGCACAAACCAGTTCGGTGGACTGTCCGGCGCCAGCGCCACAACCACCGTTCCGCCCGTGGAACTTGTCCCAGTGGATGTCGTAGCGGGCGACGAGCCGCATCCTGCCAATGCTGCGGCGCTCACCCCCACCATCCCGAGCATAGCGAGACGCTTACCCATTAACTAATCCCTCCTCGTGATAATTAGCAGATATTCGTGAAAAATACTAAAAGTCCTGCCGCGCTCATCGACAAATTTCGATAAATTTCGCGTATGGGTTTGACATTTATATCCAGAGAGAGGGGAACCGGCGGCGGCGTTGGGCTCCAGCCGTCCATTCGTGATAGTATCTAAAGGACGCAAGGAGGTCGCAGACATTGGCTGTTCTACAAGTTTCCAAGCGCTTTTTTGTGGGCATCGCCCTTCCGGGCATGGGACGGAGCATTGACCTCATCAATCAACCGCCTGAGGAAATCCGGCGCATACACGAATCATACGCCGCCGGCGACCTGTCCGTAGAGTTTGTGGAGGAGCCCGGCCAGACATACCCGGTCGTGAAAATCTGGGTGAATCCCCACGGGGATCAAGTCACCCTCTTTATCTAAATCGCCCCCGGCGGCGATTATCCCGCCGAGGTCAAGGAGCCACGGTTTATTGCGCCTTGGCTTTCGAGCGAACCAAAGATCGTGAAGAGATGCCCTGAACCCCTGCGCGAAGGCACAAAGCTCTTCAAGCAAGCGGCATGGCGGGCGCCATGCCGCTGATATTGGTATCCTCCAACACGAGGCCCGAAACTACCGGAACCCCAACACCGGATGGGGCACATACGGCTCCTCAAGCCGTTTGATTTCCTCGGGTGTCAGGCGCACCTCCAAGGCTGCCACTGCATCATCCATGTGCTCCAGTTTGGTCGCACCGATGATGGGCGCCGTGACGGGAGACTTCTGCAGGACCCATGCCAAGGCGACGCGCGCCATGGGCAGGCCACGCTCCTCGGCCACCTCGGCCACCCGTCCAACCACCGCTCGGTCGGCCTCCTCCATGGCGTTGTAGAGTGTTTTGCCAAATTGGTCAAGCTCCGCCCGCGTGGTGGTTTGATTCCATGGCCGGGTCAACCGCCCACGCGCCAGCGGGCTCCAAGGAATCACCCCGACTCCCTGGGACTCACACAGCGGCAACATCTCACGCTCTTCCTCGCGGTACAGCAAGTTGAGGTAGTCCTGCATGGAGACAAATCGCGCCCACCCGTGCTTCTCCTGCAGCGCCAATGCCTGCATGAACTGCCAGGCATGCATGGATGACGCTCCGATGTAGCGCGCCTTGCCGGACTTCACCACATCGTTGAGCGCTTCCAGCGTCTCTTCAATTGGGGTCTCATAATCCCAACGATGTATTTGATAGAGGTCCACGTAATCGGTCCCGAGGCGGCTGAGACTCTGGTCAATCTCCGCTAAAATCGCCTTCCGGGAGAGCCCTGCGCCGTTGGGCCCGGGCCGCATGCGGCCATGCACCTTGGTCGCGATGACGACCTCCTCCCGACGGGTGAAGTCACGAAGGGCGCGCCCCACGATTTCTTCGCTGGTGCCATCCGAATAGACATTCGCCGTATCGAAGAAGTTGATACCCATGTCGAGCGCCTTCTTGATGAACGGCCGACTCTCCTCTTCATTCAGCACCCATTGGTGATTACCCCGTTCCGGCACCCCATAGCTCATGCACCCAAGACAAATGCGGGAAACCTCAAGACCGGTATGGCCCAAGCGTACGTATTCCATCCACTCACCCTTTCCTCTAGTCCGGATACATCCTTCCCATATTTTACAAGATCTCGGCGGCCTATGCGTTAACCCAGCCCTCCCTTCCAAGGGCGACGTTCCGCCCTGGTCCCAGAAAAGCACTTCGCGCCAATGCGAAATGCACCCTGGACGCTAGGTTGGTTGTTGCCCTTTCGGGGCCAGCGTCGCCGATGATTTTCCCATCATATGTCAGGAATGATTTTCCATAACCTCGAAGAGGCCGGTACTTCGAGACTGACAGGAGGAAGAAGGGGGGAAATTACGATCACAGAAGGGATTAAGAAAATCATGGCGGTTACAACGCGCCGACTCACGCTGTGGGTCCCGCTTGTGGCAGGCGTCATGGCATCCTTGGAAGGGCTGGAGGCGCAGTTCACCCGCCTGGGCGACATCACGCCAGCCAGCCTATCGCGGCTTCTCCTGTTGCTGTTGCACGCGAACGCGCTGAGAATCTTTGTTCACAGGGTGATTGTATAGACCGGGTCACACATCCACCCGCAGGCGGCTCGGTACCTCCTACGGGACGCACTGTACCTACTCAACCGATAGTTGAGATCGGCACGAAATCGGGTTGGGGCCATCGAGACACGGGAGCCTCCACCCCAATGGGTTTGGACCACCGAGGGCTGCTGGCCGGTGCGCCCGCCCCGCAGAACCGGCGCAGAACCTCATTCCTGCCATCTAGAGTCCATGCTAGCGACGGCAAAATGTTCCGTCTGCGACCGGCCAGGGGCAAGGTGTGATAGGCTAGGGTGTGGGGTGAGGTTGGAAAATCGCCCCTGTGCGAATTGTAAAAAACTGGTATAATGCGTCGGGAAGGAGGGGTTGGAGATGTTGCTCCCGTTGCTCATCGTCGCCGTTTCGATGGTCTTGGCCCACGAAACGGGCCACGTGCTGATTACCCGATTTCTTGGCGGCCGATGGCTGGGCATCGAATTTCGCGGCTACATGCTGGGAGTGCGCCTCTCTGTCAAATCCCTGTCCCTACGGCAGATTGCCTGGACGCTCATCGCCGGCCCCCTGGCCGAAGGGATTGTCGTGGCGATCGCGAACCTCATTTGGACCGCCGATACGCGCTGGTTCCTGCTTCTCTTAGGATTGCAATGGATGTTGAATGTGATTCCCTGGGGCCTCTTCCCCAACGATGGCACCCGCCTATGGCGCATCTGGCGCGATCGCGCCATCTCCTAACCGCTAAGACCACGACAAACTCTCGCCCACGGGGAGTTCAGACTCCGGCACCGCAGTCGGCAATTCCAGAACGAATCGCGCTTTGGCGATTATGGGTCCAATCCTCCATGGCTTCAACAACGCCACGGATACTATCTGTCGTTGACTATCGAGATAGACCAACCGAATCGGATACCGCATGAAGAACCCGTGGACAGCGTTTGTCCGCGGGAACAGCATCCCGCACCCCTGAGGCAGTTCGCGTGTGCCCATGAGCCCCCGAAATCGACGCCAGGGATTATCGGCCACCGTAATGCGATCTCCCAAGATTGCCCCACTATGGCTTTTGACGGTGATGTACAGCCTCCTCACCCCATTTCTATAAATGAAATAATTTCATCACCGAGATGACAGCCGGCCCCAGGATGATGACAAACATGGCCGGGAAAATAAACGACACCATTGGAAAGATGATTTTGATGGGAATGGAGGCCGCCTTCTCACGCGCCTTGGACGCACGATATTCCTTAATGTCCTTGGCTTGTATCTTCAAGGCGGCGCTGATGCTGCTGCCGGTGCGGTCGGACTGCGCCACCAGGGCAGCGAAGCGTTTCAAGGGTTGCGACTCGGTCCGTTTGGCAAGGGACGCCAAGGCCTCCGCACGCGGTATGCCCAATTGCATGTCGGCCAACACGCGGTGGAACTCATCGCGCACGGGCCCATCCACATTGGCAACCACTTGGCGGAGCGCACCATCAAAAGCGAGCCCGGCCTCAACGCTCACGCTCAACAGGTCAAACACTTCGGGAAGGCTTTTATCAATCTCCGCCAAACTCTGCTGAACTTTAGTGTTGAGATGAATGCCGGGGTAGACAAACACCAGGAGGGCAACCACAATCGGGGCCAAGAGGCGCTCTTCACGGGTCACCCCCGGCAGGAGCCAGGCGCCTACTCCCACCACCAAGAGCGCCGCCACTGCTGAGGCGATCCGTGTCAAAAAATACACTTCGGCTGTCTGGCGAACCCCTGCCAGCCGCAGCTTCTGGTCCATGTCACGATGAAAGTTGGCTGGCGTAATGCGACGCGCCAGGTTGGTCCGAAAAGCGCTGAGCTTGGGAATTATCACGCGTTGAACATACGGAGCGGCCAACTCGTCCGTCGCATCCTCGCTATCCAGAGGCATGTAGCCAGAAAGTCGCATGCTCATCACCTGCTGCCATCGAGCCGTGCGTCGTTCCATCGCCCAACGCTGCAATCCCACGAGCGCAATCGCCACCAGTCCCGCGGAAAGATAAATGACCTCCATCCATGTCCTCCCTTCGTTTCCCGCTAGTGTTACATTTCCGGCCCTTGCACGATGCGATGGATGGCAACCCCGCCAATGCTGACCGAGACCACCGCTCCTCCCAACATCGCCCACCCGGTATGCGTGTCCAGCAACTGCCCCATGTAGCCAGGATCCGTGAACCAAATCAAGAGACCCAGAGCGAAGGGTAGAAAGGTTAAAAGCCACCCGCTGTATCGGCCTTGGGCAGACAGCACGCGAATCTCCGCCTTAAGCCGTTGGCGCTCAACAATCGTGTGGGTAATGTTTTCCAGAACGTCCGCCAAGCTTCCGCCCACTTCCCGCTGGATGGTAATGGCCATGATCGCCAGCCCGAGATCGCGCGAAGGGACTCGCTTGGCTAGTTCCTGCAATGTCTCAGTCGTGCCGAATCCCAGGGCCTCGCGCTTGAGGATGCGCCGCACCTCATCCCCCAACGGTCCTGAGATTTCCGCACTCACCATCGCCATGGCCTGAGACAGGGAGGATCCCGCACGAAGCGCGCTTGTCACGCCGCGCAGGAATTCGGGCAGCGCCTCTTCCGCGGTTCTGAGCCAACGCTGCTGCTTCATACGAAAATACACGGTAAGCCCCACCAAGCCCATCACGCCCAGGATGAGCCCCCCCACCAGTCCGCGCAGCACCACGCCAACCAAGAAGGGAATGAAAAAGCTGGCGATCCGAAAGAGAATATACTCGCTGACGCGAAGGCGCAAAGCGGCGGCGCCGGGCCCCATGCTCCAGCGTTCCTTCAGCGTCGGTTGCTGACTGGAGGAGCGGCCGCTCGGCTCCTTGTCCGCCACCCAGACGTCCCGGCCAATGGCTGCCATGCGCCGCTTGACGGTGTGTCCATTCCAGGCTTGGCGCAACGACAACGCCAACAACAGGAGAGCCACTGGCCACAAGACGGCGAGAACGGGTCCCAGCATCACGTTACCCTCCCGTGGCAAACAACGAGCCGGGCAAGTCAATTCCGTGCGCTTGCAGGCGTTCGGAATTTCGGGGCCGAATCCCATATCCCTGAAAACGGCCCGCTACATGCCCTTCACTATCGACGCCGGTTTGCTCAAAGCCAAACAAGTCTTGCGTGGTCACGGTGCCACTCTCCATGCCAACCACCTCGGTGATCCGCACGATGCGCCGCGACCCATCCAGGAGACGGGCCTGCTGCACAATAATGTCAATGGCGGAGGCAATCTGCGAGCGGATGGCGGCAAGCGGCAACTCAACCCCAGCCATCAGCACCATCGTCTCGATACGGCTGAGACAATCGCGCGGGGTATTGGCGTGCACGGTGGTGAGGCTGCCTTCATGGCCAGTGTTCATGGCCTGCAGCATGTCAAGCGCCTCACCTCCGCGCACCTCACCCACAATGATGCGATCCGGCCGCATACGGAGCGCATTGCGCACCAAGTCGCGCATGGGAATGCCGCCACGGCCCTCAATGTTGGGTGGCCGCGTCTCGAGGGTCACCTTGTGCTCCTGCTGCAGTTGCAATTCGGCGGCGTCCTCGATGGTGATGATGCGTTCGCTCGAGGGCACAAACGCCGACAACGCGTTCAGGGTCGTCGTCTTTCCGGAACCAGTGCCGCCCGACACGACAATATTGAGCTTGCCCTGCACCGCTGCCTCAAGAAATTCAGCCATCGGCCCGGACAGGGTGCCCATCTGCACCAACTGTGACAAGACAAAGGGATCTTTGGAAAACTTCCGAATCGTGACCGCATCGCCATTGACGGACAAGGGGCGCAAAACCGCGTTGAGACGGGAGCCGTCCGGCAGTCGGGCATCCACCATGGGACTCGACTCATCCACACGGCGGCCCGAATAAGCCAGCATCTTTTCCAAGATGGCTCGAAGGTGCCGTTCGTCTCGGAATGACGCCCCCGTTCGGATTAGTTGGCCTTTTCGCTCAACATAAATGCGATCGAACCCATTGATCATGATTTCGGATATATCCGCATCATCCAGAAGCGGTTGAATCGGACCATAGCCGATAATCTCATCGACCAGACTCTGTGCCAGTGTGTCCTTTTCCATGGGAGACACGCTGCTCATGGAATCCACGATGAGAAGTATGTGGTCCATCAACTCCTGACGGCGAAAGGTTTCCGGATTGGTGATTTCGGCCAAGAGGGCGTTTTGCACCGTGGTCTTCATTTCCAAAAACCGTTGGCTCAAATACTCCGGAGTGGGCGGAGGCGCGACGGACACCGGAACCGGCGCCGGCTTCGCGACCGGTGCCGGATCAGCCTTGATGCGCCCACCATGCATGCGTTCCTTCAGAGACAACTCCCCACCCCCTTCCTTTCTCTAGAGTCCCGCATGGAGCGAGCGACTGACCAACCAACGGCGCGTTCGGCGACGAGAGCCCTCGCGCTCCGAGACGATGTCCCGGGCCAGTGCAATAAGGGCCTTGGCCAACGGGTTTTTCGGCTCCGCTAACACCAGCGGACGCCCCCGATTTGCGGCCCGCACCGGAGCACTTCCTCCACTAGGCAAGACATGGCGGATTTCGCGATGCAGCATCTGGGACACCTCGGGCAGATCCAGTCCCGTGTCGGAGTCAGCGCGATTCAGAACAACCGCCAGTTTCTCGTCATAGAACCGCGCGAGCACATCCAACGAGCGCCCGATGGTGCCCAACGTCACCCGTTCCGGCGCCGCCAACACCAAAATGCGAGACGATGCGTCCATCGCGGTCAAATTAAGGTCTGTGAGGCCGGTGGGCAAATCCAGCACCACATAGGCGTGCACGCTCTTTATCAGGTTCAGCAAGGATTCCAAGGCTGGCGCGCTGACGTCGTCCGTTTCCTGGGGGTTCAGCGGCGCTGGAACAATCGTCAATCCGATGCCTTTCACAGCATACAGCGATTGCAACGCCTTTTCGTCGGACATGCCATGAGCGAGCCCGTGCATCACATCCACGACGGTCGCCCCCGGCTTGTCCTGAATCATGGCGCCAATGTCGCCCAAAGGGTCGCAATCCACCAGCGCGACGGGAAGGTCGGATTGCAATGCCAACGCCCAAGCCAGATTCAATGCGACCGTGGACTTTCCCACTCCGCCTTTGGCAGAGTAGACGCTTATAACCTGCGCCTCGGTCGGCATGGCTTGGGGAGTGCGCAAGCTCTGCAAGACATCGGGCAGTTCGGCGGCAAGTTGAACCTCATCAACGATGTTGTGCGCCTCAAGCGCCAGCGCGCGACGAGCCGTGTCGGCATCCGCCAATCGGCCGACCAGGATTTTTTTGCAAGGAAGCTCAGAGATACTCGCGATCAGACTCGGATTCGCTGCCAAGAGGCTGTCATCCACAATCAGGACCTCTTCTTGGGAGCTATAACGAAAACTCAAGGCTTCGCGAAGATTATTGGTTCGCAGTTCGATGGAAATGTCGGGATCCCCGGCCAAAACTGTCGAGGTCGCACCCATGATTCCGGGCATCGCCAACACATGTACGGTCAGCATTTATTCGACCTCCTAAGGAACCGGTTTTTGCCAATTGAGAGTGCCAAACGGAGTTGGCGGCACCGTGGTCGCGTTCGGAGCGTCCAAAACAGCCTCAATCGGTCCCTTTTGCTGCGTAAACAGCAATCGCGCAATTTGCTGGGGCGGAAGCGCCAGAATAAGCGTCAAATTTTGCCCGGTTGTGGGCGTCGTGGCGGGAACGAAGCTGCCGTTCACGGCCAGCACTTTCACGTTGTTGAGAAAGTCCTCGGTGACCTGCTGGTTGTTTGCCTCTGTAATGGTGGTAAAGAGACTGACATTATCGCCAGGTTCCACCAGTCCATCGACGACATCGGACGCATTGAGCGGCACATCCACCGCCATGTCGCCGGGCTGAATGCGGGAAGCCAGCACATTGGCCGACTTTGGCGAAAAAACCGCCGAATCCACAATCGGCACACCGGGTTGGATCGCTTCATTGCTCCATTGGCCAACCACTTGGCTGACCGAGGTCATCGCCCCGGGCGGAACATCAGCTGCCGGCAGGCGTTCGAGAGAGACCTCCGCGGCGGAAATCGTCCCATAGGCAGGAATCGCGGAGCGCGCCACCACCACGGTGGCTTCCGCCACCGGCGTTGAGGGTGAGGAGCTCGCTTGAAGGATTTGGTCAAGATAGCGGGTGGACAAATAGACCGCCGCGCCCAGCGCAATGAGGCTCACAATGAGCCAACGGTTGACGCGAAAAAAAGAGCCCACGCGCTCCCTCATGACCATCCGCCAATTCCTCCTACCTCACCGGGTACCGAGGCGCACGCCAAAACTTCTCGCGTGCGCCTTCATCCGGATGTCTTCATTTAGCCCCCCACAGCGTTCGCCACATTGTTGAGCGTGTTGGATACGTGGCCGCCCAATGTGGTCAACACTACAATCACCACCACCGCAACCAGGGCTAGAATAAGTGCGTATTCGACGAGAGCTTGTCCTTCATTGTCGCGGTAGATCCGGCTCAAAAGCCGGCCTAACATCATCATTGGATTCATCATTGTCCCCCCTTCTCAATCCTGTATTGGGGATCCGAATTCGAGCCCCCCCCAGGGTTTCCCTTTTTTTCGACCCGTGTTTTTTTGGATCCCGAAATTCTGACAGGGAAAAGCATCGGATCCTGGCGGGAACCGAACCGGATTGGGAAGTTCATGGGCGTCCCTGAAGACGTCCTAGAAGTTGGGGATCAGGCGATAGCTGAAGGTGGGGGAATAGCTGGAAGAGCCGCTGCCTACACCCTCTAACGAAGCCAGGGTTGTCGCTGCGTGGACATTGGTAATCTGAATGACGAATCCGGCGTTGGTGCCTTGTTCGCCGTTGCTGGCCAAAACCTTGGCGGTGACAAATCCCACCATTTGGACGCTTCCGGATCCGTTGTGGACACTGTCGCCCACCGGGAGGATGACAGTTTCTCCCACGGGCAGTGAGGAAAGGGTGTTCCACTCGGCCGATCCCGTCTGGCCTTGGACGCTGCTGCCGATATCGACATAGGTCCCTGCGGAGTTCAAGGCCAGAGCCCCATCATTGCCAGCACCGAAGAGATTGTGGTACGAGACCGCGATGGCCCCGGTGGGCGTGCCCGGCGGAAACGAGCAGTCCTCCTTGCCGCTGGAGTTGCCGCGGTATAGGTAATACGTCTGGCCGGGCGCAATATACTGCTCCCAGGTATTGCTGGGAATCGGCAAGGACGCGCTGGGGTCATCGCCCGATGCGGGTATCGCCAGCGGCAAAAGCGCCGACGTTGGTACCCCATTCTGCAGGCCAACCATGGCGGTCGACTGCGCCGTGACCGTGGACTTGGGCACTCCAAGCATCACCGCGAAATCCATTGGAGCCGTACCCTGCGCCACCGCTTGGACCACCACCATGCCTTGATATGGGCTCCACTTCTGATATTGCGGCGAACTGGGGGAATACCCTGACAAATACTGTGTCGTCACGGGCTGGAACGTAAAAGTGGGGTTCTGGTCAAAGTTTGAACCACGCAAGGCAGACTTGATGTTGCTCTGGTAGACCGCATCACCGGCTGCGATGGCGTCCGCTGTGTCCAGCGTCGTAATGGACGGGGGTTGGGTGGGATTGGCGGCGACCTCCAGATTCAATTCATGGGTCAGCGTTTGCGCCGCGGCAAGGACCGCGGCCGATACGGCAGCGCTCGCCTGATTGCGCATGACATACACCCGACCCACGTCGACGGTCAACGCCGCCGCCCCGACAATGAGCGCCGAGAAGAGGACGGTGATCGGCAAAGCTTGTCCCCTTCGGTCACCTACAGGCACTCGCACCGGACACCCCCTCCTTCCTGGCACCGCTTTACTGTATTGTGGATACTAAATTATCCAGAGAAAAATTGGAAATTTCAAGCCCCTTTTTCTTTCAGGATGTCGGTCCATAGTAAATGGCCGGCGACGAGGCAGTGGCTCCCGAGAATGAACTGTCGAGGGGATCCTCCTGCGCCATGGTGTATTGCTGTTGAATCTCAATCGCTTGGGTTCCAAAAAACGGAATGAGGATGGGATAACGGTAGGCCACATCGACGATGACTGCTGGGGTGGAGCCTGCCGTCGTGGCGTAGCCCGCCCATACCAATCGATAATTGGTGGAGGCATAGGGGCTGGGAGGCGAATACGAATCGCTGGTGGTCGCCGATGCAGAGAGGCCAATTCCAGAAATCTGCTGGTCAATGGCCTGTCCCACTTGGGCCGCTGACTCACCAAGGCTCGCCGCTCTCACCCCGATCTTGGCGGCTTGCTCGACCGTGATGAATCCGTAAAACAGGAGCCCGAACTGCACGATGGCATAGAGGAACAGCAGCAAAAGCGGGGCCACCAAGGCAAACTCGACCATGGCTTGCCCGTCTTTGCCAAAAAGTCGCGACCATCCTGTGCGCTGTGGATTCGACATGGGCGTTCCCCATCCTCTATAGTGAACAGTACCGAAATTAATTGCACTCTACACGCTGGATGGCCGCCTTGTAAAGAAATTAGTACCATGGAGGGGATTCGATGTTCTCCGTATATGTGGCCGCCGCCAATCCCTTGAGGGGCGAACTGGAGCGTTTCCTGAAAGATCATCCTGAAACGGCGCTGCCTCTGGGATCATCGGAAGACCTCCGCGAGGCTCTGAGCGACTGCGCCCGCGACGTGCCTGGCGTATTGGTTCTTGAGGACCGGCTGCTAGCGGCCGAACCTGACTTGCTTGAGGCGACCGCTGAAGCCTCCTATCCCGTGGTGCTGATTGCCAACCCAGGAGACTCCATGGCCACGCGGCGCGCCCTAGCCATTCGCGCCAAGGACTTCATCCCTCTGGAACGTTGGGCCGTCGAATTGCTGCCAACGCTGGACCGCGTGGCCCTGCCGCTCTACCGTAGGGACAAGAAACAGGGGCGTGTGATCACCGTGTTCTCTTCCAAAGGCGGGGTGGGAAAGACCACTCTGAGTGTGAATTTGGGAGTGTCCTTGGCGCAAAAGATCCATGAACCCGTCGTCATCGTAGACCTCGATCTAGCCTTTGGCGATGTATCGTCCATGATGGGTCTCTCGCCGGACCTCACCATTCATGACGTCGACGTTCAAAGCCTTAGCCAGGGCCTCGACCAAGCCCTCATCGAATGCGAGCCCAATGTCACCGTGCTGCCGGCACCCTTGACGCCGGACCAAGCGGAAGACATCGACAGCCGAATGCTCCTCAAGATTTTGCAGGCGTTGAAAGAAGACTATGCGTATGTCATCCTCGATCTGGCCCCCGGCTATGCCGAGGTGAACGTCAGCGCGCTGGATCTGTCTGACCTGATACTGACCGTATGCACTCCCGATGTGGTGACATTGCGCACGGTTGGCCAAGCTTTGTCGCTCTTCCGCGATGAATTCCGCTATCCCCAGGACAAAGTGCGCGTCGTCCTCAACCGAACGGGGTCGCGCACCGGCATCGAGCGCGCGGACATTGCCGCCATTCTTAAGAGCCCAAACCTTTACGAGCTGCCCAGTGCCGGTCCCATGCCGGTCCGCGCCGCCAACGACGGCGTTCCCTTCGTCACGCGGGAACCGCGCGCGCCGCTCTCGATCGCTGTAGCGGCCATTGCCGATGACATTTTGCGTGAGGAGGGAACCCGCGGCAACCGCAATGCCCGGCGTCCGTCCAAACGTGGGCTTCTGACGCGGTCCCGGCGAGGCAATTAGCTGCTCCGCGAGGCAGCAGGCGGCACAAACACCGCCCACCCGCCCTTCACCAACACTTTCCGCCAGTGATCTCGAGCCATAAACCAGGCAAGATTGTCATCGATATGATGGTAGGGCCAGATGACCACGTCCACCTGATTGCGGTGGAAAATGGAGGCGACCTGGGCAGGATGGGCCGTGCCGATGACCAGTTTGACATAGTCTTGGAAGCGGTGGTCGTTCGCCAGGAAGAAGTCCGCCCGGCCATCGATGAACACGCCGTGGACGTTTCGCGCTATGAGATACCCGCCCACTGCGTTGGGTTCAAACACGACCTGATGCGGGTGACGATGAAGCCACGAGACCACGGCCCCCGGCACCGGAGCCTGGTCAATTTCGCGGCCCTTGACTATCCCCACCCCGACGCCCGCGAGAAGCGCAGCCGAGAGACCGACTCCCAGCCCCCAGCGCAAGGGTCGGCACCCACGGTCGGTCGGGAGCCATGTTTGGTACCGCTCGCTCTGGCCCAGCCCGTAAGCCCACCAGAGGATAAACACCATCCCAAAGTATGTCACCATGCGAACTTCATCAAAAAACGCAAAGGTAATGCCTAAAAACCAGAGGTCCAGCACCCCAGGATAAGGAGCGCGGCTTCGGCTCCGCCAAATCCAGGACAGCACGACCAGGACGGGCCATACTGCAAATGCCGGATTCCGAAAGTTGATAGGCTGCCACTCTTGAATATAGTTGGTAATCTCCCGGTTATGATCGAGCCACCACGAATACGTGAGAACATGCCAGTGCTCTGGCGTAAACAGCACGGAAATGGCCAGCGGCAGCAAGAGACCCCGGATCGCCTCAAGACGGGCCAGGTCCCAACGCCTGCGCCACAGGCTGAAGAGCGTCTCCAACAGAGACAGGACCACAATCATGAGAAAGCTCCCGTGGATGTTCGCCCAAACCAGCGTCAGGGGGGCCAAGGCCCAAAGCCATCTCGGGTTCTGCCGCCCTCGCCACAAGATGCCGAGGAGCACGGGAAAGGCTACATACGAGAACAACTCGGCACGCAGCTTAACGGTAAATGGAAAGATGAAGCAGGCATACACCGCATACAAGCCCATGGCCAGTTCCGGCGTCAACCGCGGTGCAACCGCCTTTTGAGCCCAGAAGAATGCTGCCATCATCAACACTTCAAACACAAACAAGATGAGAAGAAACACCAGTGGGTTCTGGTGCGGATTGAGAATGTACAGCAGCAGTTCCCATCCCCACTCCAAATTCACCCATGGCCGTCCGGCCAAAGCCGCGCCGCTCCAACCGGCAGGATTTTTCATCAGAATGCGGTGATGCTGAAACATCCACTGCCCTGACTTCCACACCCACCAGACATCCCCGCGAACGCCGCCATGAATGAAGACAAGGAGCGGCACCGTCAGCGCCAGCGCGGCCAAGGCGACCACCGTGTAGAAACGAAACCGAGGGATCCAGAGCGATTTTAGACGGGCGGAAGCGGATGTTTCCTGTTCGAGAGAAAGCATGGGGCAAGAACCTTTCCGTGAGGACTTTCCCTCATTGTATCGGCATTCCGGAAACGATTGAAATCTTTAGCCTCTCTTCGGGTCCGAAACCACTCACGGAGCCTCCGGCGCAATCCCATCCGCCTCCGACAAAATCTGCCGAGCCCGTTCCACCAAGGGGCGGTCCACCATCTTTCCCTCCACACGGGCGGCCCCAGCCCCCTGGATCGCTCCCAGCACAGCCTGAGCCCAGGCGACATCCTCCGCCGTGGGAGCGTATGCCGCGTGAACCGGGGCGATTTGCTTGGGATGAATCACCATTTTCCCCGCCATGCCCAGGGCTCGCCCGCGTTGCGCGGATGCCAAAAGAGCCTCGGCATCGTCAATGGCGGGATATACCGCATCAATCGGCCCGCCCCAGTTCCAGCACCGGGAGGCCAGCGCAATGAAGCTCCGCGGCATAGTAAGCTCCGTTTCATCGGGCATTTCGCCCAATGCCACGTCATTGCGATAGTCGAGCGCCCCAAACGCCAGGCGGGATGGCCCCTCAAGCCTCCACGGGCGGGAAACATCCCATAGGTCCCCCAGGCCGGCTGCGGTCTCCACAATCAAGAGGAACCGACCTCGGATCCCCCATTGGCGCAAGCGCTCCACGGCCTGACGACTCGCTTTGGGGACCACCCAGCGCGCCTCCCCATCCGGGAACGCGCGGCTCAACCGCTGAACATCCTCCGCTCCCCAATCGGTATCCACCCCATTGACCCGGATCCATGGGATGCGCGGGAGCGGGCCCGACAACAATTGAGCCAGCGTGTCGCGCGCTGTGGTCTTGGCATCGTCAGGAACCGCATCCTCGAGATCCCAAATGACCTGATCGGCCCCGCTAGCCAGTGCCTTGAGACACCGATCGGGCCGGTCTCCGGGTGCATAGAGCCAAGTGCGAACCGAATCAGGCATCGTTGGCGCCCTCCAACTGCGGCCGCGGAATGCTGGGCCCCTTCCCCCGCTTATACACCATAACGGTGCGGATGAAGGATATCACCACCTGGCCGTCCTGGTTGAACCCGATTGTCTTCACCTTCACGATGCCGACGTCCGGCCGCGAGCGGGACTCGCGCCGTTCCAAGACCTCGGATTGGGAATAGAGCGTGTCTCCTTCAAAAACCGGATGCGGTAGCGTCACGTCAGTCCATCCCAAATTGGCGAACACGTTTTGCGAGATGTCCGTGACGCTTTGCCCCGTGATGAGCGCCAGCGTAAACGTCGAGTCCACCAGCGGCTTTTTAAAGCTGGTTTGGCTGGCGTATGCGTGGTCGAAATGAATGGGCGCCGTGTTTTGCGTCAGCAGCGTAAACCAGATGTTGTCCGTGGTCGTAATGGTGCGCCCCAAAGGATGGCGATACACATCACCCTCTTCGAAGTCTTCAAAGAATCGGCCGTGCCAACCTTCGCGAATCATGTCCTCACCCCTTCTTCCGCGTGACACGCGGCATCGTTACGGAATCAGCAGAAGCTTGCCGATCGTTTCCCGAGATTCGAGGCGGCGCTGCGCCTCGGCGGCTTCGGCCAGCGCCCAGCGGCTGTCGATGGTCACTGCGAGATCCCGGCGCGCCAGCGCACCTAGGACAAAGGCGGCCCGTTCCAGAAACTCGACACGCGAGGCGGTATAGTGCCTGATGGATGGACGCACAATCGCATGCGACCGCTGTCCGAGCGCCATCAGATCCACCGGGTCCATGACCCCCCCAGCCTGGCCGTAGCTGACCAAGGTGCCGCGGACGCGGAGAGCCCTCAAGTCCGCGGCAAACGTTGGCTTGCCCACCGCGTCGTAAATCACGTCCACGCCCTCGCCATTTGTTAACGCGTTCACCCGCACCGCGAAATCCTCTTTCGTATAGACGATGGCAACATCCGCCCCAGCCTCCCGCACAATCTGAGCCTTCGCTTCGGTAGACGCTGTGCCATAGACCACGGCACCCAGCTTTTTCGCCATTCGCACCAACATCAAACCCACCCCGCCCGCGGCGGCATGAACGAGCACGCGGTCCCCCGCCCGAATCGAATAGACTCCATAGGCGAGCATGTGGGCTGTCATGCCTTGAAAAAGGCCCGCCGCAGCGGTCTCCGAATCCAAGTGAGGCGGAAGTTTCACCAGCTTGGTCTCGGGGACCGCCATATAATCGGCATAAGCCCCTTGAGGTCCTGCGACAGCGACGCGGTCGCCCGGCGCGGTCGAATTCACCTCCGAACCGACCCGCTGGACAACCCCGGCCGCCTCCTGTCCAGGAATGAACGGGAGGGGCATCGCATAGATCCCAATGCGCTGGTATATGTCGATGAAGTTCACCCCGATGGCCTCCGTTTTGACCAGCACGTCATGGGGTCCGAGCGTCGGCACCGGCGTCTCCTCAAAGCGAAGCTGTTCAGCACCACCCAACCGATGCACCCACTGCGCCTTCATACTCCAACCCCCTTCTTCATCACCGGCCTCGCCACGGCAGGAACACTTGGTGCCATTCTAGCACCTCGGATGGAAAAAGTGAGCGGAGCCCCGCCGTGCGGCCCCTCCCTCTCACAGAATCCTCCCCTGGCTGTAGACTAAAATGGCATTTCAATCTCAGCCCTTATCAAGAGCGGTCGAGGGAAAGGCCCGATGATGCCGCACCAACCGGTCTAGCGATACGGTGCTAAGTCCGACCCCTGAGGGGGAAAGATAGGGACAGCCGCCCACCCTGCGCGGATCTTGATAACGGCTCCTAAAAGGAGCGTTTATTCATGCCAGCTTACAAGCCCCGCACGCAACTCGTGCAATCCCTGATCCAAATTACCCCGTGGGACCGTCGCCATTACATTGAGGATCTCATGCGCCTCGAACAGCATCTCGAGTCCCCGCCTTCAAATTTCGCATCCGGATTGGCGCGCAAGAACCTCTCGCACGCGTATCCAGTTGAAACAGCCGCTCTCCAGAGGGAGCTTCACGGCAATCTTGTCCCGCTGCCTGTCCTTTACGCCCGTCTGGCTGCCCACCATCATGACCAGCAAGCCGCTGAAGCAGCCGAGCGTGAGCAGGAACGTGTCGAAGAAGCGCAGCGATATGCCCAATGGATTGAAGGCGGCGGCCCGCCGCCTTTTCCTTGATTTGTTCCCCTTGTCATTGCTAGGGTGTACCCTAAAAAGGGGGTACAAACGAAAGTGAAGAGGCACCGCCCTAAGGAGGCATATCTATGGAACCGGTGGTTGTCTCGGCGGTTCGCACCGCGATTGGCCGAGATGCGGCGCCTTTCGCGACACGCCCGCCCATGTGCTGGGAGCCGCGGTCATCCGGGAGGCGCAGGAGCGGGCGGGAATTGATCCCGCAACGCTAGACGACGTATACTTCGGCAACTGTTTCGCGGAAGATGGCAACCTCGCCCGCGTGGCGGCATTGGCCGCCGACTTGCCTTTCAGCGTACCGGGGATGACCGTTGATCGGCAGTGCGGTTCTGGCCTGACCGCGATCAACCTGGCTGCGCAGGCCATTCGGGCAGGGGAAGGCCGCGTGTATATTGTCGGCGGGGCAGAAAACTTGACGCAGCGTCCCTTCATGATGGCGCGCAGCAAGAAGGCCTATGACCGCAATCCGCCGCAGTTTCTTCGGCTGAGGCTGGCCCCTGAAGCCATTGGCGATCCCCCTATGGGAATCACCGCCGAAAATTTGGCGGAACAATATGGAATCAGTCGCGAAGAACAGGACCATTACGCCTGGGAGAGCCAGCGCCGGATGGCGCATGCGATGGAGCGTGGATACTTTTCCGAACAAATTCTGCCGATGGCTGTCCTGCCTGGACAAGGCGGGGAAGGGATGTTTCGCACCGATGAACATCCGCGTCCCAACACCACGCTTGAGGGATTGGCTCGCTTGGCCCCGGTGTTTAAGGCAGCCGGAACTGTGACCGCGGGAAATAGCTCCGGCATCAATGACGGAGCTGCGGCATTGGTGATGATGGAGGAAACCGAGGCACACCGACTGGGGCTGAGTCCTCTGGCGCGCATCCGCGCCTCGGCGGTCGTCGGAGTGGATCCGCAAGTCATGGGCATTGGTCCGGTTCCCGCGATTCGCAAACTCTTGGCCAAAACTGGGCTTCGGCTCGAGGACATTGACATCATCGAGTTGAACGAAGCGTTCGCGGCCCAAGTCATCGCCTGCGATCGTGAACTGCGCTTTGACCGCAATCGGTTGAATCCCAACGGCGGCGCGATTGCACACGGCCACCCCATCGCCGCTACCGGTGCCATTTTAGCAACCAAGCTCCTCTACGAAATGAAGCGCCATGGCGCCAAGCGCGGCATTGTCGCTGCTTGCATTGGAGGCGGCCAAGGCATCGCCACCTTGTTTGAGCGAGACTAACAACTAAAGGCAGGAGAGGAAACTATGGACTTTACCCTATCTCCCGAGATTCTACAAATGAAAGCCGCCGTGCGGGACTTCATCACCCACGAAGTGGAACCAGCCGCCCGACGGATTGAGGAAGAGGATCAGGTGCCAGATTCGCTGATCGAAGCTTCGCGCGCGCTGGGGCTGTTCGGCATCAGCATACCGGAGGAGTACGGCGGATTGGGACTGTCAATGGTGGACAAGTGTGCCATCTTCGAGGAACTGGGACAGACCATCAATGGCTACACCACCATTTTAGGAGCCCATAACGGGATTGGCTCAGTGGGCATTGTCACCTTCGGAAGCCCCGAACAGAAGTCTCGGTATTTGCCTCGGATGGCATCGGGGGAATGGGTGGGGGCCTTTGCCTTGACAGAGCCGGAGGCGGGCTCCAATGCCGCGGCCATTCGCACCACCGCAACGAAGAAGGGCACTCGGTACGTCCTCAATGGACAGAAAATTTATATCACCAATGCCCCCGAGGCGCACGTCTTCACCGTGATGGCGGTGACGGACCCCTATCGGGGTGCCAAAGGGATTACCTCATTCATTGTGGAAAAGACCTTCCCCGGATTCCGCGTGGGGACTGTCGAGAAAAAGATGGGGCTGCACGGTTCGCACACGGCCCAACTCTATTTTGAAGATCTGGAGGTTCCCGAGGAAAACGTGCTGGGTCAAGAGGGCGAGGGATATGTCAACGCGCTGAAGATTCTTGCCAATGGCCGAGCAGGGCTGGCAGCCCGCGCACTGGGCTCCTGTCAGTACCTGCTCGATCGGTCCACACGCTACGCGCTGGAGCGCCAGCAGTTTGAGAAGCCGATTTTCGAGCAGCAAATCATCCAGCATTATCTAGCGGAGATGGCGACAGAAATCGAGACACTGCGGTGGATGACCTACCGCGTGGCTTGGATGGCGGACCAAGGCGCCAACGTCATCAAAGAGGCGGCCATGCTTAAGCTCTACGGCTCGGAAGTGTACAATCGCGTAGCCGACAAGGCGGTGCAAATCCATGGCGGCATCGGCTATATCGCTGATTACCCCATCGAGCGCTTCTATCGCGATGCACGAATTACCCGCATTTATGAAGGCACATCAGAGATACAGAAGAACATCATCGCCGCTCAATTGAAAAAGGAATATGCCGAATAATCCGGTCTCAGGAAGGCTTTTACCGGTGCTCGCATTGAAACAGGGAGCCCTGAACGGCTCCCTGTCGCGAACAATGGATTCGCCGCTACCTTTGGGGCCAATTGTGAATGGCGACGGGTTCGATACGCTCAGTGAGATCAATTCCCATGATTTGCGCGTAGAAATACAGTTCCGCCTCTTGGGCGCGAATCACGTTCTCCGCCCGCACAAACCCATGCCCCTCTCCTTCGAACGGCAAGTAAGCAACCGGAATCCCTCGTTCCCTGAGAGACTCGACCATCAGTTCCGCCTGGTTTGGCAACACCACTTTGTCGTCCAATCCTTGGAAGAAAATGACGGGGCTCGTCAGCTTTTCGGCGTGAAATACCGGTGAACGCGCTTGATACGTGGATTCCGCCTCGGGCCATGGTCCAACCAGCTTGTCCATGTATCGCGATTCGAACTTGTGCGTTTCCCGTGCCAGTGCTCCGATGTCGCTGACACCAAAGTAACTGGCGCCGACGTGGAACACGTCCCGGAATGTCAGGCACGCCAACGTGGTGTAGCCGCCCGCGCTGCCCCCGCGAATCGCCAGCCGGTTGATGTCGACCCGTCCCTCCTCTGCTAGGTATAGAGCTACATTGGTGCAATCCTCGACGTCGAGAAGTCCCCAAGAATCGTACAGCCTGTTGCGATACTCGCGACCATATCCGGTGCTGCCGCCGTAGTTGACGTCGACCACGGCGAAGCCTCGCGTCGTCCAATATTGCATACCCAACCCATACAGGGCCTCGGTCTGACCCGTGGGTCCTCCGTGGCTAAATACCAAGAGTGGCGGTTTCTCACCCTCTGGCGCCGCAAAGCGGTGGTTTTTGGGCGGATAGAAAAACGCATGCGCTGTACGCCCTCGCTCCGTCGGAAACTCGATGGCCTCGGGAATCGAGATGTCCTCGACGTCCAGCAACGGGCGACTGCTGGCCTTGATGACCGTTGTCGATCCCGTGCCCGGGTCAAGAGACACCAGCGCCCACGGTTCGGTCGGGGACCCCGCGAAAAAGACCGCCCGGTACCGATTGGCGCAAATTTGTCCCATTACGGTGTAGGGTAAATCGATGGCCGCCAGCTGGCGCGTCTTGGGATTAATCAGGACCAAGTGGTCGTAGCCCTTATCCCCGTAGAAGGCGAGGATTTGCTCACCGTAAAAGGCGTAGTTCATGGTCCCAATCTGCCAGTTTGGCTGGCCGTACTCGACCGCTTGATCGGTTATCGCCTCCAAGCCGCCATCTGTCACCCGATAGAGGTTCCACCACCCAGTCCGATCCGAGACACAATAGAGGTCGCCTTCCGGCGACCACGCCGGCTGAATGACAGACTCCTCAGGTCCGCCCGCAACTTGGACCGCATTGACGACATCGCCCTCGGGTGTCACATCCGCCACCCAAAGTTCAGTGCCATCCCACGGCATATTGGGATGATTCCAGCAAATCCACGCCAAGCGTCGCCCGTCCTGGCTGAGCCGCGGATACAAGTAGAAATCGTATCCTTGGACCAAGACCTGCCCGGTGCCGCCCGCTTCGGGGTCGATGGCAACCAGCGCGTTCACCGCCTGAATATCGGACGTGGTGTGATCCTCGCGGATGGCAATCAGGCGATCGCGCTCGGAATCCCATATTGGATCGGCATACCGCATCTTGGCAGGGGCCGTAATGGGCTGAGGATCTTCTCCTGGGCGTTGGCGGTAGATCCGATGATCCCCATAATTCGAAAAGAACAGCGTTTCCCCCACAATTGCGAGCGGCGAGCCGCCATATTCATGGACACGTGTCCGGACACTGTACGGGGCCGGAGTCACCTGCATCGGCTCCTTCTCCCCTTCGCGGAGCCGCATCACAGCAAACCGTCCGCCCTCTTGGGACCGGACCTCGATCCAATACAACGCATTGTCTTCAGTCAACCATGCGTCAACCATGCGCGTCGCCTGAGACGTCAACATCTCCGCGGAAATTGGCGATGTCCACGACCCGTAGGGTCTGACTTCCGTCGCCATCATTATCCCCCTCTTTCCTGGTGCGTCTCGTACTTCGCGCCCGGCAGGAGGCATTCCTGCCGCAACACGCTGCCATGTCGAGCCAAGCGCAAAAGAAGCTGGCCCGTTAAGGGACAGCCTCCTAAGGCTCGGACGTCAGCGCTCGCGGTCCGCGTAAGCCAGCGCATCTTTGAGAACGGCAAGCCCTCGCGCCAGTTCCTCATCCGAAATCACGAGCGGCATCAATGTGCGGATGACATTGGAGTCCATGCCGGCCCGCATCAGAATCAGCCCATGTTGATAGGCGTATTGCGCCACCAACGTGCCAATGCGCTGCGAGCCCCGTCGCGATGCTCGATCCTCGACCAGTTCCAACGCGCACATCGCGCCCAAACCCCGCACGTTCCCGACGATCTCGTAGTCCCGGGCGAAGCGTTCAAACGCCTCACGCACCACCGCACCGATCACCTGAGCTCTCACCAACAATTCGGGATGGCGCTCAAACGCATCCATCACCGCGAGGGCCGCCGCCAACGCCAAGGGATTGCCGCCGTACGTTCCCCCCAGACCCCCGACCGGAGCGGCGTCCATAATGTCGGAACGGCCGACCACGGCCGCCAACGGCATGCCCGCCGCCAGCGACTTGGCCAAGGTCATGAGATCCGGGACGACCTGGGCGTGCTCCACAGCAAACAGCTTTCCGGTTCGGCCGAACCCCGACTGAATCTCGTCGGCGATGAGAAGAATGTCGTGTTCCTGCGTGATTTCCCGGAGTCTCGGAAGGAAGTCAGGCGGCGGAACCAAAAACCCACCCTCGCCGGCTACTGGCTCCACAATGACCGCCGCGACCTGTTCTGCGGGAACTTCCGTCTCGAATAGGTGGTAGAGGCGCTCAGCCGCCATACGGCCGAAGTCTGGCCGATGTCCCAAGGGATCGCGATAGGCATAGGGATATGGGATGTGATAGACTTCGGGCGCCATCGGCCCGAATCCTGCACGATAGGGCCTAGCCTTGCCGGTCAGGGTCATGGTCAAGAGCGTTCGGCCGTGGAACCCATGACTGAACGCCACAATGGACGAACGCCCGGTATAGGTGCGTGCAATCTTCACCGCATTCTCGACGGCCTCAGCTCCCGAGTTGATGAAGAACGCCTTTTTCGGCTCGTCGCCGGGAGTAATGGACACCAGCCGCTCCGCCGCCTCGACGTAGAGATCGTACGGCAAGACATTGATTGAGGTGTGGACAAATCGGTTAAGCTGCGCCTGGATCGCTTCCACAACGGCTTCGGGGCGATGCCCCAGGTTCTGTACCCCGATGCCTCCCGCAAAATCAATGTATTCGTTGCCATCGACGTCCCACACGCGCGCTCCTTCGGCGCGGTCGACATACACTGGTGTCGCCGTGCTCAATCCGCGCGGGATGACCCGCTGATGCCGTTCTCCTAAAGCCTGAGATTTAGGCCCTGGAATCGCCGCCATACTGAATCACTCCCCTAGTCATGTTTTCTGTCTGATTGAAGTCGACCGGGGATCTGGAACCCCCACTTGCCACGATACGATGTCGCCATCCGAATGCTGATCCGGCCCCTGTAGGTGAATACGGCGCTCATCGAGATATCGATAACGGCTCCGACTTTCGGCGATGAGGCCAAGATCGAGGGTAACCGTCACGGCTCCCTCGTCCTCGCCCAATGCCGCCATGATCTCCCCATAGGGATTGGCCGCCATGCTCTCGCCCACGTAGCGCTCGCGGCCAGCCACCCCCACCCGGTTAGCCATGACGACATACACCTGATTTTCCTGCGCCCGGGCCTGAATGGCCCTCCGATGAACAGGACCGTAGGGCGCCATATTGCCATTGGTCAGCAACAAGACATCCAGTCCCAAAGCAGCCGTAGCTCGCGCCGTTTCCGGAAACTCGACGTCATAACAGATCAAGAGGCCAAACCGAGTGCCTCCCCAGTTGCGCGCACGCACCGCATCCCCGGCGGCGATCCGCCTCGCCTCATCCTGCCAACGGTGCATCTTGCGGTACCACAATCGGAGCCCGTCAGGGCCGACCCACACCGAGGTGTTGTAGATGCGATCGCCATCGCGCTCCAGCAACCCGCCCACGATGGTGGTGTGGAACTCGGAGGCAATTTCAGAAAGCACCTTCACGGTTTCTCCGTCCAGTGGCTCGGCCATCGCTTGCGTTGCGTCTGGAGGATTAAATCCCGTCACAGAAGCTTCGGGGAAGAGAATGATGTCGCTCGATGCGCCGTAATCCCGGGCGACGCCCCGCATGCGGTGAAGATTGCGATCGGGCCGACCGTCTTCTACGACCATTTGAGCCAGGGTGATTGTGACCGCATCCATTCATACCCCTCCTCTCCGCGGCTATTCGTCTGCGACAATGCTGCCCACGCGCTGGGCCAGGTCAGGCACCTGGTGACGCCGGATGATCGCATAAATCGCGCCCACGACCAGCCAGCCCAACACGATGGGTGGGAAGAGGTTGAACGGGGCGGGCTGATTGGGCTGCACCAGCCCCCACAGCGGCAGGATGAGAAAGAGGCAGCCCAGCACAGGCACGATGAGGTGCTTCCAAATTGAGAAATCGCCGCGGTGGTGCCTCAGAAAGTACACCGGCACGGCAATGTTGAGCACCAAATACACCACAGCAATCGGGATGGTCCCTAAAGTTCCCAGCAAACCGGCCACCGTCAAGGGGCCCCCGTGCGATCCCCAAATCAGGGTCAGCACGAACGCCGCACCCAAGTACAGGAGGAGCGCGCCGGACGGCGTGGAGTGTTTAGTGACCCGGCCCAGTACCGTCGGCAACAGGCCCTCCCGGCCTGCACTGAAAATCATGCGGCTCTGGGCGTTGGTCGCGCCAATCAAGGACGCGAATGTTGAGGTAAGGCCCGCCAAGTAGACCAAGATGGAAACGGGTCCCAAAGCCCGGCTGGCGGCGGTCACGAACGGCACCGAAGCACCCGAAATGGCCGCGACATTGTTATGAAATGATACGGACGTTGTCCATGCCATCAACAGGTAGACCACCGTCACGAAGATGGTGGCGATGTAAATGGCGCGGGGGACCGCACGCCGGGCGTCGCGTGTCTCCTCCACCATCGCCCCCGGGTTCCCGACGCCAATGAACATGAAGACGGCAAGCGGGAACGCCAATCCAATCCCTGAGAGGCCATTCTTCAAATGAGCGGGATTTAAGCTGGCGAAATTCAGATGACCTCCATTGGTGATGACAATGGCAATCATGCCGATTAAAATCAGCAGCATTTCAAATCCAAATGTCACGACCGCCCAGCGGGTGGAAATGCGAACCCCGCGGTACACGAGCCACCCGACAAACAGCACAAACACCAAGCAAATCAGTTGCCAGGGGATGTTCACATGCAAAAACTGTTGGAACATGGAGGAGGTCCAGCCGCCGATGACGGCCATGACATACCCCACCGCCACAATATAGCCAAAGGCCAATGCCCAGGCCGTCATCACCCCCGGAATGGGTCCGAAGGTTTTGCCAATGTAGGAAATGTAGGACCCCGTGCTGGGCGTTACTTTCGTAAACTCCACCAAACTGTTGATCTTCAGCAGGACGGCGATGGCCGCAACCACGATGGCCAGGGGACTGGCCACACCCGCGGCGGCGGCAATCGCAGCAAACGAAAAGAAAAAGCTCATTGCCGGCGCCGTGTTGGCAAGCGATGCGGCCAGCACATCGGATGTCCCCAGCGCATTCTTCATCAGTCGAGGCGGCTGTGCATGACTTGAACGTGTCTCTATCATCCTGAAGCCTCCATTTCTCTGTTTTCGAAGCGGCATAAGAATCAAAATTTCCTATGATGTCTGATTACTTAAAGCATCTCGATATTCGCCGCAGCACTGCGAAAATCCTTGAACGAGTTGCACAGACGATCTTCAGATGGTTGTGCATCATGCCCTATCAGATGACTCGACAGATCCCCGCATCGGACAAAGGGATATCTCGTATGGCGTCGAATACTGTCAAAAAGGATGTTTACGGAGCATTAATGGATACGCATTCCTTCACTTCTATGCTGCGGCGTGCCCATCTGCCCGTGATGGCAGCGCTGCAAGGAGTCCTTATCCTATGGATGGTGCACCATGGCTTTCGCACTTGGGGCGGCCATTATATCGGAATCGCGGGTGACTCCTCCATCTATCTCTGGTTCCTATCCTGGTGGGGATGGGCGCTTAGCCATGGCCACAGTCTGGCGTATACCCGTTTGGTCACCTATCCATGGGGAAACAACGTCCTCTGGGATACCGGCGTACCGCTTGTCTTCGCCCCCTTAAGCTTGGCCATGCACGCCCGGTTGATGTCGTTGAGCCTGGCGTACAATCTCGCCGATTTCGGCGGATGGTGGTTTAGCTCCATAGCAGCCTATTGGAGCTATTACCGCATCACCCGCCGGCGCGTGGCGAGCGCGCTCGGGTCTTTCCTGCTCTTGTCATCCGCGTACTTCACCAACCAATCCCTCGGACACGTCGATCTGATGTGGGTCGGGTTCGCCTTCATCCTGTTTGCAGCAGTGTTCGACTATGTCCAGAGGGAACGCCCCGCGCACTGGCTCCTCTGGCGATTTGTGGCGCTTTCCTTATGCCTGTGGCTCACCAATGAAGAGTACTTCGTCACCACGCAGATGATGATCGCCTTTGGACTGTTATTTTGGATACGCTGGGCATTTCGGCGGGGCCAATGGAACGGAAAGCGTATTCTGGGGATACTCCGTGGATACGGCGCCAGTCTTGTCGCGACAGGCCTAGCCTTGGCCCCAGAGGTGTGGTGGCAGCTCCGTACGCCCGCACAGCCCTTTCGCCCGTTTACGTATTTCAATCTCTATCAGGTCAACTTGGCCAATCTCTTCGTTCCTATCCACACTTGGTGGCACTATGGGCGCGGGGTCTTGCTAACCGGCAACACCATGGAGCAGGATGGATTTCTCGGGGTAATTTTCCTATCAGGGCTTGTCGTCTTTGGGATTGTCACGCGAAGGACCCGTCGTCTCGAACAGTCGGCTTTGACGGCCTGGATTGTGTGGTTTTTCATCCTGGCCATGGGGGATTTTCTGCTATGGACTGCCAAGGCCAACACGCACATCCCTTTGCCCGGAGTGCTCTTCGTCTTCATCCCCATCTTGCGCAGCATCGTGCTCGGGCGATTTATGTGGGGCGTCTTTTGGGGATTAGGTCTCTTAGCCAGCTTATACTTTCGCCAACTCGCATCCCGCAGGCTGAAGGCTCTCTTTGTCTTCTGGATCGGAGCCGTGTTGGCCAGTTGGTGGCCCGGCCCCTACCCCGTCTCCCGAACCGAGCCCAACACCTGGATTTCCGCGGCCGTCAGAGGCCGCGAGATTTCACCGGGAGAAGTCCTGCTGGAGTTTCCCTTCGACATTGCCTTCAATCCGAAAAACAACGTGCTTGAGACCCAAATTGCCAACCATTTCACCTATCGTCTAGCGGAAGGGTATCTCACCACCAACGATGCCAACATGGCTCATTTTGACGCTTTGATCACCTATTGGGTAGCCATCCAGGACTACGGTCCCCACGCGGCCGCGACACGATATTACCAAAGCCAACTGAAGAGCCCCGGGGCGGCGTTTCGCCACTTTCTCCGAACGACCCACCCCGGCCTGGTTGTCCTGACCTCTATGCCCCATGAAGCGGCCATGAAAGCTTGGCTCGACTCCCAACTCGGACCGCCCAGCGGGGAGCAATCAAAGACGTTTTGGTGGAGTCTAAAACGCTGAAGTTCCGACACAAAGTCGCGCCCCAGGGCGTTTGATCGCTAGAAGAGATATGCGATAAGGCAAGAAGCCAAGCCCGGTCTTGTAACGGATGCCAAGGGCGAGCCACGCAACTCGCATTAATTGCCCTGGCGTCGTGGTTGTTAGGGTTGCGTATTGGCGCATCTCAGATTCTCGATCCTGTCCCTCGATTATGGACGCTCCCACGCTGCTGCCCTCCGGTTCACCCGGACGTCGCTCGAATGCGAAGCGACGGCGCCATAAGAGTCTTCAGGTCTCGGACAGCTTTCAGGTCGGCCCCGGGCGCCGACCTGCGGCGGAACTAAGGTCCCTGATGCCGACAAACCGTGGGAGAATGAATCAGCAGCCGGGCGCTTGCCGCTTGGTGCCCCGCCCGAAATTTCTGTACGATGGTTTTGAGAACCCAATGTATTGCTTCTAATCCCAGCAACGCCGTTATGAAAGAGGGTTTAGTCATGCAGTTTTATGATGAGACAATCGGCTCCGGGAGTCCCGTGGTGTTTTTTCCCGGCGCTGGATGGGTGGGCCGTGCAGGATTGAACATCGGCGAGGCCCTTAAAAGCAACTACCAATTTTTCATGGTCGATCTTCCCGGCTATGGGCGGAGCGAGGGGATTGCGCCACCCGTTTCAGAGCAGACCATCGCGGACTGGGTTGCGTCCTACTTGGACTCCCGCAACCTTTCGCGGGTGCATGTGGTCGGGCACTCTCTGGGCGGTTATGTTGCGCTGGTTTTTGCTTATCATTACCCATCCCGGGTATCCTCACTGACATTGTTGGATATGGGCCACGAACGGCTGCCACGCTTGCAGAGCCAGCCGGGGGCGTTTGGCTACGTGGTCCCCGTCATATCCGCATTGGAACACATGGTGGGCATCCAACGCCTGGCTCAATGGCTAGGCCGCCTCGACGATCCCCAAGATCACGTCGACACACTGGAGCAACGCATGAAGGCCTGTCGGCAGAAGGGCTGGTACACCTTCGAGAACGACGACTACCTCCGAGAAGCGTTATGTGATGAACCGGTATTAGCGACTGAGGGGCTCGCGCTCCTCCTCGCGCTGTATCGGGCTCACACGCCCCGACTCTTGGCCCGAGTTTCGATACCCACACTGCTGGTCTATAGCACCAAACCGTCACGGCCCTCAAGGGTGCAACGCAAGACGGAACAATCGGTGCGCTGGGTCATGCGTCGCAATCCGCATATAAAAACGATTGGGGTCCATGGTGGCCATTACGTCCATTGGGTCGATGCATCTGTGGCAGGATCTGTGGCCAACCATATCCATTCGGCTTCATGAGGCGCACCCTCGCCCCCGCTGGCCTCCCTCGATTCTTCTCCTGGTTGCGCCCGAAACAAAGAAGGGGGATCCCCCCTGCATCGCTCCCACGATGGAAGGAGCTAGTTCCTACCCCAGTCTGTGATTTCTATCCCGAAGTTATTGCCAACCAGCATGACTCGCCCGTGTCCAACCTGAAGTCCATTGATTTTCACGGCGACTGGCTGCTGCCAGTCGTGATTGAGGACAAACTGCGTGCCAATTCCCCAGTTCAAGAGCGCTTTCACGGGAACGCTTTTGCCCCCCAAACTGACTTGCATGGTAACGGGAAGATGCATCGTGCGCTTGAGCCGAGGATCCTCTGCCAAAGCCTGACGATGCTGCTCAGGTGTGGACGCGGAGCGTTCCGCCTCCGCCGATTGCTCGACCGATCCGGCAGTCTCCATCGTCTCGCCCGACGTCTGCTCCACCGGCAACGCTTCGTTTCCCGGGCTGTCCAGCGCGTCGTTTGACAATGCCGCCAGCAACGCGTCAATCTCTTCCTGGGACAACGGGCGATTGGCGTCCGCCATTTTACTTCACCCCCTGGTCCATTGGCCCAAGCCTTGGATTCATTGTAAAGTATCTCACGGACCCGTGTACACTTTGGTGGCCAACGCGGGGCGCGCTTCCCGATTTTTCCGGAAGATGGAGGGCGACGCGACCTCGAACCCCATCTCAACGTACTCCAAAAAGGTCTCGGTGGCTCCCAAAAAGAGCAATCCTCCCACACGAAGCGCGCTGTTCAACTTGCGCAGAACCTCGGCGCGCACGTCACCCTTGAAATAGATAATGAGGTTGCGGCAGATGACCACGTCAAAGGCCCCGGGAGGAGCATCTGCCACCAAATCATGACGCTGGTAGGTAATCCGCCCGCCTCCCAGAGGCGCCAACACCCACTGGTTCCCTTGGGGGCGAAGGTACTTGCGATACAATTCGGGGATCCGCTCGTAGTCCGCCTGCGAATACACCCCTTGCCGCGCGGTCTCCAACACAACCTCATCGCTGTCGGTGGCCACGATCTCGTACCGGCGGCCCATTTCCTCCAACAGCAAGGCCGCAGAGACCGGTTCTGCCCCCCATGAGCATCCGGCTGACCAGATCCTAAAATCGCGCGTGGGAATGTCCCGAATGACGTCGCGGAAGCGCGTCCAATAGGGCCGATCGCGAAAAAACTCCGTTACGTGGATGGTGAGGTAGGTATGAAAGCGCCGATAGAGAAGCGAATCGCGGCGAATCGCCGCGAGGAACTCTTCCACAGTCGAATAGCCTTCACGGGTAATAAAGCTGTTCAACCGGCGTTCCAGTTGCGGACGCTTGTAGGCTCCAACATTAAAGCCAAGGCGCTCCAACGTCTCGACAATGGACCGCCAATTCGGTTCGTCATACGGCGCGTTCATCGCATCACCCCTTGCACCCATGCCGCAATCTCGGCCAGCGGCCAGACCGCATCCGCCGCACCAACCCCAGCCGCCGCTCCGGGCATTCCCCAAACCAGAGCGCTGTCCGGCGACTCCACCACCACTGTGGCTCCCTGCTGGTGGGCCTTGAGCGACCCCTCCGCTCCATCTTCGCCCATGCCGGTCAAAATCAGCACACCGAGGTTGCCGCCAAAGACCTTGACCGCATCCAACAATGTCACGTCCACTGAAGGAATAACGCCATGGCGGCGCTCGCCCGCCTCACACCAGCAACTGGAAGCCGAAACCCGGAGGTGCTTGCCTCCGGCCGCCACCACGATGGGCGCTCCACTTAGCGCAACAGGCGTCCCATCCGGCGGCGCCTCAACAACCGGACTGCCGAGCAAGTCTCCTAGGCGCTCCGCAAAGGAACGCGTAAAACCCCCCGGCATGTGCTGGACGATTAAGATGGGAATCTGCGGCGTGCCCTCTAGGGTCTCAAACAAATAAGAGAGCGCCTTGGGCCCTCCCGTGGATGCTCCGATGACGAGCGCTCGAAGTCCGCGTGACCGAAGGTCAGGCGCAGTGCGTGACGCAGGCGCCAGCTTCGGCCGCGATGGGACGCGGGGATGAAACCGGGCCATCAATTGGTCTACCATGTCGTCGAGGGTCCGGTCCACGTCTGGCTTGGCCAGAAAGTCGTCGGCGCCCGCATCAATGGCGCCCCAAGTGGCACGCACGCCCTGCTCCGTATGTGCCGACATCATGAAGATGGTGCCTGTCCACGTCTTTCGCAGTTCCCGGACAGCCGCCATCCCGCCCATGCCCGGCATGATGACGTCCATCATCACCAAATCCGGATTAATCAGCGGAACTTGACTCAAAGCCTCCTCGCCCGAGGCCAAGCTCGCTACCACGCGCCAGCCCCGGGCCGTAAGCCGGGTGCGCAGCTGATAGCGAAAAAACGTCGAGTCATCCACAATGGCGACGCGGACGTGTTCGCCGTCTCGACTGTCTCTCAAGTTGTCCATTTTGCCCTCTTCCCGTAACTATCAGCGCGTAAAGGACGGCACCACAACTATCTCGGCGGACACCGCCTCATCAGTGACTCGAAACATGGCTTCCGTCATCAGCACTGTCGTTCCTGGGGAAATTTCCTGAGTGAGCTCCTCTGCCGTCGTAACCAACAACCGAGGCGTGGTAGGCTCCCATACCGCGTGAAATATGTCGGAAAACACATTCAGGAAGGCTGTCCCGACGACGTTTCCGACCTCCGCCATGGCGGACTCGCCCATGCTGTCGAGAGGCAATTCCACCGGTTCTCCAATCAGCGCGGAAGCCAGCCGTTGACTGTCCTCATCAGAAAACACCAGCAAAATATGTGCTTGAAAAAGTCCCACAGCTTGCAAATGAACCGCATACAGCGGATTGGTAAAGATGCGCTTCAGCCGTTCCGCCATGGTGCTCCAACTGACCACGGTCACGTCGCTTTCCGTGACGGCAAAATCCAACCCGCTAAATTGCTTAAGAGCAAGTCCCGCTTTCGATAAAGCGGGTACTGACGCCTTTTGCCAAATAGCCAAGATCTCCTGAGCTTCCAACATAGTCCTCCTCTACATTTTCATGGCCTAGGCAGGTCGCGGCGGTTGTAGAATCCAGTGATGACACGCACATGCTGATCGGGCGCCTTGAGATGAAACTCGAAGCCTGCATATTTGCCATTCAACACACGAATCATGGGACGACCGGGCCAGTCATGGGGATTGTCCAGCACCACTCCCGCTTCACCGTTGCCCAGCTGCACCACGGTCCCGACCGGGTAGGGGGCCACCGTGCGTTGCAGAATTTGAATTAAATCGATGGGAAAGTCGAGTCCTGCGCCGCCAACCACCCATTCCAGCGCTTCATTGATGGGAAGGGCAGGCTCGTCGGTGCGGAACAGCAATGCATTCAAGAGCTCCGCCAACCCCAGGACACGGGCACCCGCATAGATTTTGTCGCCTTTCAGCGGGGGCGTGCCCGAACCGTCCCAGCGCGCATGATGCTGCGCCAATGTCGCCCGCGCAGTGGCCGGAATGGAAGAGAGCGGTCTTATCCGTTCCGCCAGCTCCGCCATGCGCTCATCGGACGGCATGGCGACTTGTCCGTCCCCGATCCCCAGTTCCAACCCCAGGAGAACCGCGGCCAAGGCATAATCTTCCACCCACTTGGGGTCGATGGATTGGGTGAGCTTGACTGTGAGGCCCATCGTGTTGAGCCAAGACACCAAAGCCGGATTGCCGCCGCGATAGAGCGGAATCCATTCGAACGGACGCCGGGCCGTGATCGGAAACCGTTCAATGATGTCGCGGGCGATGCGCCGCGCTGCGATCAGTCCGTCGCCCTTGAGCGCATCCAGGCCCGCTTCTGCCCATTGCTCGAGAGGACGAATCATATCGTCGGGCATCCACCAGTTGGGGGACACCCCTTCCCACCCGGGCCAATCCACGGGGATGACATCCAGCCCATTCTCCCGCATGCGTCCAATGCTCTCTTCAGTCAACAGATCTCCGCGACTCGCCAAAATGGCCCCTTGACGTCCACGCACAACGTCCGCTGCCGTGTCCCCTGGACGACACTCCGCCACCGCCATCAACCGCATGTGCAGTCCTCCCTTGAGCTGTGTTCTTTCCTCGCGAAGGCGCTGTAGAAATTACGCGGAAACCCACTTGCTCAGGGCCTGCATGACGCGCTCAGGCTCATAGGGTTTGACCACAAAATCCTTGGCTCCCGCCTTGATGGCTGACACAATCATGGCCTGTTGGCCCAATGCCGACACCATGATGACGCGGGCTTTCGGGTCGCTCTGGCAGATCGCCTGCGTAGCGGCCACGCCGTCCATCTCCGGCATGGTGATATCCATCAAGACGGCCGACGGATGGTGTTCGGCATAAAGCGATACGGCTTCCTGCCCATTGGCCGCCTCCACAACTTCATACCCTTCCTGCTCCAAGAGTTTTTTCAATCGCATGCGCATAAAGGCTGCGTCGTCGGCTATGAGAATCTTCACCGGTTGTTCCCCTCTCTAGTTCTTCACGCTTAATGCTTCCGCCCTCAGGAGACCGAGCACGGTCTCCGCCAGAACCGCGGGCTCAAACTTGGTGACAATGGCGTCCGCGTCAACCTGCGCGGCACGATCGGCGTGCCAATGTCCTGACAGAGAGGTGTGCAAGAGCACGGGAACGGCCTTGCTGCGCTCATCCGTCTTCAAACGCGCCGTCAGCGTGTAACCGTCGAGACGCGGCATCTCCACGTCCACCACAAACAACCGCGGCAGGGGTTCCCCTGCTTGTATGGCTGACCACAACTCTTCCCCGTCGGTGAAGCTCCGAAGCCGAATGCCCATTGGCTGCAACGCCTTTTCCACCTGCAGGCGGGCTACGCGGGAGTCGTCCGCAATCCACACGGAGACGTCCTCCGCAACCGCGGCGAAGGTTTGATTTTCGTCCAAAAAGTCTGGGGGCGCCACGGACGCCAGCAAGTTTTCAAAGTCAATCAACTGGATGGGCCCTAACTCCGGATGGTCAATCAGCCCCGTAAAGCGCGACGCATTGCCGGCTTCCAGCACGGCCGGCAATGCCTCGACCTGGTCCCACCCCACGCGAATCATGCGATCCACCTGGTCGACCGGGAAGGCCTGCACGGTTCGATTGAATTCGGTAACCAGCAAAAACGCGGGGGGCTCATCACCCTCTTGAATGCCCAAAGCCCGGTGCAAGTTGACCACGGGAATTGTCTGACCGCGAATGTGCAAGAATCCGTCGAGCCAATCGTGCTGTCCTGGCACCCGAGTGATGACAGCCCGCGGCAATGCCTCGCGCGTCTTGTACACATTGATGCCGTACCGTTGGCCGTCGCTGAGTTGAAAGACCAGGAGCTCCATCTGGTTCGATCCTGCCCTGAGCACATGGTCATCCTCAGCCCGCTCAACCTCGCCGACACTTACCGGCACCAACCGCCGCGCATCCACCATGAGGGCAAGCCTCCCATCGCCCAGCAAGGACACGCCGCTCAGCCATGGTGTCAGGCCGGTCAATCCTGCCACCGGCTTAATGACCACTTCCTGTTGTCCCCGCACGCCGTCCACCGCCAAGGCCGCTTGGGTGCGGCCATCCTTGACGCGCACGATGTAGCGGTCTTCATGCACTGCGGCAGAATCCAGCAATTCGGCCAGCGAATAGACTGGCATGGGCGCATCGCGATCCGGCACCGCTTGGCGCCCCAGAACACTGCTCAGACCTGACTGAGCAATGTCTTCGATGCGCTCCACGGCGGCGATGGGGAACCCGACAGTCCACGGACCAGCTTCTACGATGAGCGCCGTCATAATTGCCATTGTCATGGGCAACTCAATCCGGAATGTCGTGCCCTCACCTGGTTGGCTCTCAACGGCAATGGACCCATGAATCTCCTCGAGGAACGCATGCACGACATCCAGCCCGACGCCACGTCCCGAGATGTCGGTGATCTTTTCTGCCGTAGAAACCCCCGGGCGAAACAGCAACTCTGCCAGTTGGTCTTCGGAAGCGCGAGCCGCCTCGTCCGCGCTCATCCAACCTTGGCGGATCGCCTTGTCTCGCAGCTTTTGCCAATCGATGCCCGCTCCATCGTCGGCAATCTGCAAATGGACATGCCCTTGAGCGGCATACGCCGTGAGGCGGATCGTGCCGGTTTCAGGCTTTCCCTGAGCTCTCCGCCTTTCAAGGCTTTCAATACCATGGTCACAGGAATTGCGCAGGAGATGCAGCAAGGGTTCGTGCAAACGATCCATTACGACTCGATCGAGCTCCGTCTCCCCGCCCACCGTCTGAAGTTGAATTTTCTTGCCCAGTTTTTGGGCAATGTCGTGCACCGCCCGCGGATACTGCCGAAACAGGGTGTCAAGCGGCAGCATCCGCGCCCGAAGCGTCAAGTCTTGCAAGTCGAGCGCCCGCCTCCGCAAATGGTCGAGCACGCCCCGGGTCACCGGATCCATATTGTTGCTCCATTGATGTTCCAACTGGCCGTGGTCCAGCAGCAACTCGCCCAGCCCTTCGAGGATGGCCTCCAAGGTATCAGCGCTGATGCGAATGGTGGCATCTCGACGCTCCACCTGCGGCGCTTGGCGCCGCGCCTCGCCCTCCGCTTTCTCCGGCTGCGGAGCCGAGGGCTCGCTGGCCACCATGGGCTTGGCCGCCACCAGATCGTCGATGGACGCCAAGGCCTCCTGAATGGCGGAGTCAGTCGCGCTCTGCGCAGGAATAAGCAGATAGCTAACTTGTCCATTCCAGTCGGACAACGCATCAGCCGGCGGATCACTCTCGGTCCCAGGCGCCAAGGCACTGATTGCGGTGAAGGCTTGAAACGCGCGAACTCCCGGCATGAGGCTTGCGGGATCCCAATTGAGCTCCCATTTAACGGCCTGACGCGGTTTTTCGGCTTCCCCCCGGCCGCCCCCCAGCTCCTCGCGCAGGGCGTCCACGGTTTGCAAACACAGTTGCTGAAGCTCGGGCGTCCACTCCCATTCGGGCCGGCCCCGTCGATCCATGGCGTCCTCAAGCCGGTGGGCCCGTTCCACCCACTCGGTCAGCCCCAGCATCCCGCCGGACCCCTTTAGCGTATGGGCGGCCCGAAACATGGCGTCCATGGGTGGTGGGGATTGCAGGGCCCCTTCCTCCAATGCGCCCAAAAGCTCGACGGCCTCTTCCACGAAGAGCGCACGCTCTTCGTCCGAATCCCATTTGACATCACTAAACCGCATAAGACCTCCCCACCCCGGTTAGAGGTGCGCCGCGCTGGCGATGCTTTCCTGAAGCCGATCTGGCAGTTCTTCAGACCAAGCCCACAACCACTCGTCTCCCATGCGAAACGCCCGGGTTATCCAGGAAACCGCCTCGGGCGGAACCAAATCCCGCCATGTGTCGTCCGGCAACGGTGCTCCTGGAGCCCAGAGGCTTTCCACTTGGTCGACAGCGATTAACGATGTTCCTCGATGGCCTCCCCACCTGAGCGCCATCTTGACGGGTGCCGACTCCAGACCCAGGTGAGGCCGCAGCGTCAGTACCGTCAAGGGCTGCCCACGAACCACCGCAACGCCTGCTATCAGGGGTGGGGTCTTTGGAATGCCCGTCACGCTCGGATCCGCCAAAATTTCCGTAACCGCCGACACCGGGGCGCCAAAAAGATAGGTGCCGATGCGCACGGTCAGCAATTGTTCCTCCATAGTCCGTCCCCCTCAGCCTCGCGAGACTCCCCGTTGGATGATTTTTCTATTCGCTACAAAGTGACAGAGTCCTTTTTCCCCTGTCGACTTTTGTCAAAATCGGGCTCCAAAACCTGCGCAACGCCGCGTCCTTGGAACTGTAATTTAGGGCAGCCAAAAAGAGGACTTCCACGAACCCTGTCGAATCCGTCGAAGATCGACAAAATTTGCTAACGATCGCTCTTTTACATTTTGGGATTGAAAGAAGGTCTCGAATGAAACTGACCGGAAAGGCTTCATTGATAGCCGGGGTCTTGATTGCGGTCACTCTGGCGCAAAGCGCCCTCACCATAAGCCGCGACAACAATGCAGTCCACGAAACGCAAATCCTGAGCACGCGGTACGACAAGTTCAAGAACGCCGTTCAGGGAATGGAATCCTCCTTTTACGCCTATGACGACCAGATGAATATGTATGCGTTGGTGGCGACGGAGGGTCACAGCAACGCGCTCGCGAACACCACCTATCAGCAAGCCGTTCGGTTTCGCCAACAATTGGGGCAGGAACTGTCGCAAGCGCAACAGCTGTCCTTTTCCGCTCAGAGCCAGCAACTCTTGAGCCAGTTGTCTCAAGAAGTCACGGCCTACAATCAGGACGCCCAAATTGTTCGCCAAGATCTCGTCAACCAGCGTGTATCGCAAGCGGATTACGAGCAAACCCTCGGCAACATTGCCCCATCCAACGCCATCATGCCGTTGCTGCAGAAACTCTCGTCCCTCGCCACCAATGCCATGCATAAAAGCCTTAGCACCATCGTCCGCGACCAGGAAGCCAGCATCACGTGGGCTTGGATTGCTGCGATCGTCATGTTGGCGATGCTGGTGTTGATGCTCTTTGCCATTCAGCGCTACGCAGTTCGACCGCTGGTCACGCTGAAGAAAGTGGCCGAAGATTTGGCGGGAGGCGATGTCGAGTCTCCTCTGGAATACGAGAGCCAAGATGAACTGGGCGAACTCGCGGATGCGTTCCGCCGCATGAAATCCTATCTCAGTGAAGCAGGCCACGTGGCGGAAGCCATCGGCAACGGCAATTTGCAGGTGGCACCGCAGCCGAAGGGAGCCAATGATGCGTTGGGGAAAGCCTTCGTTGCCATGCATGATGGGTTGCGCCGCGTCGTCGAAGCCCTCCAGGTCGCCGACCGGGAAGTGCAGGCCAGCGTGGATGAGTTGACGCGGGTCGCCTCCCAAACGACCGAGGCCACACGGCAAATCTCGACCGCTGTGAACCAAACCGCTCAAGCCACCGGCGAATCCTCGCAAGGCTTGCAGCAAATTGCGTCTTCCATGCAGCAACTGAAAACCGCTGTCCAACAGGTCGCCAACGGAACTGAGTTGCAGGCCGAGCAGGCCCAAAAAGGGGAAAGCGCGCTGACCGAAATGAAATCGGCTCAGGCCTCGGTGCAAAAAGTGGCTCAACGAATGGAGAAACTCGCGCAGGAGTCACGCCATGCCGCCCAAGACGGCCGGCGTCAGGTCGAGGATACCTTGTCGGCCATGGCCCGCATCGCTGAGGTCACGCGCAGCACCGCGGACGCCATCAGCCTTTTGGGGCAGCATTCGGAGCGGATTGGCGCCATTGCCGGCACCATTTCCGAAATCGCATCGCAGACAAATCTGTTGGCTTTGAATGCCAATATCGAAGCGGCCCGTGCCGGCGAGCATGGCCGAGGCTTCGCGGTCGTGGCGGATGAAGTCCGAAAGCTGGCTGAGCAGTCCTCCCAGGAGGCAACCAATGTCAGTGAGCTCATCGAAACGATCCAAGCCACCGTGCAGAAGTCGGTGTTGGGCATGGAGCGGGGTCAGCAGGAGGTCGCGGACGGACAAACCTTAGGGGAAGAGACCCGAACAGCCCTGAAGGAAATGGATGACGCGGTCTCAGAGGTAGCGGAAGAGATCCATGTGTTGTCGGAGACCATCCGTGCCCTTGAAGAGCAAAGTGCTGGGGTGGATCAAGGAATTCGGGAAATTGCCAAAATCGCACAGGACAACTCCGCCGCCGCGCATCAAATGGCCGCCTCCTCGGCCGACGTCACGGACACCGTCGAAGGGCTGGCCGCCATTTCGGAAGAAACGGCCGCCGCGACCGAAGAAGTCGCCACCACCAGCGAGCATGTCGCCGAATCCTCGGAGGTGCTCACCGAGAAAGCCCGCGTGTTGGCTGAAGTCGCGACCCGGTTGGATAGCCTCATATCACGCTACACACTTTAGAGGATCACGAGGAGCAACTTCGCGAGGGTTGCTCCTCAAACATTTTCGGGATACAACCAATTTGGTGTTATTTCAGTCTATAAAGAGGCATCTCGGCCGTGGTGCTTTATCATAAAATTGCAAATCGCCCACCATGTGTCGACATCTGATTGCTGAGGGTGCCTCGGATTGCTATTTCAGCGAAAGGATGGGCAGCAATGCCCGTAAAGCCAATGATAAACGACACGCACTTGGATACCCGCACTCTGAAGAATTTGGAAGACGTGCTTCAACTGGTCGCAACCCACGCAGCCACCAATCAACGGGACAGCGGGGTAATAGACGCGACCTTGTCACGCTTGACAGAAATGGCTCAGCAGAGTTCCGAGACAGTGACCCAAGCCAAAGTTGGCATTCAAGAGATGGCTGAGCGGCTCACCACCTTGAGCGCCCATGTTGAAGAAGTGAGCGCGGAAACCCACGAGGTCGAGCATGTCGTCTCCGCCGCCTACCAATTGTCAGAAGGAACTCGGGAGGCGCTGGCGCGAATCGAGGATGCGATGACCGAGCTCGAAACGCAAGTCAAGAAAATCCTCAAAGTCAGCTCAGTCATCGAAAACATTGCCCAAACCACCAATATCCTCTCGCTGAACGCGTCCATTGAGGCCGCGCGAGCAGGAGAACACGGCCGGGGATTTTCGGTAGTCGCCTTGGAAGTGCGCAAGCTGGCCGATCAAACCCGCGAACAAGCGCAAAACATCACCACCGACCTTCGGGCTGTCACAGAGCAATTGGATCACACCCGGGGCGTCACCGACACCATCCGGCAGTCATTTGATGGGCTCTCCCAAGCCGTGCGTCAGGCGCACGACTCCTTTCAAGCCATTGAACAAGTAATGGAGGATGCCGCCGACAAGGTCTCCGAAACAGCGCAACTCGGACAGACTCAAGAGGTTCATATGGCTCACGTCTCCGAGGCGTTTGACGCCTTGTCCCATGACTTGTCGGGAGCGTCTCACCAACTCTCCACCCTGACCGCTGCCGTGAAAGAAACCGCCCTATCGACCGAGAGCGGTTTCGGGGAGTTGGCTCGGCATGACTATGATGGCGTCGTGCCGGTCGCGCTTAGACGGAGTCGCGAGGCCGCCGACGAGGTTGGCTCCATATTGCAAAACGCTGTTCAGTCAGGCCGTGTGCCTCTCAAGGCATTTCTCGCGTGTGGTGAGTACGCTCCCTATGCCGCCCACGAATTAGGCCAGCTTGAGCCGTTCTTCCGGGTCCCTCAGACTGTTCGCGACAAGGGATTGGAGCCGATGAAGTATCATGTGCCCTATGACTACGCAGTGGAACATGACTTAAACCGACTGATGCAGCGGTATATCTCCCAAGATGGGCGCTCGTGGGTGCTGTTCAGCATTGTTGACCTAAACGGATACGTCGTCGCCTGCGCCGATATTGACCGGCCGGATCTCACGGGCGACGCCGCCATGGACGATCGAAACCGCTTCAAACGGCTTTTGCCCCACCCCTCCTGGGTGCGGGGCAGCCGAGTTGGCTTGCCCGAGTCGGTGCATTGGCTGCCCAACAACGTGAAGCGGGACGAATTCCTGCGACGAGCCGGCGCACTGAAGAAGCCCGCCCAACCCGTGCAACCGTTGATTCAAACGTACATCCGCAACAATGTGGTGGTCATGACACTCCTCTCGTCCCCACTGTATATCGGCGATGACTTGTTCGGGGCGGTCATGGTAGCTTGGAGCTGAGGCTGCATAAGCCCACAGCATTGGCTGCTGCATCTGGACCATTTGGCCGTACGCGAGTGCCCACGAACTGGCTCGGTGAGTCGGCCGGACGGCAAGTCCCACCGGAAAGGAATTGATCAAATGGCGGTTCAGCAATCCTTGGTGACAATCGAATCACGGTGGGGAAAGCCCGCGACGCATGTGATGCACAGCCATCCACACGCCTCACGCCTGGTGGTTATTTTTCCTGGAAGCAATTACCCGGTGGATGCGCCGTTGCTGCGCTTCGCCAGAATCGCCGCGCTGGAGCAGGGATTTGATGCTCTCAGTTTGGAGTATGGCTTTCAGACCAACCGATCGGACATTCAGTCAGAAGACATTTCGACCATATCCGAGGAGGCCAACCGGGCCATCGATGCCGTGTCCCAGAGCTATGAAACCCTAATCTTCATTAGCAAGAGCCTGGGAACAGTGGTCGCCGGCCGGGTTCAGCAGCAACGACCGGTGGGTGCCGAAATCCATCATCATATCTTCCTCACTCCCCTGCCTGCAACGGTGGAGTCCATGCGGAACACCCCCCATGCCATGGTGATCGTGGGCACCCGTGATCCATTGTTTGATGCGGAACAAATAGCCCGGGTGTCGCAATTGAGCCATATCGAGCTTCGTACCATCCAAGGGGCCAACCATGCCTTGGAGGTGGATGGCTATCGCGCGTCCCTGAACGCCTTAGGGGACGCGACTGATTGGTGCGCGCAGTTCCTGCAGGACATCCGCTGATTCTGCCTGAGTTCTCGCCCCCAAAAGTGAGCCCACACCGCTCGAGCGCTATGGGCTCACGGGGAACGACTCGGGACCATCTAGCCTGAAATCGCGCCATGATGGAGCGATGGTTCAAGCGCCGGCGGTGTCCCAAACGCCGCGAAGGCCACATTAATGGCGGGGGTTCACGAATTCTGAAGCCGGGACTGGCTTCCCACAGGGAAAAGCAGGTAACGACATCGCCCTCTTGGCCCGAATATTTGCGACGGCTGATATGTACGCACGCGAAACCGCGGTGGAGGGCCGCCGCCATCGAGAGGCGATCCGGGCCATCCATGCGCAGTCGGAGAAGGCGCTAGACCCCAATTATGTGGATGCACTGCTTGAACTCTTCCAACGTTCTAATTGATCTCCCCAAGACATGTTCGGTCCTGTTACGTGCGATATCGCTTATTTTCGTAGAGGCGAGCATCCGCCACTCGATAGCAGGTGTCCCAGTTGTCTCCGTCGACGCCCCATGTCGCCCCGCCGACACTGATGGTGTACGGAGACTGGCGCCTTACCGCATCCTGCAATCGGTCCATGACTTCGGACGCATCCGCCGTATCGACGCGCAGCACCAACGCAAACTCGTCGCCGCCCCAACGTGCCACCACATCATCAGTCCGCACCGAGCGCGCCAGGATCTCTCCAATCTCGCGCAAAGCGGCATCCCCGGCGGGATGCCCTTTGGTATCATTGAGCAGCTTCAACTGGTCCAAATCGGCGATCCCCACCACGAGGAATTGTTGCGAATGGGCCGCGTCACGCACCATGTCCAGCCAGCGATTCTCCAACCCCCGTCGATTGGGAAGGCCCGTCAAGAGGTCCTGCTGGCTAGCTTCCTCGGCTAAGTGGTGCGCTAAAATCCATTCCAGCGCAACCGACACTTGCGCGGCCGCAGCATCCAAAATGGCTGACCGCGTGGCAAAAGACGCCGTAGGGGGAGCATCTTCGGTGTGTGCGACAACAATGGCGCCGTTAAGGCGCTCCCGTGACACAAGAGGCCACACCCCCAACGTCGAAATCCCCAACGGGCGCCATTGTGATTGAAGATGGGCATCAACCTCCGCAATGGGAATCCAGCCTTCCAGCCACGGCACGTCCACTTCCATGGTGGGAACAACGGAATCCACAAGCCCTTGAACTTGGTCCACGACGTTAGCAAATGCGCCCCAGGGCACGTAGATCCGCGGGCGGGACACCGTCAAGCCTCGCGAAAACGCGCGTTTTCGGTAGATAAAGAAACCCGCATTGACCTGGGCCCATGTCTGCAGTGACTGTGCCGCGCGATGAAACAAATCCAATCCTCGCCGTGCTCGGGCCCATTCCCGCGTGTCGTGGAAAAACCCACGCAGAACCGTCCCATCTACCAACATGGGGGAGGAAACGCCACCCCCCATCGATCCGCCAGATTGAGTCCCGTTACTGACCTCATTCCGTTCCACGGACAGCACCCCCTCTCACCACAATCCAACCCATAGTTACCGGCAGCAAAAGACAGCCGATGTCAGTAAGGCCAAATGCGGGGCCGCTCTATCGTCACTTATGAGGATACCACCAGTCGCTGGCACCACCACGCTTTTGGATAGGTTTGAGCCTATTCCCCGGGTCCGCCCGCTCGGATCCCTGCCGATTTCAGCCCATGGACCGGCGGCAGCGCCACATGTGGGACCGGAATCCTGCTTGCAATGTGGGAGCATCTGCGGGACGATACTAACTATCATTGCTGATAGTAGCTGGGAGGAATTCTGGGTGCACAACACCATAACAATGGGCTTTCATAGCGCAATCCTCATCCTCGCCCTAATCGTGTACCTAGTGCGGGCGCGAGCCTTGTGGCGGTCGCGCGGGTGGTTTCCTCGTGGACTCTACCTTCTCGGTGGAATCCTTTTGGCCGCGTACACAGTGCACGTGCAGTCCCTTCTTTTTGCTTTGGGGGCCAGCGCCATATTACTCTCCCGACTGGTTCCAGCGCACGGATGGCGCAAGCAAGCAGGCGAAACGTGAACGCTTTAGCTGCCCCGGGTGGGCATAGCAACTCTTCCGTCCCCAAATTGTTCTCAGGCGTAAAAGGGATCCGCGGCGTGGGCCACTCCCGCCATGCCCTTATCCAACGATGCGGCTAAACGCGAGTCCACCCTAGAAAATCGGGAACCGGTGAGCGCTGAAGTCCCATCAAGTCCTCTGACATCGACAGCAACGCGTCACGATTGGTCCGGTAGAGCACATAGTGTCCGACGGTAATCCGCTCTACCAGTCCTGTGGAATGCAACAAGTTGAGGTGGCGCGATATCGTACTGGGACTCAGTCGCAACGCGTGGGCCACAGACCCGGTCGTCCCCATTGCCCCAAACAAGTGCCGGACAATCAAAAGGCGCGTGGGTTCACTCAAAATCTGCAACAGCGGCGCCAGACGATCGGGAGCTGGCACGGGCGCCGCCCACCGACGCACCGAATCGACCTGATACGTGACGGTCACTTCGTTGTCCCGTCCGTCCACCCACAGATGCGGCCAGCAAAACACACTGGGTACCAGCACGACTCGTCCGGCCGGTGCGACGGTTAGCTCGTTTCGCCAAGGCACCAACACCTGCAGAGATTGACCATCTTTTCCCAGCAAAAACCTGGGCGATACGTCGCGCCACCAGGTCCCCATATCCTCCGCGCCAAGGCGCGATCGTCTGGATTCAACGTCGCGCGTCAGGTCGCCCTCAATGTGATTCCACACGGTTTCGAATTCCTGTTCCCACAGTTTCTTCATGAGGTCACCTGCGTGATCACGGAGCGCCTCAAGATCATAGCTTCGATTGGACCACCATGCTGTTTTCGTCATATAAGCCATGGCTTCCCACTCAGAATTTCTAGCCATGTTCTGATCGTAATGGGTGGTCCAACGCTCATAAATTCGCTGATATCCGGCCTGAAGCTGGTCGTTCGTGAGACTCATGTAGGACTCCCACTCATGAAGAAATGTAGTCGGCGCATCGTTGGAGGGAGTTGCCGGCGCGATTGCCGACAGCCATCCCTGGGCAAACGGCGGGAGTTCAAGGAGCGCATCCATAAAGGTCGTGCCTAGGCGTTCCCGGGTCTCCATGGCCCACCGCAGAAAAATGCCATGGTCACTGGGACGCGACAAAACGTGCAAGGCCCAACTCATCTCTCGCAGCGGCGAATGGTAAAATCTCATGCAAGGTCTTTTTTGAGCCCGTGCCATTGAACGGGCGAAGTTGATAACCACGGCCGACTATCCTTTGTCTCAGTTTTCTATTCCGATTAGTGTACCAACATTCCACCTCCGTAGTCCGCAATTTAGCGCCTAATAGCTCCCAACCGCTCGAAGGCGCCGCAGTCCCCTCCGTCGCCCCAGGGCATAGGCATGCTATGCCCGATAGGATTCTTCCTGGCTCGGCTCGAGCTCCGATCCCGGACGCAACCATTGCCAGATATAGACCACCCCCCCAGCCAGGACCAAAGTCAAGGCGAGACCCGTTTCCCCGGGGTCATGCGCGGCCACTCCCACCAAGGGGTATGATGCGGCACTCATCGCGTCCCCTGTGCTTCGCAAGAGACCGGTAGCTCGACCGACGTCTTGCGCACCGCTCTGCCGTTGAATGGCAGCGGTCCAAATAATGCTGTAGAGGTTGACCATGGTTCCCACCAAAACAAGTGCCGCCATCAGCAGCCATGAATTGGAGGCAACCGCGGTGCCTGCCACGGCTAGAATTCCTATTCCGTATAGGGCTATAAGCGCGGTCTTGCGCTGGGCCAGTTGAGGATACCGATACATGCCCCACTGTCCTACCAAATTGCCGAATACCAGGGCCGCATTCTCAATTCCCAACGCGCTCGCACCTCTGCCGTATCGAAGAAGTTCCAGCGGCAGAGCCGCATTGGACAGCACGGACGGCAATTGGGATAACCCACCAAACACGCTGATAGCGCCAATGCCCGCGGTCATGACGAAGCGCCGCGGAAGCGGCGAGGTCCGTACTGGATTTGGTGCGTTGTGCACCACTAGCGCAGTCACCACCGCCAAGGTCAGCGCCAACAGCACTGCGATCCAGAACGGGACACGGTAACCAACACCGGCAACAAGCCAACCGCCGACTACGCCGCCCCCTATGCCTCCCAATGCGACAGCAATATTGAACGTGGCAAGGCGCTGCACGCGGCGCGTCGGCGAGACTCGCTGGCCCACCAGCGACAAAATCGAGGTCCAATAAATACCTGCCGACATCCCCTGAAGCAACCGCAGGAACACCATCACCCATGGTCCGAGCAGCAAGCTATATCCCGAAGCCACCACAGCCAACAACCCAAAGGACAAGAGGAGTCCGCCTTTGGCCCCCCGGCGGTCGAAGACAGTTCCAGCTAGGAATCCACTCCCTGCTCGACCTAAAGCCCACGCGGAATACGCCGCGCCCAGCACAAACGGGGTCGCATCCATTTGCATGATCGCCAGCGGCGTGTCGACCCCCATCATGACGGCGATGAATGCCTGCCCCATGCCGATCGCAAGAACACCGGCCATCTTAAATGACGCATCTGGTCGTGGGACGCGCGGCCTGTCAATCATCTACTCGGACCACAGGCGGCACAACTAACATTGCCACGCCGTATCCCGTGGCTCCCAGCCCGCTCTCCTGGCCGTCAAAAGCAAGCCCCGCGATATCAATATGGGCCCAAGGCGACTGACCCGCGAAATGCCCTGTCGCAACGACCCAATCACTCATCCGCACCGCCTCCACTTGCATGACGTTAGGAAATCGCGTCACCCGTGCACACGGCAATCGCTCGCTTAGCCAAAATGTCGGTGGCATCAATCACGCGGATTTCATGCGCTAGCGACGCTGACACGGTCTGGAAGGCCACCGGCGTTTCGGTGCACGCCAAAACAATCCCATCAGCCTCAGTTGCCCAATTTTCGGACATCACGTCCAAAAGGCGTTCTCCCCAAGCCGGTTGATTCCCGGTTGACTTCACTCCCTGAATGATGGCCATGATTTCTTTTTGAGATGTCGGATCTGGATAGATGGCTTCCACTCCCCTCTTTCGAAAGGCAGTATCATAGAGTCCGTACTGGCGTGTGGGCGAGGTAGCAACAATGGCAACTCGCCGATAGGAGTGCCGGACAATGTCATCTGCCACCAGCTCAATCAGGTTGAGAACTGGAACGGAAACGTGTGCCGCAATGTTGTCGTAGTATGCGTGCGTCGTCGTAGAAGGAATGACAATGACCTCCGCGCCCGCAGCAACGAGTCGCGACGCCGTGCTTGTGAGGGCGCCCAGAGGGGACGGACCACGCCCCTCAAGGTGCGCAAGACGGCTAGGAATGCGTGACTCCGAAATCAATACCACCGATAGATGTTCCGAATCATCATCAGCCGGAGTTAACTCGATTAGCCGACGATAGAAATGGGCCCCTGCCAACGGCCCTAAGCCGGCCAGGATCCCTAACGTTTTGCTCACGCTGACACCTCCGATGCATTAGTCATGATCGCCCCGATCGCGCTCGTCTTATCGATATTGGATCCGGGGATCCACCACGGCATATAAAAGGTCGGCCAATAAGTTGCCCAGAATGGTGAGGACTCCAACCATAATGACAATCGCCAAGACAATCGGATAATCGCGCTGCTGGGCCGCATTCCAGAACAGCAGACCCATTCCGGGATAGTTGAATATAATCTCGATAATCAACGCGCCACTGAACAATCCGGGCAACGACATTCCCACCAGCGTGATTAGCGGGAGCAGGGAGTTCTTGAGCGCATGGCGCACCAAGACGCCCCGTTCGTTCAAGCCCTTGGCCCGCGCTGTGCGAATGTAGTCTTGAACCAGGGTTTCGGCCATGGTGGAACGCATATACCGCGCCCATCCCGCCACAGAGCCGATGACCAGCACGCTGACCGGCAGCACCATGTGATTCACATACGATCCGAATGTGGGGCCGAGAAGCGGATTGTACAGCCCTCCGGTGGGAAACCACCTGACGTCAGTCGCGAAAATCGAGATTAATAGGACCCCTAACCAAAATGTGGGCATCGCATACAGAAAATAGAGGATGCCGGTGAGAATAAAATCCACCGGGCGATCGCGGTGAACGGCCTGGTAGATTCCGACAACAATGGCGATGACGTGAGAAATGGCGATCGCCGTGACCACTAGAATGAGGGTGCGTGGCAAATTCACAGCGATCAGGCTAGCCACACTTTGGTGGTACGAATAGGCGTAGCCTAAGTTGCCCTCCAACAGGTGGCCCAGCCAAATGCCATACTGAATCCAGAGCGGCTTGTTCAACCCCAACGATTGATTGATTTGAGCGATGAGCGCGGGAGTGGCCTTGTCGCCCAACATCACGACCGCCGGACCTCCGGGAACCACATGGATCAAGAAAAAGCTCAATACGGACAGCAGCAGAAGGGTCGGAACGGCCTGCAGCATCCGAGCCAGCGAATACCTAATCATGTCCTAGGCCCCCCTCGAAAAGCAGAATCCAAGCGCGTGTCGAGAGCAGCGCGAAACGCATCGCCTAGAAAACTTATCGAGAGGATTGTCCACAAGACGGCCAACCCGGGGGGGTACACCAGCCACCAGGCGTGCTGGGGCACGTACGTCATGGCGTCCGACAACATGGCACCCCAATTGGGAACCGGCGGAGGGAGTCCCATGCCGACGAAGCTCAAGCTAGCGATGACCAAAACCGCGTCCGCCACCATGAACGTGGTGGCAACGATCACCGTACCGTAAATATTGGGAAGGAGATGCTTAATGGCGATGTGTCCCATGCGGGCCCCCACCGCTCGGGCGGCTTCCACAAAGAGGCGTTCCTTCAGGGAAAGAACCTCCGCCCGCACTAACCGGCTGACGCCATGCCATGAGGTGAGCGCGATCAACAAGATGAGCAGACCGGGGGTGGGGGTGACAAAGGAATCCAGAAAGATCAGCAAAAACAGCCCCGGGATGGAACGCAACAAATCCACCACACGCATCATCAAAGCGTCCACCCATCCGCCGACAAAACCCGCTACGACACCATACGCGATGCCAATCACCATCGACGAAAGAGCCGCTGCCACCCCCACCTCCAACGATGTTTGCCCGCCGAGCATCAAACGCGCCAACATGTTGCGTCCTAGATTGTTCGTGCCGAGGGGAAAGTGCGTGGACGGCGGTTTCAAGATCATGGTCAGATGCATCGCATAGGGGCTCGCCCGGTAGACGAGCGGGCCAATGAAGGCAAAGCCCAACAATACGGCTATGCCAACCAGGCCCATCCACGCCAACGGGTGATGCCAAAAGATGCGCCTAAATCGAGACTTCGGTTCTGCACCAATCCCCTGCGCATCAAGCTCAATCCGGGTGCTGTCTGACTGTACCATCTCTCTGCCCCCTGTTTTGTGCTGGCCCGGTTGTTACTTTCCAATCCACCAGTATTGCGGAGAAATGGCATCGGTAAAGGTGTTTTGCGACGACTTCACACCATGAACGTTGGACTGCACCTCACCGAGACCTTCCGGGACCGGCATCCACAGGTTCGGCAATTGACGGGCGGCGAAGAGCTGGTACTGGTTCAACGCCGCCTGTGCGGCCGTGGTGGATGGCTGCGGTGTGTGGGTGGCGGCGATGAGGGTGTCCATCGTCGGGTTGGCGTAGCCGTAGAAGTTATATCCGCCGTTCGTTGCATACATCCCGCCTCCGCTCGGATAGCTGCCGCCATAGCTCCAACCAAGTCCGGTTTGAATCTCCCACTTCGTCGGCTGATGATGATATTGCAGCATGGTTGCAAAAGGCACTGGGCTAAGCGAAACCTTTATCCCCTCTTTGGCCCAGTCTTGTTGCAAAATTTGCACCATGGCCAATGTCGTGCTGCTGCCCGAGTCATACTGCATTGTGAACGACAACTGCTGGCCCTGACTATTTGTCATAACGCCGTTCACCAAGTGCCAGCCATTCTTCTCCAGCAGTTTAACGCCCGCTTTAATGTTGAAGGGATATAGAGGCTTCTCCAGTTGAGGCGCGAGGAAAGTCTTGGGATGCAAAGGAACCGGACCGGTTCCTGGCACACCCATGCCATTATAGAGCGCGTTGATGATCGCCTGTTGGTCGATGCCCATTTGCATCGCTTGGCGAACCGGCAACTGTTTCAAGATGCTGCCGACGGTGGGACTCTTAAAGTTCAAGATGGTGCGGTCAATACTGTAGCTATACGAGGTGTTGAGTTTGTCGTTGGTCAATTGGCTGCGCACGTTGTACTCAGACAGCGGCAAGTAACCGACCTGCACCGTACCACTCTTTAAACCGTTCACTTCTGAGGTCTCCGAGGTCTCATAAGCGAGCACGAACTTATTGATGTACGGCTTGTGTCCGTCGTAACTCGAATTGGGCAGGAATGTCCACGACACGTTTTGAGTGGCCTGCGTGAGACGAAACGGCCCATCAACAACTTTGAAGAAGTTGACGTTGTTCCCGTTGCTGGCCAAATAGCTGAGTTCTTGATTCACGTTGTTCGGGTATTTGTTCCACGCCTGCTCCGGCAATGGCATGAAGTCGCCCAAGCCATTGTATTCGAACCACACCTGATTGACCGGGCCCGTCAAGGTAATCTGAAACTCGTGGGAATTGATGACCTGAAATTGCTTTATCATCTGCGGCACACCGCCGGAACCCGCACCTGCATAGGGCCACGGCGCCGGCGCCGTGGGCGCACTGGCAGCCTTGATCAAATTCCACGTAAACTGGACATCCTGCGCTGTGACAGGCGTACCATTAGACCAATGCCATTTCGGATTCATCTTGACCGTATAGACTGTGCCCGATTTGTTCCACGTGATCGAACTGGCAATGCTGCGGGAAAAGTCAACCGTTCCGTTTGGCGCCACGTGAAAGAGCCCTTTATACATCAAGCTGGCAGCCCACGCGTCATATAAACTGTTGTAGGCAACGGGCCGCAATGGAAGATACCAATTGATGGCCACCAACGGCCCGAGAGCCTGAATAATGGTCCCGCCATGAACAGGTTTTGTTGACGCGGTCTTCGCGGTGGCACTGGGGGTTGGAGTAGAGGTTGAGCCACAACCGGCAGCGATTAAGGGTATGAGGCCTGCCGCGGCGCCCAAAGCCAAGACGCGCGAACGTGAATGACGAAGTTTCGACATGATAATTCCTCCTAGAGTAAACGCATAGAGACATGGCTTAGAATAGGGAAGGGGCGGTCGCCCGCGGTGTTACTTCCTCACGTTGACGCTGACGCCATCAATCAAGAGTGGCACCAATTTACCGGGTGCCGCTTGCATCATCCCCTGAGGAACCCAGCGGCTGTCACTGCCCACGGCCCTAAGCTGGTGTGACAAGACGTCGAACGCATTGAGGCTCACGACCGCATTCTTGACGCGGCCGACAATCGCCCCGTCCTCCGCGTAATACAAATCACTGGCGTTGCCAGAGATGTCTCCGCGAAGCGGGTTGGTCGGCCGGCCACCAATCCATCCCTGCAGGATGAGGACCCGCGGAAAGCTATTGATAAGGTCGGCCAGGGATAGCGAACCAGGGGCGATCACTAAGTTCGACGGAAGAGATGTCGGCAGGGCATTCAAAGCGGGCCGATAACCCATACCCGGAGGCTCAACGGCCAAGCGTCCGGCGGTCTCTCGGTCCAGAACGAAATTCCTCAGGACACCTTGCTCAATTAACGGACGAACCGCTGTCGGAGTTCCTTCGTCATCGAAAGGTCCCGTGCGCGGCCCGTCGGGTGTCATCGGATCCGACCAGAGCGTGAGCAACGGTGACAAGACCGCTTGATCCTTACGGTCCTCCCACGGCGAGTTGCCGGCCATCAATGCGGGTCCGGAAAGCCGTGCCAGAACGGATGTAAAAAGGCTCATGACGATTGGGGCGAGCAGTATCACCGGATAGCTTCCGCTCTCGACAGTCAGAATCTTTTCGCCCCATTGAAATCGTTCGGCAAGGGACTTGCCCAGTTCAGCGATGTCCGGCATGGCATCGGCACGCAACCGCGTTTCATTAAGCCCGTGAAAGTCCGTGCCAGATACGCGGCGACCCCCCGCCGTAATCTCCCAGTACCCCTGTTCCCACGATGCCGAACCCCCACGGGAGTTGGATAACGCTTTTCGCGTTGCGTGGTAGGCCACGCTGACGGATGGCCGAAAGTCATCAGCGAAGCTCGCCAGACGCTCATAGAGCGTTTGAGCACCCTCCGTCATATGACGAAGATAACCCGGTTGCCAAGTCGGCCCATGCGTGAAGGACCTCACCGTGTTCAGGTCGGGCTCGTCGAGGCGGGTGTCCGGCCCGTTCCGTGCAGCCTCATACGCCATACGCTTCAATTCATCCCATCCCTGCGTGCGCGATGTCGAAAACCCTAGCTGCCCTTGGTGCACAATCCGCAACGCGCGGACTTCCTCCGAACCATGCTGCACCATGGGGGATTGTCCACCTTTGACTTCGACCGACCATACCTCCCGGTGGAGCAAAGCCGCGTCCCCAATGTCTTCTCGAGTCCATTTCACCTCGTCGTCGCCGGAGGTCCGTTCCGCAAATGCCTTCATGCGCCCCGCCCTCCCACTAGACAGCGTTCAATCCGCAAGGACGGCGCATGATGACTGACAGGCAAGGGCATTTGACCCGCCTTGCCACAGCCCCCGCCGCCTTCATAGCGGACAAAATCATTGCCAACCGCCGTAATAGCGGCCAACGTGCTAAATACGTTGCCCGTCAATACCGCATTGCGTAGCGGAGTCGTGACCACACCATCTTCGATGAGATAGGCTTCGGCGGCCAAAAACGTGAATAGTTCACCATTGGTTTGTCCTCCATGGGTGCCCTTGGCGAAAATTCCTCGCTTGATGCCCCGAAACAAGTCTTCGAACGGGGTGTCTCCGGGCGCAATGACGGTATTGCGCATGCGTACGATGGGGGGAAACCGATAATGCAGAGCGCGGGCATTGCCAGTCGGCTTTTCACCGAGGCGCGCGGCCGTTTCACGCGAATGCAGGCGGCCCACCAGAACGCCGTCCTTGATAAGGTCGATATCCGCAGCCTCCACACCTTCATCATCGACCGGAAGATATCCACGGCTGCCAACATCTCGCCCAGTATCATAGATGTGCAACCCCTTGGGTCCGAAATTCCGTCCAATATACATTTCCGCCAAGAGACCCGCGTCACCGACTTGGCCATCGGCCTCACTGAGGTGGCCGAACGCTTCATGTGCAAACACACCGGCCAAATGCGGATCAACCACCACGGGGTATTCGCCACCCACGACCTCTGGCGCGTTCAAAAGCTCTACAGCCGTCAATGCCGCACTTCGCACCTCTTCCTCCAACCCCCGCACTGCCCCGAAATCGTTGGACGATCCGAACGACACACCGCGCTGGGCAACTCCCGTACGGTCGCGCGCTACGACAAGAATGGTGCCCCCCAAGTCGAGTTTTTCCTGCTCAATTGCAGTCCCGCGATTATTCACAAACCACAGGTGACGGTACCGATCGAAATATCGAGCATTGACCGATCGCACCTGGGGATGCGCGGCGCGCGCGATGTCCGCGTAGTGCAATAACACCTCCACTTTTCCCTCTAAGGGGATCGCCATGGGATCTTCGCGCATGTCCAAACGCTGCACGAGTCGAACCGGTTGAACCTCGTCTCTCTTGATTGCCTGGCCAAAATCCAACTGCCACTTGGCCAACTGAATAGCGTCATCGACATGGCGCTGGATGTTATCCCAGCCGTCGAAATGCACAAATCCAGCGACGCCGTTCACAAATGCCCGAACATTTCCCCCAATGTCCACCACGTGCGTCTGGGATGTCACCCGTTCGTTCAAGGTGTTAATCTGAGTGGATTCATTAAACTCGAGCCGGATTTCGATTTCGTCGGCTTCGGCCCTCATGGCTACTGCGGACAGCGCCGATAGAATGCTCTCATCGACCGGATATTGTGCCGACATCTCCCCAACTCCTTATTCCCAGGAAAGCTTCCACTTTGTTGCTTTAGCAGGATGTGTTGCGAATTTTCTACGCATATCGATTCATATCCTGCCGGAAAATTCGCAGTTGCTTTTTTAACGAATCGTGGCGAAAAAAGAAGGAGTTGGTCCTGTGAGCAGGGCACGGTGCGAGGGGCCCAAACCGGATGGGGGAGGGGCACGAAGTTCTATAACACGAACCGGTGGGAAGCCCATTTCAGGGACAACCCACCGCCTATGGCATCTCTTAAGGCTTCGGCCTACGCCGTACTAGTGAATGCGCTCGCGCGATTCCACCGGGCAGGTTGTCCTGAGCCTCGTGAAGGCTAGTGCTGCATGCTCGGGCTTCCCCGTTTGGGATCGGACTGCATGACATTGCGGATTTTCCCCGCCGTCATGCCCATCATGCGCAGTCCAGCCTGAACATCCTTATCCATCATAAGCCGCATCAGACCACCAAGCCCTCCCAGTCCCGCCGTGTCGGAATGTGTGACATCGCTCAGTTCCCGGGACAGTGCCTTTAGGGTAGTCGGAACATTGCTTTGCTGGGCTTTATGGATTGTTGCCAGTGCGACCGAATTGACGTTTTCTGGAGTCAAGATCGACGCCAGCATGTCGACGAGCGCGCGGATTTGCGCCAGTACTCCCTTCTCATGCCATTCCGTCAGCAATTGGAGCGCTTCGCGCACCGCGCCCAGCATGTTGGACGGGGCCAGGGTCATTAACGAAACCACATAATCGACCGAAACAGCGCCCATGGGTCCGTTCATTGCATCATCGATGACCGATACAATATCTCCTAGTCGGGCCAGGCCACGCCATTGCTCGTTCGTCAGCGGAATGGACGACCCTTGTTCCACCATATACGTACTGCTCATACGCCTACTTCCTTTCCCAGCATTTCGGCAAAGAAGTCCGCGGCGGGAAGTCCCCACGGCGGCACCTTGCCTTTGGTACGGAAGAACATGTCCTTGTACTGCAATTTCAACAAGAAGGGGATATGCCCCATCCGGAAAACTTCTCGATCCCCGCCGTACCACGTGTTGGAACTGATGTAAAAGGCTTCGTTGTGCCCCATGTCTCCGATGCAGTCGACGATGGGATGCATGCGCTCCTCCCCGGGGGCAATGTGCATGAGCCCAATGTCTTGACAGATTTGTCGAGCCGCCACTTCAGCTCCCATATGAGCCAAAATGCCGAGTTTTGGCACTGTGACAGCGGCCGCATCACCGCATGCGAAGACATTCGAAAAGCGAGGATTGCGCATGGTCATGTCGGTTTCTACGAATCCCACGTCATCCGAAATCGGCAGGTCCTTAAGAAACTGATGGGGCACCCAGTCCGGAAATATGATCTTCAACTCGGCTTCAATGTCGGGGCCCTGCTCGAACTCGATCCCGTCCCGGGTTATGCGGCGAATGTCGTAAGTCTTGTTGACATAGTGATAGCCCATCTTTCCCGCCAGCCCCAACAGCGTTTTCACGATGCCCATGCCGGCATCCTCGGCAATCCATTCGGCCGGGGTGAAAATGGAGACTTTGGAGGGGCCGCCAAAGTTATGCGCTTCCAGCCAACGTCCAATACTAAGCGACACCTCCACAGGCGGTCCTTCGCACGCAGCTTCCGCCATCGGCACATATTCACGCGACTTGCTGCCTTGGTGGAATCGTACCGAACCTACCGCGACGGGCCCGCCCTTGTATTCAGAATAGAGATACCGCCGCAATTGATTGCCGTAATACGTATCGCTGACGGTATGGCCAAACTCGGCGAAGCCTTCAATTTGGTCATACGCCAGACGTGCGCCAACCGCGATGACGACATAGTCATAATGCAGTTTGGCGGTTGCGCTTCCCAAACGCTCGGTAGGCAAAAACTCAATCGTTTGCGATTCCACGTCAATCGATTGCACATCGCCTTGAATAAATTGCAAGTGATCCTCTTTCATTGCGGGTTCCAGAGGCATGTGCATCGTGTATAAGGGGTCGCGGTCTTCGAAGACTTCAATGCCAATGTTGGGTATGAATAGCAGATACGGCTTTCGATCGATGACAGTAATGTCCACGGCATCTTGGCCATATTCACGGATCTTTTGCGCAGCACCCAATCCAGCAAAATTCGAACCAAGCACCACAATGTGGGGTTTTGCCAAATTCCCTCACCTCCACGGTTCGTATGCCCCACAGGTACTAGGGGTAGTCTGGTATTCCCTGGGAAGGAACCCGCCCTCGAAATTTAGAGGCTAGAGCAAGAGGGGGAGCCAGAAGACGCGGCATAAATTGTTTCAACCAGCACATCTTGATAGACTGGATCCTAAGTTGTTTGGCAGTTCGTACAAAAAAGGAGGGATACCATGAATTGGACGGTTTATGTTCGGGAGAAGATGCGCGTGCTGTTTTCGTTGGACACCTGGTTGCCCACCGAACTACCCGACTATGCGGCGGGTCTTCTGTATACCTTAGGCTCGCTGACGGCCTCGAGCTTCGTGATTCTCGTGCTATCCGGGATTATCATGGCGGCCAATGGCCCCCAATGGTGGACCATCTCATCCGTGGGATTTTACCTGCGCGGAATCCATTTTTGGTCGGTTCAGGCCTTTTTCTTTTTCATGATCCTACATCTTTTACGGGTCTTCTTTTCGGGCGCATGGCGCGGCGGTCGGGAACGGACCTGGATGCTTGGAACCCTCGCCCTGTTGGTCGCCATTCCGACCGCGTTTACCGGCTATCTCATGCGGGGCGACTTTTACTCGCAATGGAACGCCGTGCAATCGAAAGACGGCCTGAACGCGCTCGGATTCGCCTGGTTCAATCCCTTAAACGCCGGCCAAATGTATGGCTTGCATGTGGTGGTCATGCCGGTGATTTTAGGAGCGATTATTGCCGTCCACATTGCCTTCATCCGCATCAAGGGCGTGGTTCCCCCCTATCCGAGTCATGAAGAACTGCAAGAAACCCTGCATGAGGAGGTGCACTAATTGCGGCATTACCACCCGCGCATCGATGTCACGCACCGCTACCGCTATGTCCCGGCCGATTTCGTGAAGCACCTCTTGAGTACAACGCTCGTGGTCGCGGCACTCACGGCCCTGCTCTCCGGCCTATTTCACGAACCCGTGCGACCCGCCCTCAAAATTGATGCCTATGCGACCCAGCACCCGAAGGGTTTCTTGACCGTGGCCCTCGGCGATTTGAACGGTACCGGAGCGATCGCGAATTACGGCCCGCCCTACAACCATGGAACGGGGTCAGTTCAAGACATCATTCAACAGTGGGTGGGCGTCATTCACCCCGTGTACCCGAAACAAGCTTTTGTGTTAGAGCCGTTGGCCTATGCCGCACATCTGGACCCCACCCTGACCCCCGCGCTGAACCAGTTCACGCATGCCTCCCCGGCCCAGCAGGCGCTCTGGGAACGGGCCTTCGGGACCGCGCTGGATCATGCACGGGTCCAAGGTTCCCATGTGCTGTTGCCTGGGGGCGCGTATGGGCCGGTCGGCACGATGATGCAAGGGCTTTTGCATCTCGGACAAAGCGGGTTGATGACGGGTGCCCTTGACCGAAGTCCTGCAGACTACCAATTTGACAATCAGAACGCCTTATTGTTCTTGCAGGGACACCCCTTGCACAGCGCCGCCAAAAAACTCGAGTTGGAGGGCAATCAGTGGGGGATCATTCACGAAGAGCGCGCACCCTATCCAGGCCCTTGGTGGATGACCATTGTCACAGCCATCTACCAATTGCCCTTTATCGCCAATGCCAGCGCCGCGGACGCGTTGGCGCTGGGAGCCGGCATGGTGGTTTTTCTCGTCTTGATGTTCGCGCCCTGGATCCCCGGAATTAACCGGCTGCCGCGGCTATTGGGCGTTCACCGGCTGATTTGGCGCAATTATTACGCCACGCACCAGGCGGACTCGTCCGATGGTCCATCTGTTCCGTCATGAAACGCCGTATCGGGATTTTACGGTTCGTATTAGGGTCAGTAGTGGGGGTCTTCGGCTTTGGACTGTTGGGCGTCTCTGTCATTCCCATTCACTGGCGGCCGCTAATCCTCGGGCTTGTCTTGTTGGGGTTGGGGCTCCTCCTCGCTGTAGGCACCGTGAGCGTCCGCGGACCACAACGATAGCGGAGACGATCCATTCTCCGAATACCACTCTGGGGTACGACATGGCAGTGATCGCGACCGAATTTCTATGAAAGGCGTCGCGATCCCGCCTGCGCAAGGCTGGATCAGGTAGAACTCGATCGAGCCTCACCTTGACATCGCGAAATGTTCCTTCCCTCATCAAAATTGATCGGTCCGTCACCGTCGATGATGCCCTGACGGACCCGGTTCATCAGCCGGCCGTCCAATCGGTTCTCTACGTCTGCGACACGGCTAATGCCATTGTCATTGCCGAGGGCGTGGAGAGCCCGGAAGAATATTGGCTGCTCCGTGGAAAAGGCGCTGTAACCTCTCGGGGTCCAGGTGCGGACTTTTCCGGACGGTCAAGCCCTCTGGGAGGCGGTCGAAGCAGGCAATGCCCTCCCCCGTCTCTTCATCTTGGATGTGGAAATGCCGCGGATGGGTGGCTACACACTCACGCGCCGCTTAAGATGGAGACTGCCCCCAGCGGGGCAGTCTCTCTGACCTGTCAGGGTCGGCAACACCACCAGCCCGCCCTATCATAAA
>JAKADO010000065.1 GCA_021820485.1 Bacillota bacterium
AGCGAGATTGACCGCCGTCGGGCGGGCTGCCTTGATCCGGTCCTTGGCACGCACCAATTCATCCGGAAAATCGCTGCGGTCGCGCAATGCCTGAGCTTCCAGCCACAAGCCATAAAGCCCTGCAATGCCGATGGCAGGCGCCCCGCGAACAGCCAACGTTTTTATCGCGTCAATGACTTGGTCTCCCCGGGTGCAATGCAGGTATGCCAGCGTTTCCGGCAAAGCACGCTGGTCGAGAATATCAATCGCATCCTCATACCGTTTAATCGGCTCTATCATCCCGATCCCCCCTTATCGTCGCCACAAGAATGGCGAAAAAAATCTCGTCCCAAAAGACTCGGGACGAGAACATCTCGCGGTGCCACCCCAGTTGGCCGCCATGCGGCCCGCTCGGCGCCCGTATCGGTGGCTTCCGCCAGCTCTCGCTGGAACCTCAGAAAGCGGAAATCTTGCGCCTGGCTGGTTCGCACCACCCACCAGCTCTCTTCTGCAAGGCGACAAGAGGGTTCTTTCGTCTTCGGTCGTGTCCTATGCGGTTTATCGTAGTCTAGCCAGTGCAACGGGGAAAGTCAAGAGACCCCATGCACCGTCGACCATTGCTCGACTTTCTTGAGGAAATACTGGTGAATGCGAATGTCAGCACTCATCTCCGGGTGAAACGCACTGACCAGATATGGCCCCTGCTCGGCCATCACCACATCGCCTTGATACGAAGCCAACGGCGTGACCCCAGGCCCCATCCGGCCAATTTTGGGAGCCCGGATGAACACTGCGGGAAATGGCTCGCCACCCAAGGCGGGAATGTCCAGCCCGACCTCAAATGACGCCACCTGGCGGCCATACGCGTTGCGCGATGCCTCAATATCCACGTAGCCCAGTCGCGCGGGGGACTTCCCCACCACATCCTTAGCCAATAGGATAAGCCCGGCACAGGTTCCGTAGATGGGGTAGCGACCATCGCGGGTGCGCTCCCGCAGCGCATCGATTAATCCGTATTCGGCCATCAGCATTCCGATCGTAGTGCTCTCCCCGCCCGGCATAATCAGTCCTTGAGTGTTCTCCAAGTCACGCGGCAAACGCACCTCGACCGCTTCTGCCCCTGCGCGTTCCGTATGGCGGAGATGCTCACGAACATCCCCCTGAATGGCTAAAACCCCAATCCTCATCCTAAATGCCCCGATCCTGCATCCGATCTTTGGCTTCCAACGTGGCCATTTCCAATCCAGGCATCGCCTCTCCCACGTCCTCGGAGACCTCGGCAATCACCTTGGGGTCATTGTAATGCAGCGTGGCGCGAACGATGGCGCGTGCCGTCTTCTCGGGGTTCTGCGATTTGAAGATACCCGATCCGACGAAGATGCCGTCCGCCCCCAGTTGCATCATCAACGCCGCATCCGCCGCGGTGGCCACCCCTCCGGCGCTGAAGTTGACGACCGGCAACCGGCCGAGTTCCTTCACCTTCTTGACCAAGTCCAGCGGAGCGCGCAGTTCCTTGGCCAAGTCAGCCAGTTCCGCTTCTGGTGTCGCCACTACCTGACGAATTTGCGCGTTGACGGCCCGAAGATGCCGCACCGCCTCCACCACGTTGCCGGTTCCGGGTTCGCCCTTGGTGCGAATCATGGCAGCGCCCTCGCCAATTCGGCGCAACGCTTCGCCCAGATCCCGCGCACCGCAGACAAACGGCACGTTGAACTGCCACTTGTCGATGTGGTATTGGTCGTCAGCCGGCGTCAACACTTCGCTCTCGTCGATGTAGTCCACCTCGAGCGCCTCCAATACCTGCGCCTCAACGAAGTGTCCAATGCGCACTTTGGCCATCACGGGAATCGATACCGCTTCCTGAATGGACTTGACGATCCGCGGGTCAGCCATGCGAGCGACCCCGCCCGCCTTGCGAATATCCGCGGGTACCCGCTCCAACGCCATAACGGCGACGGCGCCGGCCCTTTCGGCGATTGCTGCCTGCTCAGGGGTGGTGACGTCCATGATGACGCCACCCTTTAGCATTTCCGCCAGCCCTGACTTTACATTATATGTGCCACGCTGTTCCTGCACGGTACTGCCTCCTTTGAAAAATGACTCATACCCATCGTCGGTATGATGCGGTTATTCTTCTTCCGGTTCTTCCGCCTTCACCAGCGCTACCGCGCTTACATGGTGATCATCTTCCAAGCGCATCACTTTTACCCCTTGGGAGGCCCGCCCTTGTTGGGAAACGGATTCCACTTCGAGCCGAATCAAGATGCCTTCGCTGGAAATCACCATAAACTCCTCGTCCCCGTTGACTGGCAGTATTCCTGCCAGAGGGCCCGTTTTCACCGTAATGCGCATGCCCATCACGCCTTGCCCGCCACGGCCCGTTCTCCGGAACTGGTCCAACCGGGTGCGCTTGCCAATGCCGTTCTCGGTAAGGACCAACAGTTCCTTCTCATCCGAGACCGTGGCTAGGGACACCACCCAGTCATCACCCCTCATCCGGATCCCGGTGACGCCGCGAGCAGACCGACCCATGGGCCGTACGAGCGTCTCCTCGAATCGAATGACCTGGCCCATCCGTGTGGCCAGCATGATGTCGCTCTGCCCCTCCGTCGGTTCAACACCGATGAGTTCATCATTTTCGTCGAGCGATATGGCAATGATGCCACCGCCCCGCCAGGTACCATAATCGGACAATGCCGAGCGTTTGACAACACCACGTTTTGTCGCGAAAACCCAGTAATGATCCTCCAAAGTGTCAGTCAGCGTCTGGACCGCCGCAATCCTTTCGTCGGCCTCCAAGGCGATCAAATTGGCAATGGAGATCCCCTTGGCTTGGCGCCCTGCCTCGGGAATCTCATGCACCTTGACCCGGTAAATGCGGCCACGGTTCGTGAAGAAGCACAAGTAGGCATGGGTGGACGCCACAAACAGATGGGAAATGAAGTCATCTTCCCGCATTGTGCTGCCACTCACGCCACGGCCCCCCCGCCGCTGCGGTCGGTACACGCTGGGCGACAAGCGCTTGATGTATCCCCGGTGGGTAATCGTCACCACCATGTCTTCTTCCGGAATCAAATCTTCATCCGAGATGTCCTTTACGGACGGCCCCAGTTTAGTGCGGCGTTCGTCACCGTACTTCTGGCGGATTTCGTCCAAGTCCTCTTTGATGATGTTGTAGACCAGGCGTTCATCGGCGAGAATGGCGCGAAGCCGCTCAATCAAGGCCATGACTTCCTGGTATTCGGCTTCGATTTTCTCCCGCTCCAAGGCGGTCAACCGCTGCAGCCGCATTTCCAGAATCGCAGTGGCTTGCTTCTCAGAGAGGCCAAAGCGGGTCATCAATCCTTCCCGCGCCACATCTACCGCGCTGGAAGAACGGATAATGCGGATGACTTCATCCAAGAACTCCAAAGCAATGCGCAAACCTTCCAGAATGTGGGCTCGCGCCTCGGCCTTGGCCAATTCGTAGCGAGTACGCCGTTCGATGACGACTTTCCGGTGGCGAATGAAGTTGTCGATCATCTCGCGCACGGAAAGAATCATGGGTCGGCCATCAACCAATGCCAAGAGGATAATCCCGAAAGTCTGCTGCATCGGGGTATATTTGTAAAGTTGATTCAAGATGACTTTAGGGACGGCATCCCGCTTCAACTCAACCACAACCCGGACACCTTCGCGATCGGACTCGTCCCGTAAGTCGGCAATGCCTTCAATTCGCCGCTCGTGCACCAACTCGGCAATTTTCTCAATCAAGCGCGCCTTGTTCACCTGATACGGAATTTCCGTAATCAAAATGCGCGACCGGCCGCTCGCCGTCTCTTCAACCTTGGCGATGCCCCGAATGGTGATAATCCCGCGTCCAGTGGCGTAAGCCTGACGAATGCCTTCCCGGCCCATAATCATGCCGCCCGTGGGAAAGTCCGGCCCAGGGAGCACTTTCAAAAGCGTCTCAAAGTCGGTCTCCGGGTGGTCGATCAACAGCGTGGCTGCTCGACACACTTCCGTCAGATTATGCGGCGGAATATTCGTGGCCATACCCACAGCGATTCCGGAAGATCCATTGATCAAAAGGTTTGGAATCTTCGCAGGCAGTACGGTGGGCTCTTCCGTGGATTCGTCGAAGTTCGGGATAAAGTCGACTGTATCTTTATCGATGTCAGCCAACAATTCCATCGCGATGGGCGCCAGACGGACCTCGGTGTACCGCATAGCGGCCGGCGAGTCGCCGTCCATGGATCCAAAGTTGCCATGGCCATCGACCAACGGATACCGAATGGAAAAGTCTTGGGCCATGCGCACCATGGCGTCGTACACCGCGCTGTCCCCATGGGGATGGTAACGTCCCAGCACTTCACCCACAATACGTGCCGACTTCTTGTAAGGATGGTTGGGGGTATTGCCCAACTCCTGCATGGCGTACAGAATCCGGCGATGTACCGGTTTCAACCCATCACGCACGTCCGGCAATGCCCGGCTGACAATGACGCTCATTGCGTAGTCAATATATGAACGCCGCATCTCATCTTGGATGTCGATGGGCATTACGCGGCCAATATTCGCCATATTCGCCTCCGAATTATCCTACGGTATCGAGATTGCGCACTTGATGCGCATGCTCTTGAATGAAATCCCGCCGGGACTCCACTTTGTCTCCCATCAGCACGGTAAAAATCCAGTCCGCTGCCGCGGCGTCTTCCAATTCCACCCGGAGCAGCGTCCGTGTTTCCGGATTCATGGTTGTCTCCCAGAGCTGTTCCGCATTCATTTCACCAAGACCCTTGTAGCGCTGGATGTTGACGTCGTTGCCGTGTCCCCACTCATTGAGCAGGGAGTCCAAGGCCGCATCGTCATAGAGATAGCGCTCTTGCTTGCCCTTTTTGACCAGGTACAAGGGGGGCTGGGCGATATAAACGTAGCCCGCCTCAATGAGCGGCGTCATATAGCGGTAGAAGAAGGTCAGCAAGAGTGTGCGAATGTGAGATCCGTCCACGTCCGCATCGGTCATAATCACCACGCGATGGTACCGGGCCTTGCCGATGTCAAATTCATCCCCAATGCCGGTGCCAATGGCGGTAATCATGGCGCGGATTTCCTCGTTTCCGAGAATTTTGTCCATGCGAGCCCGCTCAACGTTGAGGATTTTTCCCCTCAGCGGCAAAATCGCCTGGAACTGCCGATCGCGACCTTGTTTAGCCGAGCCGCCAGCCGAGTCGCCCTCCACCAGATACAATTCTGATTCGGACGGGTCCTTGCTGGAGCAGTCGGTCAATTTGCCGGGCAACGCCGAGGACTCCAGCACGCTTTTGCGTCGGGTCAGCTCGCGGGCTTTGCGCGCCGCTTCGCGGGCGCGCGCAGCCTGAATCGCCTTCTCGAGGATGCGCTTGGCGACCGATGGGTTTTCCTCAAAGAATGTGGATAAGCCATCTGACACAATGCCTTCGGCAATACCGCGAACCTCTGAATTTCCCAGTTTGGTTTTCGTCTGCCCCTCAAATTGCGGTTCTGGTAGCTTGACGGACAGAATCACTGTCAGTCCTTCCCGTACATCATCGCCGGACAGATTTTGGTCCGCATCCTTGAGCAAGCCCAATCGCCGGGCATAGTCGTTGCAGACACGCGTCAACGCTGATTTGAATCCCGCTTCGTGAGAGCCGCCTTCCAATGTGCGCACACTGTTGGCGAAGGTGAACAGCGTTTCCGTATAACTGTCGTTATATTGCACCGCCGCCTCGACAAAGACGCCGTCCTTTTCGCCGGAGAAGGCGATGGGCTTGGCGTGAATGACTTCCCGGTTCAAATTCAGGTATTCTACGAACGACACCACACCGCCCGTGTAGTGGTATCGCACGGTGCGCCCGGTGGATTCTTCAAAGAGGGAGAGGAGCACGCCCGAGTTGAGGAAGGCTTGCTCCCGCAGGCGCGTCGCCAATGTGTCGAAGGAAAAATGAACATCCTCGAAGATTTCGGCGTCCGGCCGAAAAATGACCTCGAAGCCGGTTTGGTTGGTCTTTTCGACTTCTGTAAGGCGATCCATCGGCTTTCCCTTAGCATAATGCTGAACAAAGAGAGCGCCGCCAAAACGACTGTAAGCGACCAGTTCCGATGACAGCGCGTTCACCACAGAAAGGCCGACGCCGTGCAATCCTCCTGATACCTTGTACCCCCCGCCGCCGAACTTTCCACCAGCATGGAGCATGGTCAGCACCACTTCCAAGGTGGGGATGCCCACCTTGGGATGGATTCCGGTGGGAACTCCCCGTCCATTGTCCCGAACGCCGACTTGGCCGTCGCGGTATAAAGTGACGTCAATTCGGTCACACACGCCAGCCAAGGCTTCGTCAATGGAATTGTCCACAATTTCATATACTAAATGGTGGAGTCCTTTGACACTGGTGGATCCGATATACATGCCAGGGCGCTTGCGGACAGCCTCAAGACCTTCCAGGACTTGGATTTGATTTTCGTTATACTCGGGACTTTGTTTGCCCGCCATTGAATGGGGATCCCCCTTAAACATACGAATAAGACCCGACCGGGTCTGGTATTTTCAGTATACCATAGCGGCCCCGGCTATTCGAATTGCAACTCATGGCGCTCGACACGCCGGAGCAAAGTGTGGGCGGATATGGAAGACAAGTAAAGGTATTCTTCCGTCAGAATAACAGTCTTGGCCTCATCCCAGTCACCCCAAACTCGTCCCTCAACGCGCCAGCGATGAAAAAGATGGCGAAACTCGGGTGAACGGTCAACTAAACTTCGTTGGAAAATGCCGATAATCTCCGCGAATGGGATCATCCAGTCCTGACCGATGTGTAAGTACATGATGCGAACGCTCCATTTCCGTCAGGAGTTTTTGTGCCGTTCCAGGTCGCAAACCACGCATAAGGGATACCCGGCCAAGGTTGGCGCATGACACTGTATGCAAGGATAGAACCCCTCGGCAAGCCATTCCTGGGCAGCCTCTTGGTATTTTTCCTGAACACGCGTCAACAATACTCCGAGGTCTTCCGTCCCGGCCGGTGCCCGATATGTCGCCGCATAAGGAGACCGGCGATATGCGTCTTCTGAGGTTCGCTTGCGATCAGCTTGGGCCCGGACGCGAGTGCGGATATCGCGAATGGTGACTTGCGGCAATTCGTCGTGAATGGCCCCAAGAATGCGTGGCCGATAATAGTTCAATTCTTGAGACCAGACCGACGAGGGCACGGCGATGACCAAGACACCGTCTGGCGTCAGGGTAAGAATACGGGTGTGGGCGTAGATGGCATCTCCCACGACCCGGTGCCAAATGGCCTCCATCATACGCAGCCATTGTGCACGGTGCCATCCGTGCTCTTCAACCATACCACGGAGAATATTGCCTAAACGGGGTTCGTCCATGCCTGCACCTCCCCCTGTTCCACCGTGAGGATGCGGGGATTGAGCGCGGCATAACTGCGCGGTTCCGTGTCTGTCACGATGGTTTGTTGGCCAGGTTGAGAAACCGTTTCCAAGATTGCCTGGCGTCGTGCCGCGTCGAGTTCGGAGAGCACATCATCGAGCAGAATGATCGGCTTGATGCCAGTCTCTTCCAAAAGCCAATGATAGGTCGCCAACTTTAAGCTCAGAGCCAAGGTCCGCAATTGTCCCTGTGACGCATAAACACTGGTGTCCATCCCGTTCAAGGTGAGAACCACATCGTCGCGGTGCGGTCCCACCAAGGTCATCTGTCGAACCCGTTCTTCGGCTCGTCGGCTGTCGATGACACGCCGATAGCCAGCCTCGTCGACAATGGGCTCATCGCTCCCGCCGAATTTCAGCACCCCAGAGAGCGTTTCCCGCGGAGCGACAGCGGCGTGGATTTCGGCAGCTTTGGGAATTAGTGCAGTCACGGTTTCCAACCTGCGCTTCCAGAGATAGAGCCCTTCGCGAATCAGAAGAGGCGTAAAGTCGTCGATTATCCCCTGCCACGAGGATTCCTTAAATGCGCGGTTTCGCTGCAGCAGCACGCGGTGAAAGGCCCTCAGGGAGCGCGCATAATGGGCATCATGGGCACTGAGGAGCAAGTCCAGAAAACGACGGCGGCGTTCTGGCGATCCTTTCGCCAGATATACGTCATCGGGCGAGAACAACACAGTCGGAACCACAATGCCGCGATGAAACCGTTTAACCGGTTCGCGTTGGACACGGTGCTGCCAAGTTTGCGGGCGGTCTTGAATCTCACCCGCGCCCTGGAGCCAAAGAACCGCTTCTCCGTTTTGAATCGCTTCGCGTTCCGACGACGTTCGAAAGTCACGCCCCTGCAGCAAAAGGTAAATCGACTCCAGCACGTTCGTTTTGCCCTGACCATTGGCCCCCACCAACAACGTAAGCTGTGGTGACAGTTCCACGTGGGCACGAGAAATATTGCGAAAGTGGCTGAGGTCGATAACCTGCAGCGCCATTACACCAATTGTCTAAGCGGCAATACGATGTGGCTGTATTGCGCGTTTTCGGTGTCCCGCAAGCGAAGCGGCGACTGAATGCCGGAAAACTCCAGAACCGCCTCCTCGCCTTCCAAGGATTTCAAGGCATCCAGCAAGAACGTGGGATTGAACAGCAAATCCAACTCTTGTCCGTGGCTGTCAAACTCCACCGATTCATGCGTTTGGCCAAACTCCGCAGCCGAGGCCGAAATGTCCAACTGCCCGACCTGGTGGTGAATGCGCACAGAACTGGTGCGATCTCGAGCAGCAATCAAATTTGCCCGCTCCAAAGCGCCGCGGAAGTCAGAGACGCGAATGCGACCCTGCACCACGAACTCTTGCGGAATCACCCGTTGGTAGTCGGGGTATTGGCCATCCAACAACCGAGACACCACCACCGCTGAACCCGTTTGGACCCGAATCAGGTTGCGCCCCAGCGTCAATTGCGCATCCTCAGCGCTACTAAGACGAGCCGCCTCGGCGATAATCTTGGCGGGCACGACACATTCGCGCACTTCGCCCCGATACTCAGGAATTGCCACCCACGTGTGGGAAAGACGCGTGCCATCCGTGGTGGCGAACACCAGACGGCCGGAATCGAGCTTAATGGAAACCCCCTTCAAGATGGGGCGGGTCTCGTCTTTGGCGCATGCGAAGAGGAGTTCCCGCGCCAGTCGGGCAAAGATACCGGATCCAATGGTGATGGTGTCGCCCGGTCCCTCCATGGATTGAAATTCAGGAAGCCGCTCAGAGCCGAACCCATGCAGCGTAGCGCGGTTCTTACCGTACTTCACCAGTGTCTTGCCGGAACTATCCTCCGTCTCCAACTCCAGAGTCGCAGTAGGGATACGCTGCACCAACTCCGTCAACAAGGTGGCGGGAAGGACAACATACCCGGGCTGACTGACTTCGACAGCAATTTCGGCTTGGAGTGTGGTGAAGAGATCGGTCGCCGTCAATGTCAGCACGTTATCGCGCGCTTCCAACTGAACACCGGACAAAATCGGCAAATTGTTTTGCGGCATGATGGCGCGTGAGACCATACTCAGTGCTTTGGCCAATTGATCTTGGGTCGCGTAAAAGTGCATGTTGCGCGCTCCTTTGTGTTGGTGAATGGGGTGGACCGTTAAGATGAATACTTATTTATTTTTAAAGATCATCATCATATTAAGGACTGGGGATATGAGGATAACCGTCATTCATCCGCATGGTTCCTCATGATCTGACAAGAACAACATCGGGATAAGTCACTCCCTCTATCCCCAGCCTATTCATGGTTCGACAGGTCGATCGGGATACTGTGCAAAACTGCGATTGTCATCCACAAGTTTTTGGGAAATTCTCCACAGTGTTATGCACCTAATGTGATTCAATCCGCTTAATCAACATTTGGATCGTTTGGTTCAACTGCGGGTCCCGGCTGCGGTCGCGAATAATCTTCTCACACGCATGCATGACAGTGGTGTGGTCGCGGCCTCCAAATTCCTCGCCAATTTTTGGCAGGCTGGCATCCGTTAGTTCGCGCGCGATGTACATGGCGATTTGCCGCGGATGGGCCACCGCCTTGGTTCGCTTCTTAGCCTTGAATTCGTCGACGCGCATGTCAAAGTGGCGGGCCACTTCCTCCTGGATCAGCCGGATTGTGATGATTTTTTGCCGTGCTTCCGGAATGACGTCCTTTAAGGCTTCCCATGCCAGTTCCTTAGTCAGGGCCTGCCGGGTGATGGACCCATAGGCCATCACCCGGATCAACGCGCCCTCCAATTCCCGGATGTTGGTGTCAATCCGTTCAGCAATGTCCTGGATGACCTCGTCCGGCACGGCTAATCCCTCGATATGCGCCTTTTTTGACAGAATGGCCATGCGGGTTTCCAAGTCCGGCGGCTGGATGTCAGTAATGAGCCCCCACTCAAATCGCGACCGGAGTCTTTCCTCCAGATACTGAATGTCCTTGGGCGGTCGGTCGCTGGAAATGATGATTTGCTTATGTGCGCCGTGCAGCGCTTCAAAAGTGTGGAAAAATTCCTCCTGAGTCCGCTCTTTCCCACCAACGAATTGGATGTCGTCTATCAGCAGCACATCGATGTTCCGGTATCGGTTCCGAAAGGGCACCATTTTATTATCTTGAATAGCGTTGATGAGTTCGTTGGTAAAGTTTTCGGCCGAAACATACAAAACTCGTGCTGTCGCATTTTGCTGCAGGACGACGTGGCCAATGGCATGCATGAGGTGGGTTTTTCCCAGCCCTACACCCCCGTACAAAAACAACGGGTTGTATGCGCGAGCCGGCATTTCAGCGACCGCAAGAGAGGCAGCATGCGCAAAGCGATTGGAGCTTCCAACCACGAAAGCCTCAAATGTGTACCGTGGATTGAGGCGCGTCAAGTACTCCGACGGCTTTTCGGCCATCCCCGGCCCTTTAGACTTGGCTTGCTTGGTCGTCGGGGGCGTGGGTGGAGCGACTTGTATCCGAATATCGAGTGGTTTGCTGAACGCCTTATGCACCGAATCCTTCAATAGGTCAGTATAGCGGGAAGCGATTAACTCACGAGTAAATTCGGTAGGCACTTCTAACACCAAGATGTGGTCTTCAACAGCTTTAGGCACTATGGAGCGTACCCAGGTTTCAAAACTTGGGGTCGACAACTCCTGTTTTAGCCGTTCGACCACATCAGCCCACAAAGATTCAAGGCCGATATTAATCATGGTACTCGTTCCCCCTGTGAACGCTATACACAAGAAATCCACAAGATTATCCACAACTTGTTGATATCTCTTGTAAAAATAACGATTCCTCCGACGCGGCGGAGGCTCGAACACATGATAGCAGATCAGGAACTGGGGTACAATTGCATAAGAGGGAGTTGTTAGGGTTTCTTACGTATTTTGCCAGAAGATTTGGCATATCCTAATGTTGGGACAGGTAGACGCGCGTTCTTGACCCTTGACAGGGACCTCAGTATAATAAATTGCGATTTGCCTAGCGTCAGGAGGTGACCAATCGATGAAGCGAACCTATCAACCGAATCGGCGTCACCGGGCTAAGGTCCATGGTTTTCGTCAACGGATGCGGACGCGGGCCGGACGGGCAGTGTTGCGGCGCCGGCGTCAAAAGGGTCGAAAGCGCATAGCGGTTTGAGCCGATGAAGTATGTGCGTCTTAAAAAGCGCGCGGAATTCGGACAGGTATTCAAGCGAGGCCGGACATACGGGGACCGTTATCTGGTCCTTTTCGTTCTGTATCCGGGCCGGGGGCCCAGCCCGCGCGTGGGGTTTGCCACACAACGCACCGCGGGAACGGCGGTGAAGCGCAATCGCATTCGTCGGCGGCTTCGGGCGCTCTACAGTCTGTATGCGGAATCCGTTGGGGACTGCGGCGATTTGATCTTTCTAGGCAAGAAGACGATATTGGATGCGTCGTGGTCCGATTTGCAGCAGTCCATGAAACGGGTGCTCCGGCAATCCGGTTGTTTGGGCGGTAAGGGCTGAATGTGATGAAATACGTTGTCTTGGGGCTGATACGGTTATACCAGCGGTATGTGTCTCCCATGACGCCGCCGTCCTGTCGGTATGTACCTACCTGTTCCCAGTATGCAGTCGAGTCAGTATCGAAGTACGGGGCTCTGAAAGGTTCGTGGCTTGCTATCAAAAGGATTAGCCGTTGCCATCCCTTTCATGAGGGTGGGTACGATCCGGTGCCTTAGGGCTGTGAGGAGGAAGTAATGGGAGCAATATGGCATGGGTTCACCGGTCTTATCAGCGCTATTTTCCTAGCGTTCTCGGGCTGGACCCATAACTATGTGTTAGGGATTGTGTTGCTGACACTCTTGGTTCGGCTGGTGCTGCTGCCGTTGGGAATCACGCAGGCGCGCTCCATGCAGAAGATGGCGCGGTTGGCTCCTAGACAACGGGAACTGCAGCAGATGCATAAGGGCAATCCGCAGACGCTGAACGCGGAGATTGCCAAGTTGTATAAGGAAGAAGGCGTAAACCCGGCGTCGGGCTGTCTCCCCTTGCTGCTCCAGATTCCCGTCATGTATGGCCTGTTTGACGTATTGCGGAGGTTTAAGTATCCGCATCAAGGTTGGAGCTTGATTTGGCATAATTTAGGAGCTCCAGACCCCACCTTTATACTGCCGGTTCTCGTGGCAGTCAGCACGTTCCTCATGCAACGGCAGACCATGCAGATGACACCGCCGCAGCCGGGGATGGAATCCAGCCAGAAGATGATGCTGTACATGATGCCTTTGGTATTTGGGTACGTGGCGTACCGGTTCCCAGCGGGCCTTTCCATCTACTATGTGGTGTCGAACGTATTCCAATGGATACAAACGGTGTTTTTGCTGAAGCGGCCCGTCAATGGCGCGTCCGGCAGCGCACCTGCCACCCAAAAATAAATCGGTCCGGAGCCGCGCTCATAGGGCGCGGTTTTTTTGTGGACTCGGAGCATCATGGGTTCACTCAGCACTACGAGGCACGGGACACATTTGGTAATATATGGTCATGACCAAGGGAAAGGATCGCAGATCGGCATGGATGTGGCGGGTAGACTGGCGCAAGAGTTTGACCTGAACCGAATGGTGGTTGAGAGACTGGAGCAGTATGTGTCGTTGGTGGAAAGGGCGCCGCTGAACTTAACGGCGTGGCGAGGCGATATGTTGTGGGAGCGCGGCATCATGGATTCGTTGGTGATGGGACCACGCCTCGGACAGGCCCGGGGCCAGGGCTTGGACATTGGCAGCGGCGGTGGCTTTCCGGGGATGGTGCTCGCTATCGCCTATTCTGCGTCATCATGGGTGTTGCTGGACTCGCGGGCGCGGCGCGGTGATTTTCTTCGCGAAACGGTGAGTCGGTTGGGCTTGACCAATGTTCACGTTGTGGTGGATCGGGCCGAAGAGTGGATACGGCGCGAACCCACCAGGAGGGCATCGTTCGATTGGGTCACCTTAAGGGCGGTTTCATCAACGGCTGCATCGTTGGAACTTGGCTTGCCGTATGTGAAGCGGTCGGGCCGCATGATGCTGGTTAAGGGCCCGAACGGGGCCGAGGAAGTTCGGGAGCACGCCCCATGGTTAGATCGGCTGGGAGGCCGCGTCGTGGAATGGATTTCCGGGACGGTGCAAAATGCCGATGGCCAGTGGGATCAAATTGCGGTAATTGAGAAAGTGTCGGAAACACCGGAGATATATCCGCGGCACGCGAAGCTTTTGGGTGGCTGACGGGTGCGGGATATGCCCGCATGCAGCATCCGATGCGGATCAGGAGGGTTTTGATGGAGAGGCAATCTGGAACGGACATCGCGATGATTCCGATTGATCGCATACACGTGAACCCCTATCAGCCCAGACGGCGCATCACCAGTCAGGAATTGCACCAACTGGCGGAATCCATTCAGCACCATGGCATGCTCCAGCCCATTGTGGTTTGTCCGATTGAACGGGGCTATCAGCTCATCGCTGGAGAACGGCGGTACCGCGCGGCACGGTTGGCTGGCCTGGTGCGGGTGCCGGCGATCGTGCGAAGCGCTGACGCCGAAGACAGCGCGGTGCTGGCCTTGGTGGAGAATTTGCATCGCCAAAGTTTGTCGTATTGGGATGAAGCGGAAGGTTTTTTACGGCTTTATACAGAATTTCATCTTACCCAAAGTCAAATTGCGGAGCAGATGGGGATTAGCCAAAGCGCGGTCGCCAATAAGCTGAGGATTTTGCATTTGGACAGTGATCTGCGTCGGATGATTCAGGAAGCGGGACTCAGTGAGCGCCATGCGCGGATTCTGCTCACGGTGCCGTCGGCAAGCGAGCGCCGGGAATTGGTGAAGTTGATGATTGAGGAGAATTGGACCATCCGCCAAGCTGAAGCGTGGATCAAGGCGCGCACGGAGGAACGAACAGTGACTCGACGTTTGCCGAAAACCGTCGTGAAAGACTTTCGCATTGTTTATAATGCGTTTAAAAAGACGCTCAACGCGGTTGAGCACACTGGAATGGCCGTAGAAATGACACACACGGAAGAACCCCACTATTGGGAAATTCGAGTGCGCATTCCAAAGAATCAGGAGGGGTAAGGCGTGGGACGCGTCATCGCGGTAGCCAATCAGAAAGGTGGAGTGGGCAAGACAACCACCGTCATCAATTTGGCTGCTTACCTGGCTGATTCCGGAAAGCGAGTTCTGGCGATCGATATTGATCCGCAAGGAAACACCACCACGGGGCTGGGAATCGACAAAAGTTTGGTGGATGTCTCCATCTACGACGTGCTCTTGGGCGAAGAGCCCTTGATGGAAGCTTTGGTGCCCACAGATATTGTGGGCCTTCATTTGTTGCCGGCCACACTAGACCTCGCGGGGGCAGAGGTGGAGCTTTCCCACATGGAAGGGCGTGAAATGCTGTTGACCCGTCATGTGGAGCGTGTTCGCAATCGCTACGATTTCATATTCATTGATTGTCCACCCTCCTTGGGATTGCTGACCATCAATGCTCTCACGGCGGCCGACGCGGTGATGATACCCATGCAATGCGAGTTCTTTGCCCTTGAGGGACTGAGCCAACTCCTGTCCACCATCGATCTCGTGCATGATCGTCTCAACGAGCGGCTGAAACTGGAGGGTGTGCTGTTGACCATGTATGACGCGCGCACCAACTTAGCGGCCCAGGTGGCGGAAGAGGTGCGCAAGCACTTTCACCAACAGGTTTATCAAGCCGTCATCCCTCGGACGGTGCGATTGAGTGAGGCACCAAGCCATGGTCAGCCTATTTTGCGTTATGACCCAAAGTCCCGAGGCGCTGAAGGATATCAGAAACTTGCCCAGGAGGTGATGCAGCATGGCTAAGGCACGAGGATTGGGAAGAGGGCTCTCGTCATTGATTCCTGAACGGCCCGTGGAGGCGCCTTCTGTTGCGGAATCGGCGCAGCCGGCGGGAGTCGCCGAAGTGAAACTCGATCAGATTGCGGCGAATCCCTACCAGCCGCGGCGCTACTTTCGGGATGACGAGTTGACGGAGTTGGCGGACTCCATTCGAACCCACGGGGTAATTCAGCCGGTTTTGCTGCGCGCGACGGAGGGCGGGTACCAGTTGATTGCAGGTGAGCGGCGGGTGCGAGCTGCTCGGGTGGCCGGACTATCCTCCATACCGGCCGTCGTGAAGGAGTTTACCGACCGGGAAGCGATTGAGTTGGCGTTGGTGGAGAATCTCCAGCGCAGCGACCTTAATCCACTGGAAGAGAGTCAAGCGTACAATCGGCTGATTGAAGAGTTTAATTGGACGCAAGAGGAAATCGGGGCTCGGGTAGGTAAGTCGCGCAGCCACATTGCGAACTATCTGCGGTTGTTGCAACTGGAGTCGGACATTCAAGCCTTGGTTGCCGAGCAGGCATTGACGGTGGCTCACGCCAAGGTGCTGCTTTCGGTGGCTGGTGCGCGCCGCATGACGTTGGCAGAGCGTTGCGCGAGCGAGGGGTGGACCGTTAAGCAACTCGAGGCAGCTTCAAAGCGCGGCGAGATGCCGCAACGGCCCCGTCCAGCCGAGGATGTGCACCTAAAGAGCGTGGAATCCGGATTGCGGCGACGTTTCGGAACGAAGGTCACTTTGCGCGGAGACAGCAGCAAAGGGCGAATCGAGATTCCCTATCGAAGCCTGGAAGAGCTGGAGCGTCTATTGGCGATGTTGGAACAGGATTCGGATTCCTCCACGGGAGGATTTGTCATCTAGAGCGTTCCTCGAGGAACATTTTTGAGGAACCAAATACTGGATATGAAGGGGCCGCGGTCGGAATCTGATGGGGCATTTATTCGGTGCATTGGTCAATGGAGCTGGCGCCTTGACGGGTGCGTTGGTGGGCCTGCTCTGGGGCAATCGCCTCTCGTCGGCATTTCGCCAACAGGCGATGCGCATCATGGGTTTGGTGGTGCTGGTCATTGGCATAAAGATGGCGCTTCCGCTGTCCGACCCCGTCAACACGCTGATATCGGTGGTGGTCGGGGCGTGGCTGGGCGCACTGCTGAAGTTGGGCGCTCGGCTGGACGCGTTTGGCCATTGGGTTGAACGGCGCGTGGGACACGGGGGCTTTATGCAGGGGTTTATTTCCGCGGCCCTTATTTTCAACGTGGGCGCAATGGCTATTGTGGGATCCTTGCAGGCCGGCCTCTCACGCCACCCGACCATTTTGGAAACGAAGGCGATTTTGGACGGCGTGACCTCCGTGTTGCTGACATCCACGGCGGGATGGGGTGTGATTATCGCGGCCCCTGTCACCTTCGTGTATGAAGGGGCCCTGTCCATCGCTGCGGGATTGCTGCGGCATGTCCTAACCCAGCCATTGATTGGTGACCTGAGTGTGGTGGGAGGCATTCTCATTGCAGCCATTGGCCTGAATTTCCTTTCAGAAAAGACTCTCATCAACATCGCGGACTTACTGCCAGCATTATTGCTTACAGTTATACTAGGTTGGTTGAAACTTCACGGCGTCTCGTTCGTTTAATCCTTAGGGGGGTCCATCAGTGGCTGTGCCGACCATCGATTTAGTCTATGGAGCAATTGGTTTATCTGTTGTTGCGGTGATATTTGGTATTTGGGGCATGGCGTCCGCCGCTCGTGTCCGCCGCCGATACCTGATGGCATTTGGGGATGACCGTCCCGAGAACATCGAGCAGTTGATTGCGACCCTTCACGAACGGGTGGATGCCACGGTGGATCGATTTGATGGATTCGGCGCGCGTCTGGATTCGGTGGAATACAAGGCTGGACAAGCCATCAACCGGGTGGGTTTGGTCCGCTTCAATCCGTTCATGGACACGGGGTCGGACTTGTCGTTTTCTGTCGCATTCCTGAATGATCATGGTGACGGACTCGTGCTGACGAGCTTATGGGGCCGCGATGAGGTACGGTTGTACGCTAAGCCCGTGGAAACGCACGACAGCCGTTATGCCTTGAGTCAGGAGGAAAAACAGGCGCTGGACATGGCTAAGAACGCCCGCAGTTCCAATCCTGCGTCATCAAAGGCGTAGGCTCATCTGAATGCCTTCGGCAATGGCCTTGGCCATCCGCATGACCAAGTTCAGACGTGTGTTCTGGAGTACGTAGTAGTCCATGAATCCTCCAATGTTTACGGTTCCCGTCACATAGTAACGCCCGATGGCCGGGAGGTCCTTGCTGACTCCCGCCCCGGGGCGGATTGGCCCAGGGCCCAAGGAAATGGCCCCCACCTCTTCCGGGCGCCCTAAGGAGGCATCGACCGCCAGTACCCGCGCCTGAACCAACCGGGGGTGGGCGTGGATGAGGTCGATGAGATTGGTGGCGTGGACGGGATTTTCCAACGTCCCCCACACTGCAAACGGTGACGGGCTCAGGGTGCTCAATTGCGTGCCGACCAAGGGTCCCAGGGCATCGCCGGTCGCCCGATCGGTGCCGATGCACAAAATGGCGTCCGGTGCACCGTGTTGCCGCCACAGCCATTTAAACGCCACAGCCAGCTCTTCACGGCAATTTGTCCGATCTATCATGGTTCGGTATTCGGCGGGCCCCGATCCCTTGGCGCGGTCGGAACGGCTGTCTGCCACGAAATTCCCTCTCCTCAGGTGCCTCGACCCGGCTCCAGCCTGGATCGTCCAACAAAATCTATGATTATTTTACCCGACCCTCGATATAGATGTACCACGAAGGACGGGGGATTTTGAGATGAAATCGTCGTGGCTGGGAATCGCATTGACTTATGTCGGCGCGGTTGTGGGAGCGGGTTTCGCCAGCGGTCAGGAAATCTATCAGTTCTTCGGCCGTTACGGGGCTAATGGCCTCTTAGGAATCGCTCTGGCGGGCATTCTGTTCGGCGTATTGGGCTACTTGGCGCTCGAACGGGGCCGCAAGTATGGCGTGACCAAATTTGGCGATTTGCTTAAAACGGCATATCCCCCCTGGGTGGTTCGGCTTGCCGAGGGCGTGACCACCGCGTTTCTGTTTATTGGACTTGGCGTGGTGTCGGCGGGCGGCGGGGCTGCCGCGTTCCAGTTGGCGGGGCTTCCGATTTTGGCGGGGGCGGCGTTGACGACCGCCGCCATTATCCTGGTCGTGGCCTTAGGACGCGATTCGGTGGTGAGGGCAAACTCCGTGCTTATGCCCTACCTGATTTGTCTGGTGGTGCTGGTGGCTCTGTTGACCTGGAGCCATGCGGCGGTGCCGCGAACGGCGGTGGGTGGACCGAGGTGGGTTTTGTCAGCGCTTCTGTATCTGTCGTATAATATTTTCACGGGAATTATGGTGTTGCTTGGAGTCGGACCAAGTCTTCGCACCTCGCGGGACAGTCTTTGGGCGGCCGGGGTCGGGGCGATCATTCTTTCCGGACTGGCAGCATTGGAGCATCACGCGCTGGTTCGTGCCCCATCCTTGGGCGCATTGCCGATGATGGATATTGCCTCGCGGATCCACGGCACATGGGGGGGGTTGTACGGGCTTAGTCTGTGGGTGGCGCTCTTCACCACCGGTATTGCAGAGGCCTATGCACTAAAAGTGCAGTTCGGGAATCGCATCTTATGGGTGTTGACCGGCACCTTTTTGTTTGGCTTCTTAGGATTCGCGAACCTCGTGGCCAGCCTCTACCCGGTGATGGGCGTGGTTGCAGTTTTGCTGTGGATTCCGTTGATTAATCGACGAGAACATCGTGTCCCGGGAGGATAACGGATTGGCAGAATGGGATGAACGAGGCCAGGAATTGTTGAAAGAAGGCACCCGGGCCTGGGAGAAGGGTGAGCGGGAAACCGCCGAAGCGTTGTTTCAGCAATTGCTGAATGAATATCCTGAACGACCGGAAGGGTACAACAAGGTGGGCGTGATTTTTGCCGAGACGGGCCAGTTGCAGGAGGCGGAACAGTACTTCTTGACCGCCTTGTCCAAGGATCGAATGCACGCGCCGTCACTGACCAATCTCGGCAACATCTATTTGGAACGCGGCGACATGGAGCAGGCGATCCAACACTACATGCTGGCTTTGCAAAGCGACCCAGACTACCCTCCGGCGCATCGCAACCTTGGCGTCGCCTACCGCCGTCAAGGGAAATACTCGTCATTTGTCTCGCATTTCAAGCGCTCACAAAAGCTGGACGAACGGCGTACCCGGGAAGAATTTCGCAAAAACCGCGGACAAGCGCGGCTCGGACGCCCAGGATCCCGACCCCTGCCATCCTATATATGGATAGTTCTAGATCG
>JAKADO010000066.1 GCA_021820485.1 Bacillota bacterium
GCACACGCGCCGGAAGAGTTGCGGGATTTACAGAGGCAACTCGCTTAGCGGGTCACTAGGAGGCCGGAACTTTTACACCACTTGACAGGACATGATCCTCCCATGCCGTTTCGTGGGAATCGCCTTCGAAAACCTGCTGAATATAGGCGTACGGCACGGCGGGCATACGGACATGGCCGACCACCCGGCCGGGAAAACGCCCTAAAAGCGCTTCCATCAGACTGGATTTTCCCGCGCCGTTGTCCCCCACAATGCCGATGCGGTCTCCTGCCCGCACCTCCAAAAAGAGATGCTCAAAAAGGGACGACTCATAGGCGATTGTGCTGTCCTCCAATCGGATGAGCGTTCCGGAAGCCGATGCCACGTGCTCCCAGGTATGGCGGAGGATGTGCGGGTCGCGCGGGGCTTCCAGCTTTTCGCCTGAGGACTCCCAGTGGTCAAGCCGCTTTTCTCGCGCTCGCGCCTTTTTGGCAACTTTTTTCGCATAGCGGCGCTGTCCCGAATCAATCGTGTGCTGTTCCGTGCGGCGTGCCTGCTCCTTGGTGTCTTGGATGTCCCGAGTCAGGCGTTCAATCATGGCCTGCTGCTGTTGGTAGCGGCGTTGATAGGATTCGCGTTCGGCCTCCAGGTGCCGGAGATGCTCGCCGGGGCGCACGGCGGCCACCGTCATTTGGCCAGAATCCAGATGCCAGGTGTGGGTCGCGATCGCATCCAAGAATTCAAGATCATGGCTCACGACCACCATGGTGGTGTCTTTCATCCGATTGAGCCAAGTGGCCAATTGCTGCCGATGTCGCTCATCAAGGTGGCGCGTCGGTTCATCCAACACCAAGAAGCGGGGAGCCTGAACCAAACTAGCGGCGATTTCCTGCCATGCGGCCTGCCCCCACGAGGCTTGCTTCCCAGCCGGGTTCAGCACGGCTGCTCTGGGATGCCACGGATTTTGAATGTGTCCTTGCATGGGCTGAAGTTGCCCCAGCAGAAGCGCGAGCAGCGTAGACTTGCCGCTGCCGTTGGCGCCAATGAGCGCCACGCGGTCGCCGGTTTCAATCGAAGCGGAAATGTTGTTCATGAGCACCGGTTGCTCGGGATAGGCAAAGGACACACGAGAGAGAATGAGACGCAAACAAAAATCACCCCTTTGTCGTTCGGGGCGATCCATAGAGCTTCTCATATGGACGTCCCGGATTAATGCGCGACGGGGATGTTCTTCACGGCGATCAGCCCCCTTTCCGGGAAACTAGCCGTATCATAGCAGTTCGCCTGCTCCGGTACAATGCCGCTATACTAAGCCTATGACCGATGACCAAAACTTCTACCCAATTGCCTTAGTGGGGGAACGCGTGATTTTGCGCGAATTTGCTCCGGACGATCTGGATGCCGTCGCCCTCTATGCCGCCAATGCGGAGGTCACCCGCCACCTGGTCTGGGGACCCCAGTCCCGCGCCGAGACCAATGAATGGCTCGCCCGAGCCCTGTCCGAGGCGCGTGAAGTGCCCCGACAGCACTTTGCGCTGGCCCTGCTGGAGCGCAGCTCCGGACGTCTCGTCGGCACCGGCCGCATCAGCGTGGTGAGCCGGTCCCATCGTGTCGGCAGCATCGGCTACGTGCTCAATCGCGCTTATTGGGGTCGAGGCTATGCGAGTGAAATGGCGGGCCTCTTGGTCACCTTCGGATTTCAACGCTTGGATCTCCACCGCATCGAGGCCACTTGCGATCCAGCCAACATGGGGTCTCGACGCGTACTGGAAAAGTGCGGCATGCGGTATGAGGGCCATGCCCGTGAACACCTCTGGGTCCGCGGCGCGTGGCGCGACTCCCTGCTGTACGCTATTTTGGAACAGGATTGGCGAAATGGTAAGCACTGCTAAGCCAAAGCATCATCGGGATTCGAGACGACTCCGTGCCGATTCTTACCAGAAGGAAACCGAGCAGGTTCTCGCGAATTCTCTTGCTACAACTTGTCGTTTTGAGACGATATTGGAGGTCCATGTTTGATGACGCATGATGACATCCGTGCCAACGTCCCTTTGGCCGTGGCCGGAACTCTCTCCCCAGAAGATTCCCAGGCAGTCATTACGCACATTGCCGACTGTGACGAGTGCCGGATCCTTTACGAAAAGCATCTCACCCTATTCACCGATAATGTGTTACGTTCCGCCACAGAACAACCATCTTCCCCATGGCCGAACGCCGAGGCCGAGAAGCCGCGTAAGGCTTGGGTTCGGATAGCCAGTTGGACGCTGGTGGCGATCGTCGCTGTCGGCGGGGGCGCGCTCGCATGGAAGAAGCATCAATTGGCGCGCACGGCTACGCAAATTGAAGCATTTGTCGCTTCGGCGCGTCCTGTTCCGTTGACGAGTGCGAATCCCAACAATGCGGCCACCCTCTACCTCAAGGGCCAACGGGCAGTCATTGTATTGAAAAACCTCCCGCCTCTCTCTGGCGGAAACACTTTCGAAGGATGGTGGATCGTCAAGGGCCACCCCGTCTCCGCGGGCACCTTTGGTTATGAACCGGTGTTCCTGACCATCCCGCATCAGACCGCTTCTCAGTTCACCATCACCATCGAGCCCAGTGGAGGCACCCAATCCCCCACCCAGCCTCCATTGGTCCGCGGCACCCTTCCTCGCTAGGTGGCAGATTATCCGGCACGGTTCGGGTGGGATCCGGATTCATCCGGCAACGCGTCCTTCCCCGGCCGCTTGCCGGGCCACACCGCCAAAGCCAATAATGCGATGACAATCCCCGAATTAGGATCGGTCGCGTAGGGACGCCAGAACAGTCCCAGCCGCTGGATCCCGACCCACAGAACCATGGCTGCAATGCCGCTGACAAACGCGGCGATCCTGCGGCTGAACGACCCACCCAAGAAGAGTCCGGCCAGGATCAAGCTTGCCCCGAACGCCACGAACATCCCCCCGCGCGGCATGGCCAATGCATTGCCGATTTGGCTTCGCACCCCGGGCTCGAGCCAGAGGAAGCCTTCCAAAGTCCACAGCCCGGCCGCAATGCGGGAGAAATAGCGAAGCCGACGGGCCGCCGGCCACCGGGGCCACAACCCCAGAGACAGTGCCGCGTACAGCAGCGCAGCGCCAGGTGCGCCCCGCGTAAGCCCGGTCTGGCCCGTCAACAACTGTCCAAATCCTTCCCCCAAAACCCACACCGCGAAAGCCCATGACGCGGAAGCCAAAGTCGCCCATTGGCTCCAGGCGTCGTTCATGAGAGCCACTCCCATCAGCAATTGCAGGAGGCCGACCACGATATCCGCACACGCCGCATGCCAGAGCAAAAGATGGGCATCGAAGCCCAACAGCTGTTTCAACCATGGAGGTTCTCCATGCATCAGCGGCAAGACATTCTGATCCACAAACCCCGCACCGATCATGCGGGGTCGCAATTGCAACAGTCCATCCACGATCCATAGGGTTCCCAGAGCCCGCTGCAGCCAAAGCCGATTCATGTCCGAACACCTCTTTTAGCCCCTCCTGTTCATCGTCAGTGTGCTCAGGGATATAAGGGCCAATGCGTCATGAAACCGAAAGGAGGATGTGATCGTTTCGCGGAGCGGAACCGGCCTCAGTCACATTTCCGCCATCCAAGGCGTTATGCTAGGCAAGCCGAGACGGAGGGGGTTGGCACATGGGGCGGCTGATTGGGTGGGGATGGGCTCTATCGCTCCTGGCCGGGACCCTTGTCGGATGCGGTCGCGACCAGGTTGCACCCACTGTGAATCCAAAGGCCGCTAAAGCGTCCTTCCAGATCCCACTGCCGAAGCCAACAGCGGTCATCGGCGTAGCCATTGGGGGAAGTCCGGGGGAAGAGCAGCCGGTCCCTCGGAGCGTGGCTCGAGACAAAACGCGCCTCGTGGCCAGCCAAGTCCTTACTTGGCTAAGAAACGCCCAGCCGGTTCAGGTCAGCTTGCCTTCACCCGCGGTGAATCTCATCAATGGGCCGTCGGCGTATTATTATGTTGTCTTGGAGCTTTCTCGCCATCGCTCGGTGACGGTGGTACCCACGACCTATTACGGTCATGGAGCCAACGGCGGCGTCACGTTCCATTACCTCCCCCCCATCGTTACCTACACCAATGCTCAGGGCCATACCCTATATCTCAAGGCGCCCCGATTGGACAAATGGCTCCGGAGCACCCGATGGCGCAGCGATCTGAGCTCACGAACGTCCTAAGGACCTTGGCTTCGTCCCCCTTTACAGCCAGATATGAAACCAGAGAATGGGGATGGCTTATGCGCATGCGCACACGATGGGAAATCGCTGCAGGCTTGATTCTCGTGGGTTCCTTGCTGTACATCGTCGGATACCGCGTGACCCCGCTGGCTGCCGCAGCCGCGTTCACTGGCTCGGACGTCCATGAGTTTGGTGCGGTTCGCTATCCTTGGGGAGAGGTACGGCTGCTCAATACGCCCCAGGGACCTTGGTGGAACGGCATGCCATCCTGCGGCGGGATCCGGTCAATTTCGTGATAGGGCGCAGAAAATCCGGCCCGGTTCATACGCTGGAGTGGATGAACTATACGGGCCAACAGGGCCATCTCCAAAACAACGGTTGTCGCAGTGGCAGTCTCTGACCCCGCGGTTGCCTACATTGCGGCCGGGCCGCCAGATGCCCGATATCGACAGCGCGTTGAAATGAATCGACCCCTAATCCTGTCGTGGGATCGTGCCATCCCCTTTAATCAGATGCGCTTGACGGCTCTCGCCAAAACGGGGAAGGCGCTCTTTCAATATGGCTATGCCCGCAAGAGCGACGGCGCCGTTACCGAGACATACCTGGGATGGCATCCCGTTCCGTCGGGAAGTTAGGCCTCTCGGGACGCCGATTACCGGCGGGTCCGAAAGCTATACGGCGCCCCTGGCGGTTCGAAGCTGTCCCGTGGAACCTCACACAGCGCCACCGCGCGAGGGCGGAGGCTCCGCCCCCCACGCGCTTCCCTCATCCCAGAATCTCCATCACAATGTTGTGCAACGCCCGGCGAAGCGGATTGATATTGGCTCCGCGCCCATAATGCACCCGATTGGTCAGAAGCACTGCCCAAATTCCCGTCACCGGATCGAATTGCAGGGATGTCCCAGTAAATCCGGTGTGCCCTGCACCTGTGGCTGGCCAAAAATCGCCGGCCACATCGTAGCCGTCGCCCAACAGAACCCAGCCCAGACCTCGGCGACCGTTCAAGTGCCCCGTAGAGAGCCGGGTGCAGGCGTCACGGACCGCGGGGCTGAAAAGGCTTAGTCCATCTGTGGTCCAACTCATGGCATAGCGGCTGACCGCATCCAGCGTTGCGAAGAGGCCGGCGTGGCCCGCCACACCCCCAATGGCCCGAGCGTTCTCGTCATGCACTAGGCCTGCCAGCGCCTGGCCGTTCTCCACCTCCGTCGCGGCCGTCCGCGTTGCCATCTCGGGTTCTGGGCGATAGGCCGCTTCAGAGATGCCCAGCGGCGCAAAGACGGCATCCCGCACGAACGCGTCCAGCGACATCCCGGACACTTCCTCCACAATCGCGCCCAAGGTCATAAAGCCGAGGTCGCTGTACGAAACCTGCGTGCCGGGGGCGGCGTCCCAGGGCTCCTGTTGGATAGCCTGCAAATAGGCGTCTCGACCGCTTATGGACTCAAAATAATTGCGATGTGAGACTAGTCCTCCACTATGCGTCAGGAGGTGGCGCACGGTGACTTGGTCCCACCGGGCATCCCAGTCGGGAAAGAAGCGCCGGACGGTATCCCCGAAGCTCAATTTGCCCCGGCTGGCCAGTACCAGCAGTGACGGAAGAGTCGCCATCACTTTGGTCAAGGACGCGATGTCAAACCAGGTGTTTTCGCGCATCGGCCTCGGGTCCCCACCGTGAACCAGCGCTTGGCCCCCGACATAGCGCCAGAGAATCTGCTCACGCCGGCCAGCAGCCGCTAGTGCGCCCGGAATGACCCCTTTGTTGATCGCGCCATCCAATAGTTGGTCGGCATTTTCCCATGTTGCCGTCCGATTCATTACGCATCTCCCCCTTGCCGTTGTTTTCCCCATAACGATCGCGCGAGGCGAGCCGCGCCCTCGACCGGTTCGCGCGTGACGCGCACCAACGGCCTTCCGACAAGCTCCCGCCATGGCTCCTCCAAACGCGGGTGCCATAAGTGCGCGAGACCTCCGGCAAGCCCTGTCGGCGACGCCGGCGGCATCCCCGCTGCACGATGCGCGGTTTCCAAATAGCGCAGCGCCTTAGCGGCCTCGTCCTTCAGGATGGCCTCAGCCACCATATCGCCACGGTCCGCCAGCACAAAGACCTGTCCAGCTAGATCAGAGACGGTCCGCCAATCCACGTCCGGACGATAGATGTAGTTCAAGAGCTCGGCCTTATCACGCGCCTTGGCCCAGTCCACCACGGCTTCGGTCAGGCTCGTCGCCGGTGCCCACCCTTCCATATGCCCTAGCGCAGCTTCCACGGCATGACGACCTAGCGCAATGCCCGATCCCACATCGCCAATCTTCCACCCATATCCCCCAATGCGCAGGGAAGTGTCTCCGCATTCCGCATAGAAGACTGATCCTGTCCCGAAGATGGCTACCAAGCCCGGATCACCATCCGTAAGCGCAGCCCATGCAATGCGATAGTCACCCATCACCCAGACCGTCTCGGAAACTCCTCCCAGCACGCTCTCCCAAAAGGCACGCACCCAAGGGCGATCCGCTCCCGCTATACCCGCCACAACCCCGTCATAGGTTGCGTCACCCTTGACGATCGCGTCCAGCGCCTGCCGCGCCCGCGCTTCTCCAACCACCACCACATTGGATGGACCGCCGCGCAGCTCTTGTACCAATTGACCCGATTCGTCGAGTATCCATGCCCGGGTGGAACTGCCACCACCATCGATGCCCAGAAATCTAGCGCCCATCGTAGATCACGCGCCCCCCACGCCAGGTCATGCGATTATGGCCCGCATTGTCCACCAATAGAACGTCGGCCCAATATCCGGATTGAAGCGCACCCCGATCGGTCCATCCCATCGCTCGCGCAGGGGAAAGACTCGCCGCCCGGACCGCTTGAGACAGGTCGACGCCGGTGAACTCGCGATACTGAAATACCGCTTTCATTAACGTCAGCGTACTGCCAGCCAGACTTCCCTGAGCGGTCCGAGCCACGCCGCCTGCTACGGTCATCGCCTGCCCTCCCAGATCGTAAACCCCGTCAGGAAGGAGTGTGGCGCGCATGGCGTCTGTAACTAACAGGATGTGATCTGGTCCTTTCATCCTTTCCGCCAACTTGAGCGTCGCAGGGTGCAAGTGGACTCCGTCGGCGATGAGTTCCACCCGCACAGCGGGATGCAAGAGGGCTGCTCCCGCCAATCCCGGTGCACGATGGTTGAGTGCTGTCATCGCATTGAAAAGATGTGTCACCTGCTGGATTCCGGCGTCGAAGGCCCGATAAGCCTCCTCGAACGTGGCATTGGAATGGCCGGCGGACAGGCGGATTTCCGCCTCCTGACAAAACGCCATCAACTCCGCGGATCCCAACCGTTCCGGAGCGATGGTGATCCGCCTTAGCTCTGTGCCCCATCGGCGGTGAAACGCCTGCACCTCGGCGACCGAGGGATTCCGCACGGCATCGGGCCGCTGCGCGCCGATTCGATCGGGATGGATGTAGGGACCTTCCATATGCACCCCTAGGAGGCCCGACCCCGGATGCAGGGCACGAAAGGCCGACACGGCGTTAAACACGCGTTCCAATTCCGGCTCTGTCGCCGACATGGTGGTGGCCAGATACCCAGTGCACCCGACCCGAGCCAAGGCTGTGTCCATCGCGAGAAGACTCTCCACGGTGCCATCCATGACATCGGAACCGAGTATGCCGTGAATATGGAGGTCAATCAGTCCCGGGAAAATCCACCCCTCACGCCATCGGTGTGTGGCATGGGGCCGGGTGGGTGCTTCATGCACTGACTGGATTCGGTCGCCCACCAAAATAATTTCGCCATTCGGGATCACTCGGTCAGGAAGGACTACGCGTCCGTGGAGGACTGTTTCCTCTGCCATGCTGATCGCCCGCCTCACCTGATGGATTGTCCCTCTCATGGTAGCACGCCCCAGTCGCAGGGCATAGCCGGAGCCCCCCAAACGCTGGGCAGCGCCCGTTTGGGTTGACCTTTGAGCAAGGGAACCGCCACAAAATTTTTCGTCGGAGTGTCCCTTCCGGCCTACACTCGGAACATTGGAGTGGTGAGGTGAGATAAATGGCAAATCCCGTAGTCCCCATCGTGGTGGAGCCAAGCTCGCGCGGCGAGCGCTCCTTTGATATTTATTCCCGGCTCCTTCGGGAGCGCATCATCTTTGTCACCGGCCCCATCGAGGATGCCATGGCAAACCTGGTGGTCGCTCAACTGCTGTTTCTGGAAAGCGAAGACCCGCACCTGCCCATTTCCCTGTACATCGATTCGCCCGGCGGGTCCACGACGGCAGGCATGTCCATCTACGACACCATGCAGTATATTCGTCCGCCCGTGTCCACCATGACCACCGGACTTGCCGCCAGCATGGCCGCGGTGCTCCTCGCCGGTGGCGACCATGGAAAACGCTTCGCGCTGCCCCACAGCCGCATCATGATCCATGAACCCGGCGTCGGGGGAGGATTAGGCGGAAAGATTACCGACCTCGACATTGCTCTCAAGGAACTAGCCGCGACCAAACAAATCTTGGTAGACTTATTGGTAACGCATACGGGACAGCCACCGGAGCGGATCACCCGTGATGTGGAACGCGATTTTTGGCTTAGCGCGCATGAAGCGCAGCTCTATGGGCTGATAGACGCGGTGAGCACTGGGCGGAAGTCAGGGAAGAATTAAGGAGGGCTCACACATGGAAGCTCTGGCAATGCATGTCTTCAACAACTCGTTCTGGGCTGGCCTTGTAGCTCGCGCATCCTCCGAGGATGCGCACACCCTGGCCTGGGACGACAGCCTCCTTCCCGAACTGAGGCGCGGACACCTCCAAGTGCAGGAATCCTTCGTCCATGCCTTTTGGCCTGTAGTGGAGGCCGAAGCGCGCCGCTATGGCAGTTTGGGCGGCGACCGCGAGGATCTAACGGGCGAAGGGGCATTGGCTCTCTGGGAATCTGCCACCGCCTACCGCCCGTCCCAGCATCGCACCACCTTCACGACGTATGTACGAAACCACATCCACCAACGCGTCCGACGGGCTTACCTCGCTTACCGCGGACACCATGGCCCGGAGCGCACCGTTCCTCTGCACCCGGATTTCGTGGACAGCCGGGATGAATCCCTGTCATTGGCCGAATGGCACGTTGACATCTCCGCCGCCGCCCAGTCACTTAGTGATGACGACCGGCGGTCGATTGTCTTCGGCTCGACCGGCGCCCGAACAGCCGGTGAGAAAAAGCGCGTGCAACGTGCCCGGCAGCGGTTGCGCGCGCGGATGAACCGATAACGGACTACAAGTCAAACCCTGAGGAGTGACTCATGAGGATTTTAATTTTGGGCGGCACGTCGTTTCTGGGACGCCACTTAGTCTTGGCGGCAAAGACCAGGGGACACGCTGTCACCTTGTTCAATCGCGGCAAGACCGGCCCCGACCTATTTCCCGACGTTGAACAGATCCGGGGGGACCGCGATGGCGGCCTCAGCGCGCTTGAAGGCCGCACGTGGGATGTCTGCATTGACACCAGCGGCTACCTGCCCCGCGTCGTCCGGCAATCTGTGGCCGCTCTTCGGCAATCCGTCCAGCACTACGTCTTTGTCTCGAGCGTCTCGGTCTACGCGGATTTTGCGGTGGTGGGCATTGCGGAGGAGTACCCTGTGGCCCGGGTCGAGGACGAGTCCACTGAGGATATCGGGCAGTTTTACGGTGCCCTCAAAGCGCTGTGCGAAAACGAAGTGGTGTCCGGATTCGGCCCTGATCACGCATTGATTGTACGCCCCGGTCTGATTGTCGGCCCGTATGATCCCACCGATCGGTTCACTTATTGGGTTCGCCGATTCGCCCAAGGCGGCCGCGTCGTAGTGCCCGAAAGCCCCGACCGCCCGATACAGCTCATCGATGCCCGAGACCTGGCAGAATGGATGCTGACCTTATGCGAAAATCAGGTGACCGGTGTGTTCAACGCCACGGGGCTTGTCCCGCCCCTTACTATGGGACGATTGGTCGATGCCCTTATGAACACGCTTCCCGCGGCGAGCGAAGTCGAATGGCTCCCGGAGGACTTCCTGCTCGAGCATGAGGTTGCCGAGTGGTCTGAGCTTCCACTATGGATTTCAGACGCCGCCAACTGGCCGGGCTTTGAAACCGTCAGTGTGGACCGTGCGCTCGCCCAGGGGCTCACGTTTCGCACCATCGAAGACACCATTGGCGCGACGTGGGAGTGGGACCTGACTCGGAATCAGGCTGCACCCATGAAGGCGGGACTAACCCCCGAGCGGGAACGCGAGTTGCTGGCGGACTGGGACAATCAGCACGCATAACCGAGCGAATTCCGGCCAGCAGCTGCCGCGTCAAGTATTCGCGTCGGCAGCTGCCGCCGGGCTTTTCCGATAGTAATTCTTCATGACGTCTGTGGCCCATTCCGGTTGCCTGACCTCCCCTATCGGACCGTATTCTCGCATGTACGGCTTGATGTCCAATACGGGAGACCCCTCGACCGCATCAAGAGCCTCCACCGTAATGGTCAGGCCCTCGACCTGCAAGAGGCGGCACCGGGACAGCCCCAGAAGATTGGGTCTAGCCTTGGGCCTTTGGGCAAAAATGCCCACCAGCGGCCAACTGGGATTGTTCCGCGGATGCCGTGCCCGTGTTTCAATGGCCGCCGCGGAGACCTGGTTCAAGAAATAGATAACCTCCAGATGAGAAAACTCCATTAAACCCGCCGTGACATCATTCGTGAACCGATCGGACAACTGAATCACGGAGACCACCGAGCCCCAATAGTCGTCTTCGACGCGCTTTCGGCCCGAGACCACCAATCCGATCGGCTCAAGCACCACCTTGCCCTCCCCCGCCTGCTCGCTCAAAGCCATTCCCCCTGTTGCTCTCCTTGTCATCATGGTTGACCCGATGTCACCGGTCAAGATCGCACGGGCCAGCCTCGGCTCTCGCATGGTGTAGAGTAAGACTAGAACGTTCATTAATCTTGGAGGATCTCTCTTGATAGCCATGCTAAAAAACGGGTTGTTCCCGACCGCCATATCCTGGCGGCCCTTGGTTTGGGCGACGGCGCTTCTGTTGCTTCTGGCCGTCGTCGATCGTCCACTGCATCAGTTCTCGACGTTTCTGGTGCCGCCCTTCGCCGCCACATTAAGCATTCTGCTCTATCTGCCCCAGCAACCGGTCGCACAACCATTGCCGGTGATTATTGGCAGCACGCTGACCTCAGCCTTGGGAACCGGTCTCGCGCTCTTCCTCCATGGACCGATTGCCGCGGTCGCGGTAGCGGCGGGACTGCTGTGGCTCCTGCCGCGGGTGGGTCTTTACCATCCACCGGCCATCGCCTTGGCCATGTATCCGCTGCTCTTGAAGCCGGGCCCATGGTTTCCCATCGCGGTTGTTCTGCCGTTTACGCTGGTCGCAGTCCTGAGCCATCTTTTCCTGTCGCGGCGAGTCCCCGATTGGCCCCTCTATCCCCGGAAAACGCCCGAAGACGCCGCATCCGCTGAGTGACTCTCCAAAGTCGCCATGAGGAAGGCCTAGCCGGTGCATTGGCGGTTCGTGTACCATGAACGAAGGTGTTCCCTCTGCCCGCACGGAGCGAGTCCATGCGACGAACTGTCTTCATGGGGCCATCCGTATCGAGCGCCGCTTGGTGCCGAAGACTCGTGCCCCTTGATGGGCGCTTCGAGGAGGAAGGAAGGCATGAAACACGCGCTGGGGGTTGTGGTCGACCACTCCTTGCGAGACATTGAGTTCGTTGGCGAGTTGCCGGTTATCGCCAAGCGGCAAGCCGGAACGTGGGGTATTTTGCTCATCTCCGTCGCGGAGGGCGGGCTTGACGCTATGATACAAAGTCTGCAGAAGCACATGGTCTCCATCGCCGAGGACTGCTGGTACGCCCACTTCTTTGGGAATGGACGCCTCACGGTCGTCTACCAGGACGCCGTGTTTGCGGTGTCCGATGGCGAGTCCACCATGGCTGCCGTTCAATATGGCAACGACCATGGAGTCCCGCTGGAGCAACTCGACTTTTACCCGCGCACCCAAGCGCAGGCAGAAGCCTACTTTGGCCTCGTCGATGGCGCGCTGAAGGACTAGTTCTCAAGATGCGTGCATTTCTCAGAAAGGAATCAGACGCCATGAACTTAGGTCCGATCGTGTTGCAGGGCCATCACCTACGGCTTGAGCCGCTCTCCCCGGCGCATGAGGAGGCCCTTCTCAAAGTCTCTGGGGATGGCGGGATTTGGTCATGGATGTCTGCTGACCTATCGGACAGAGGGGCGCTGCGCCGATGGATTGAACAAGCGGTCGCCGATGAGGCCGCTGGCGTCAGCTATGCCTTCGCCGTGATAGACATGAATACCGGCCGTACCGTCGGCAGCACGCGTTATCTCAACATTGAATCTCATGACCTGGGCGTGGAAATCGGCTGGACCTGGTACACCCCAGAGGTTTGGGGCACGCGCATCAATCCCGAGGCCAAGCTTTTGATGTTGACGCACGCCTTTGAGGATTGGGGCGCCTTGCGCGTGGCGCTGCGCACCGATCATCTCAATGCCCATTCCCAGGCAGCCATTCGGAAGCTGGGCGCGCAATATGAGGGCACACTGCGCAATCATCGCGTGCGCCGCGACGGCACCATCCGCCACACGTTGGTGTTCAGCATCATTAGGGCAGAGTGGCCGGACGTTAAGGAACGGTTGACCCGTCGGGTGACGGCCCCCGATGTCGAGAAGCCTGAGAGGGCGGATTAGGAAGAGAGGTTGCCATGCGTGAGCGATTATTGTCCGAAGCCGACTATCTTCCCCTGATTCAGGTTATGGATGATTGGTGGGGCGGTCGACCCATGCGCGCCCTTCTGCCTCGTCTCTTCTTCCAGCACTTTCAAGACACCAGTTGGGTCATTGAACACCAAAACACCGTCGTCGCATTTTTGGTGGGATTTTACTCTCAAACCGATGCGGATCTCGGATACATCCACTTTGTGGGCGTCCACCCGGCTTATCGAACCCAAGGGTTGGGCACCAGGCTGTACCGCACATTCTTTGACGCCATGGGGGCTTCTGGACGCCATCGGGTGGAGACCATCACCTCTCCCGTCAATCGCGGATCCATCGCCTTTCATCAACGCATGGGGTTTGACTTTGTTCCTGGGGACGCCATCCAGGACGGCATACCCGTCCACCAGAACTATGACGGGCGCGGTGGAGACCGGGTCCTCTTTCGGAAGACCCTGCCCTAGAACAGCTTCCGGCGCAGCCGCTCCCACACGTTGGCATACCGCGTCACCAGTCCATCGCCATCCACGGTAAGCACGGCTTCATAGCCGCTCGCAAATGATTGGTAGCGATAGGTATGGGCATCGAGACGCGCATAGACTTGTTCCAGAGGCAGAACGGCCAACTCGGGAAACTTCACCCAGACCGCTACGAGCCGCGCAGAGTCCCCAGGGGAGAGCTTAAGGCGCCGAATGGGCAGCGTGTTGGTGGCTGGCGTAACGCCCAGGTCAATATCTCGAACGCCTTGAAATTCGGGGAGCTCGCAGCCATCTCGCCACCACCGGCCGTCGCCGCCTCTCGCGATGGTCAGGTGCTTGACCACCCCTTGCGACTCCAAGGTGACAGCGCACTCCTCGGTCGTCCCATCGGCATCGCAATGGAGCACGTAGGACGCACAGACGGGATGGCTGTTCAGTTCTGCCACCACCTGGCCCCGCATTTGGAGCCGCGGGGAAAATTCCACAGTGCAATACTCCAGACTTGGTATGTCCAAACGTCTCCATATGAAGTCGTGGGATATGCCATCCACTGTCCGCTCCTCCTTCTGCCCATACCGAGCATAGCAGGATAATCGGGCCTCGTCATACCGCACTTCTTACGGGAAGTCATGGCATACTAGGGAGGTGAACCGAGATGCCATCACAGGGGCGATGTTGTGGACGACAAGCTAAGAAATGCCTATGACAGGCTAGCCCAAGACTACGCCAAGACCGTCGATGCCCAAAGTGGCGCCAACGCCTACTACGAACGTCCGGCCATGATGGGCAGACTGCCTGACCGCATGGATGGCCTGCGGGCGCTAGATGCCGGATGCGCAGCCGGCTGGTACTCTGAGCAACTGGCAGCCCGCGGGGCGGACGTGACCGCCGTGGACCTGAGTCCTGCCATGGCCGAAGCCGCCACGGCGCGGCTGGGGCAAAAGGCTCGTGTCCTGACGCTGGATTTGGCCGAACCTCTCCCCTTCGAAGACGCCTCGTTTGACCTAGTCCTCAGTTCCCTCACGCTCCATTATCTCAAGGACTGGGCACCCACCTTCAGGGAGTTCCGCCGCGTGCTGACGGCGGGTGGACGATTCCTGTTTTCCGTCCATCATCCTTTCATGGATTTCACCGAGTTTAAGAGACCCAACTATTTCACCCGCGAACTCTTGACCGATGTCTGGACAAAGCCTGAGGCGGGACGGGTTGAAGTGTGGTTTTATCGACGGCCGCTCGAAGAGATTGTGAACACGACCACGTCGGCGTTCATCCTCGATGCCATTGAAGAGCCGCAGCCGATTCGGGAGTTTCTCAAGACCGGGCAAGCCGCCTTTTACGAAAGGCTTAAGCGGAATCCCCACTTTCTCATTGTTGACGCGCATGTGCCGGCTGAGCAACTTAGAGAAGGGGCCCTCGCAGCAAGGGGGCATTTGACGAAGTCCTAGACGTTGCCGCACGGTCTCAAGAAGTTCGGCAGCAGCCGGAATGCACGGGCACTCGCGCATTACCTCCGCCAGCCAAAACCCGGCTTCAGCCCAGGCTTCTTGCTCCATTGCCCGCTCGGCGCGCTCAAAATAGACGTGCACCGGATGTACGAGAAGAAACAGCCCCGAACGCCTTCCGCGGCCGGCTTGGGGGGGCCAACACAATAGCCCCTTGAGAACCCTGTACTGGCGGCATAGCCCGGATGGGAGAAGGTCCCAGTCGATGGCGTTACGCCACACGTGTCGATCATGGACTTCATTCCCTGGCGAGTCTCCCAATGAAGGCTCATTTTTATGGCGCTGGGCGTTATGGAACCTTTGGGCAAAGCGGCAATTACTTTGTTGGTCGTTACAAGGGGTGGCCGCAACAGTTGGAACGATCATTCCCTGTTCGGGCCTTCCCTTAGAAGCACACGCCCATGCCGGGCGCACAGCAGAAAGACCGAGCGGCCGCCGGTTGGGGCAGCCGCTGGCCTCATGGCGGCAGGCATTGCCACTCTGGCATGCTTCGGCGCCACCTAGCTATCGATCGTAGGCGTGGCCCTGATCCACGACAATGCCGATTTTCCCTCTGGCGTGACCGGTCTCGCTCAACTGATGGGCGGCCGGCAAATCATTGAGGGCGAACTCATGATGAACCTGCGGCGTCATGGCGCCTCGGGCAAATAGCTCTCCCAGGCGGCGGAGCTTCTCTCCGTCGGGTTCCAGAAAAAACCAGGTTCCCTTGACGCCAAGCCGCTGAGCTTCCTCCTGATTCGGTGGCTGAGCAATAGAGACCAGTATGCCGCCCCGCTTCAAGACAGCATAGCTCCGCGATTGGGTTTCTCCGCCAATGGTGTCAAACACTACGTCCACGGATTCCACCGCTTCTTCAAATGGAGCCTCCTGGTAGTCAATCGCCCGATCGGCACCGAGTGCGCGGAGGTATTCAAGATTGCCCGCACTGCCTGTGGCGGCCACCACAGCCCCCCGTGCTTTGGCCAACTGGACGGCATAGCTTCCGACTCCACCCGCTCCGCCATGGATGAGCACCTGCTGCCCTGGCTGCAGATCCGCAATCTCGACCAATCCCTCCCAAGCGGTGAGTCCTGCCAGCGGAATGCTGGCCGCTTCCAGATAGGTCAGGCGAGGCGGCTTCGGAGCTACTAATTTTTCGTCCACCACCACCAACTCGGCGTAAGTTCCCGGCCGGTTGGTCGCCGGTCGGGAAAAAACTGGGTCGCCTCGACGAAAGCCGGTTACATTGGACCCCACAGATTCCACGATGCCGGCCGCGTCCCAGCCAAGGATCGCGGGAAACTCGAGCGGCAGGCGCCCCTTCAAATATCCCTTGCGGACTTTCCAATCCACCGGATTTACAGACGTCGCGTAAATGCGAATTACCACATCGTGTGGTCCCACCGCATCATGAGACACGTCCTGCCAATGCAGGACATCCGCACCACCGTATTCCGTAATGACCATGGCTTCCATGGCTCACTCCTCCTCTCGGCTTTAGGGTGTCCCAGGAAAATCCTTTCCGTGCACCCTTGGGGATTGGGAGGCAGCGGCATTCAGGACATGAAACTGCTGACATCGATAAGTGCTTTGGCCGGGATCGCAACGTGATGCGAAATGCCTAGGCGAACCCATGAAATGGAGACCTTTGCAGGGATGCGGCTCGCATTGAGAGAGAACGCCGCGAATCCACCGGAGGCCAGAGCCGACTGCCGAATGGTCGTTTTGCCAAAGTGGATGGCCACACGCGAATCCAATCCGCCGCTGGTATTGCGCACTTCAGCATAAACCACCGGAATTTGGCGTCGATACCACCACCAGCCCGTCGTGACGGTGCCTTGAGCCACGTAAACCGTCCATGCACCCGTGGCGACCTTCGCGTCGCTCATGGCGACGTTGGTAAACTGATTCATGCCCGCTGCAGTTGAGTTGGCGGAACCGCATTCTGCCAGGATGATGCCCAGGCCAAGCACGCCAAACACTCGCATTTTCACTATTGATTGCACTTCCTTTATCCATTACATCGGGGCATCCCAAGGCCAGCCCCGCCGTCTTCGGATGACATCCCACTGTGTCAATCCTGGCTTTTCCAGTGGCGGGATCGCGCAACGCACACGCCCGGCCAGCTCTGGAATCCCGCTCGATCATGCCTTCTCTTCTCAGCCTTGAAGAATCTCCGTCACGACATCCCCGAACTGGCGAATTTCCGCCAGGTATTGGAAGCGAGGATCGGTCCCGTGACCCGAATGGTTGAACATCCGAACGGCAACCGTCTGGTAAGCTGGGATAACCAGGCAGGCACAACCCGTGTATCCCAAGACTTGAAAGGCGCCACGGGGCACCTGGCTTCCGAGCTCGCTCATCGGGAGATTGGTTGCTCCTTGTACCCACCACAGGTACCCCTGATCCGGGGCGCCATGCGGCAAGGAACGTGGACTCTGAGTGCGGGTCATCTCGTCAAACCACGCTGCGGACAGCACCTGGCGCCCCTGGAAGAGTCCCCGAGTGAGATGCAATTGGCCCCATGCAGCAAACTCGCGAGTGCTGGTAAAAAGATTGCTTTGGGTTCCGTCACACCGATCGTGCGGTCCCAATACTGAAGTCTCCTCATGCACATTGAATATCAGATGGGCGTCCCGCTCCGTCCTCCATCCCGTCTCCCGGAAGCCCAGCGGTTGAAACACCTCATCCCGCAAGATGTCCGCTACAGTCTTGCCGGTCGCTCGTTCCACGGTTTTGACCAACAGGTTGACACCGATATTGTTGTAATGCCAGTGAGTTCCCGGTTTGTGCGCAGCTAGAATGCACCCATGAACGTCCTTTAGACCATGGGAATGCGTCAGCAGGTGACGGATCGAAATCCCCTCCAGGGAAGCCTCCTCCCCATCCCTTATATAGTCTTTCACCCAATCATCGATGCTGCGGATGTACCCTGCGAAGAGGGCATAGGCAACTGCGAACGCGAGGTAGGCTTTACGACCCGATGCGATATTGAATTGCGATGCCTGGTCCACGGGCCGTGCGGCACGATCGTGCGCATGACGCCCTCGATACCACTCCCATACGATGCGCCCCTCCCGCATCAAAAGCGCTGAGGCGGCCGATGCCGACAAGGCCTCCTGGGTCCTCTCCAGATGGTCTATCAAGGGGCTGAAATTAGCGCTTCTCCGTTCGGACACCGCGCACCTTCCCTCATTGCGAATGCCTCTCCCTTCGCGATTTCAGCCATGAAATCCTTGTGCGAAGCATTCCCTATATGGCCCGAGAGAGCAGTGGCGCGGCGAGTTGCTGTCACCGGGACTGCAGCAGCAAATACGCGCCACCGGCCATCAAGAGGATCCCGCTGCCCTTAAGCCAGGTAAAACTCACCCGCGGCAATCCTAGGACACCGAAGTAATCGAGCAGAGCCGCCGTCAGGACCTGAGCGAAGATAATCGCCGTAGTAGCAGGTGCTGCGCTGGTTTTGGCAATGGAGACGGAGACAGCATAGATAATGCCGACACCCAGAAATCCGCCCAACGAAGCATACCAAGGCACGCTGGGATACCGAGCAAAATTGCCCCCTCCCACGCCCAGCAGCACCAGCGCCCCGGAGAGCAAAAGCCCCAGCAAGTTGACCGTCAGAGACGTTTCAAAAACGCCGATGCCTTTGCTGAGCATGGCATTCATTGCCCCTTGGACCGCCATCAGCAATCCAGCCAGTGCCCCCAATCCCAAAGCGAACACATTGAGCTTCATTGTTCGCCACCTCCTGATGAGACGATTTGACTGCCTTAGCATGTTTCGGTTGCACCGTCGGGATACCCCAGGGAGTTCGGACTGCCTTCCCTGATCGAATCATGTCGACCTCCTGACTGGTGTGGATAGCGGCAAGCAGGGGCATAATTGGGGCGGACGTTGGAAGCCATGCCGCCGGGGTCCCCACAGTGTTTGGCGACGCTTTCCGGCCACCCACTCTCGGTTGCGCGCCGATTGCTGGAAGATGGACAAGGCGCGAGGGAAACGGTAGCATGGATCAGCCTAAGAGCATCTCGTCCCGGACGAAGCGGCTCCGTGACAAGTCGACATCTTGGATGAATCGGAAGGCAACCATGGTTAGAGAAAGGCGTGAGATCAGTGTCAAAAAGTCAGATTGGTGTGATAGGGCTCGCGGTGATGGGAAAAAACCTCGCGCTGAATATCGAGAGCCGCGGTTTTTCCGTATCAGTTTACAACCGCTCGCGCCAGCGCACGGACGATCTCGTCAACGAGGCGCCGGGCAAGAAGATTCACCCGACCTACAGCATCGAAGAGTTCATCGATTCCTTGGAATCCCCACGAAAAATTTTGCTGATGGTGCAAGCGGGAGCGCCTGTTGACGAAACCATTACGCAGCTGCTTCCCTATTTGCAGACGGGCGACATCCTCATTGACGGCGGAAATTCATTCTTCGCGGATACGCGTCGACGCAATCAGATGCTGGAGCAGCAAGGCATCCGCTTCATCGGCACCGGTGTCTCGGGTGGCGAAGAAGGGGCCCTGCACGGCCCCGCCATCATGCCGGGCGGTCAACGTGAGGCCTATGCGTTGGTGGAACCCATCCTGACGGCCATTTCAGCGAAGGTCGACGGCGACCCCTGCTGCACCTACATTGGGCCCGATGGCGCGGGTCATTACGTCAAGATGGTGCACAACGGGATTGAGTATGGCGACATGCAGCTAATTT
>JAKADO010000067.1 GCA_021820485.1 Bacillota bacterium
ATGTGGTGTTTCGGGGATGCGGAAGCGCTCTACCCTGCAGTTTCGCTGTCGAATCACTGCCTGAGGGATGCCTGCAACCGCCGTTGAATGCTCCGTAGGGCCAAAGACCGGCAGCTCCTCAAGCAAACGGCCCTTGCTCACCAGAGCAAGGGCCGGTTAAACTGTTCGTCAACGCCATTTGCGAAGGCGGCCTTTGAGCCGCAACTCGCGGTGCATTATGCCAGCACGGTGTCCACGGGCGTGTATTCGAGCCCATGTGCCTCCGCCACGGCCTTGAAGGTTACGCGCCCTTTGTAGATATTAAGACCGCGCGCCAAGGACGGATCGGCCCGCAATGCCTCTTCTGCGCCCTGCGCGGCAAGCCGCCGGGCGTAAGGAAGGGTGACGTTCGTCAGCGCGAGCGTGGAAGTCCGAGCCACAGCGCCGGGCATGTTGGCTACCGCGTAGTGGATGACCCCGTGCTTCTCATAGGTTGGGTGCGAATGAGTCGTGACGCGATCGATGGTGGCGATGGATCCTCCCTGGTCGATGGCTACGTCCACGATGACAGAGCCCTTAGGCATGGTCTTCACCATGTCTTCACTCACCAAATGCGGTGCCCGAGCCCCAGGAATCAACACAGCGCCTACCAAGAGGTCCGCGGTTCTGACCGCTTCAGCAATGTTGTACTCATTGGACATCAATGTCCGGATGCGGCCTTGAAACTGATCGTCCAACTGGCGCAGGCGGTCGGCGTTGATGTCGACGATGGTGACCTCAGCCCCCAAGCCAAGCGCGATGCGCGCAGCGTTGGTCCCCACAATTCCGCCTCCGACCACCAAAACGTGCCCCGGAAGCACCCCGGGCACGCCGCCCAACAAGACTCCACGACCGCCATAGGCCTTCTCCAAGAACTGGGCGCCGATTTGGGTGGCCATCCGGCCGGCCACTTCACTCATGGGTGTCAGAAGCGGCAGTGACCGGTCGGGCTTTTGAACCGTTTCATAAGCCACGCCGACAAGACCAGACTCCAGAAGGGCTTCCGTCAATTCCCGCTCAGGAGCCAAATGCAGATATGTAAACAACAGCAAATCCGATCGGAAGTAGCGGTATTCCTCAACCAGCGGTTCCTTGACCTTAATCACCATCTGGGATTGTCCCCAGACGTCCGCCGCATCGGCAAGAACGGTCGCGCCCGCTTGCTGGTATTGTTCGTCCGAGAATCCGCTGCCAACCCCAGCACCCTTTTCCACCAACACGCGATGCCCATCCCGCGTCAAGGCCAAGGCGCCGGCCGGCGTTAAGGCCACGCGGTTCTCGTCTGTTTTAATTTCCTTTGGAACACCGATAACCATCGTGTATCCAGTCCTCTCCTGCAAAGTTGTCCCGGTCACCCGGTGCATTTTTACCATACCGCATCCGGGACCAAAAATCCGCATTTTTTTACAGCTTTCCCACCCGCAAAGCATCCACCAGCACCCGAATTCCTTTCTGCATGCGGCTCTCCTCCATGGACGGATGGCGCTCTGGCCGCGGCACATACACCGTGCTGTAGGGAACATGGATGAACGCCGCTCGATGCCCGGGACCAGCTTTCACGCACCAGTCTGATGTGCGGTAATAGAGGTAGTTGCAGAGGTAGGTGCCGGCTGAGTAGGAAATGTATCCGGGAACACCGGATTCTGTCCAGATGGCGGTGACCTTGTCCACAGAAATCCCTGAGGCGTAGGCGGTCGGTCCTTCGGGCCGAATCAGCCCATCTTTGGGTTGCTGGCCCCGAACATCGGGAATGCCAAAATCCACGCGATTCACCGCGATGGCTTCGATGGCCAGCGCGGTTCTGCCCCCAGCCAAACCAAGGCTCAGGATTGCGTCAGGGTTGGTCTCTTCCAACCAGGGGAACAATTCGTCATCTACCGCCTGCCGAGACACCTCGAAAACACGGCCCACCAGTTCTCGGTCTTCTGATGTGAGCGCACCGACCAAACTCTCTGTCGGATTATAGGTGTCTTGGCCGAAGGGTCCAAACCCCGTAATCGCTATGCGCATGGCTACTCTCCTTGATTCCGGATTTGTCCTCGAAGCTCGTCCGGCCGCCAAACTTTCTCGGCCCCCAGCAACTCGCGAGCCTTGGGTATGCCGTCCCAGACGTTCCAGTTCAACACACCAACGACCTGGCCCTGCCGCAGATAGTAGACCACACCTTCCTCGCCAGGGTTGACCCAGTCCTCCACCATCTCGAGGTCAGTCCGACAGTCTCCGATGGCTTCATAGCCAAACTGGTACAGATCAGAGTAAAAGAAGGGAACATGTGTATAGCGCTTCTGAGCACCCGCCATGTTCTCCCCTGCCATTCGTCCCTGAGTGACGGCATGGTCTTCATGCAGCATCGGATGCGGCGCGGTTCGCATCACGGCGACGTCGCCAGCGGCCCAAATGTACGGGTCGACCGTCCGCAACCCGTCATCCACCACAATTCCCGGACCTTCCGAGAGGCTGGCATCGATGCCGAGCCCATCATTCAGCGCCAGTCCAATCCCAACCACGGCCGCTTGTGCCGTAGCCTGACCTCCCGACTCGAAGAGCGCCGTCACCCCATCTGCCCCGCTTTCAAAACGGGAAACCAGTTCGCCAGTGGTGATGGATACTCCATGCCCTCGATATTCAGACGCCACCCGTTCGCGCAACGTGGGAGGAAAGAAGCCCGCAAATGGCTCCTTTTCGGCAATCACCCACTGAACCCGATGGCCCTGCGAGGAGAGAACTGCGGCCATTTCCGCACCGATGAATCCGCCTCCCACCACCAATAGCTGGGACGGTTCCCGAACCGCCTTCCATAACCGAATGTGCTCCCCCAGTGAGCCCACATAATAGACGCGCTCGGAAGATCCCGGAATTACGCGTGGATGACCTCCCGTGGCGAGAAGTAGTTTGCCATAGGCAAACTGCCGCCCTTCGGCAGTATCGACCACTTGGGAGTCCCGAGAAATTCGGGTGATGCGGGTATTCAAGAGCAATTCCACATTCGCATGGCGTTGCCATCCGGGGAGCCAAATCTCCTCCATCCGCTCATCCATCCATAGCCGCTTGGACAATGGGGGACGCGCATAGGGCGGGAACAATTCCTCCGACACCATGAGAATGCTGCCTTGGCGATCCCTTCGGCGAATGCCCTGTACGGCCGCTTCCGCCGCCATGCCCCCACCGACCAGCACATAATCGTATGCCTTCATAGCCCAACCTCCTTCTCCGACCCGGGAAACCCCGGGACAGCACCCCGCTAACCGACCTGAAAGCGCACGCTCTCCAATCCCTCAACGTCAGCCGATACCACATCCCCAGATCCAATCACGGCCGCGCCTGGTGTTCCGGTGCTGAGAATCGCCGTCGCGCCGATGGAGACGCCAGCGGTTACCAGCGCGACCAATTGCCCGTAATTGTACGTCATCTGCTCCGTAGTGCCGGTGGTCGCCAGACGATGATTCACTGACGTGTCGATTCGCCGCACCGTGGCAAAATCCTCCGCCTCCCAAGGGATGAGCCAAGGGGACATGACGAAAAAGCCGTCATATCCTTTGGCTCGAGTCAGGAAGCGCGGATTCCGCCGGAGCACATCCTCGGCGGTAAGGTCGAGGACCGCCACGGCTCCCCAAATGACCTGAGGCGCCTCCTCACCCCCCACATCTCGGGCATCACGCCCGAAGATGAGGGCGATCTCTCCTTCGGCCGTCACCCGCGAGGAGGCCGTGGGCAAAACCACATCCGCTCCACTGACCCTGAGCGTATTGTCCGGTTTCAAAAACGTTGCAGGCTCCTCAGGAACCCGTTCACCCAAATCCCGTGCGTGATCGCTGAAGTTTAACCCGATCCCGACCACTCGCTCCGGGTGCGGCAGCGGAATGGTCAACGCAATGTCTTCTAGGGCGCTTCCCCGCGCCTCGAACCATCCATGAGTCCGCGCCAAGTGTTCGATTTCCCCTGTCAGCCCGCCGCGAATCAACGCTTCGAGCGTCAACGGAAACTGCGCGCCAGTCCACTCGTTGATATCGCGCACCGAAAGCACCCGGTCATGATGCCGAAGCACCGCACCTTCACCCGATCCCGTTCGAGCCATTCCCCATGCCCGCATACCCCGACTTCCTCCTCTATAGACTACGGTTTTGGCCGCCATCCACCCAAAAGCTTGCCCCATTGAGATATGAAGCCTGAGGGGACATGACAAACGCCGCCAAGCGGCCGAACTCCTCAGGGGTGCCATAGCGACCCATGGGAATGTGGGACTCGGCCCGGGAACGGACCGTTTCAACAGGGAGATTGAGCCGCTCCGCATTGCTTTGGTCCAATTCCTCGACCCGCTCAGTGGCGATTCGCCCAGGCACAATCAGGTTGACCCGAATGCCGCGGGGACTGAGTTCGTCCGCCAAGGTTTTCACCAGCGCATGAATGCCCGCCCGGAAGACATTGGACAGCATCAAATGAGGGATAGGGGTCTGTATGGAGGATGACGTGTTGAAGAGGAGAGAGCCGCCGGAATTGACTTGCGGCAACAGGTGCCGCACCACATGTATCGGTCCGAGGAGAATTTGGTGGAAGGCCTTCTCCCAATCCGCATCCTCGAGTTCCACAAAGTCCCCGGTTCTGGGTCCTCCCGTGTTCACAAATATTCCATCAAAACGATCGTCCCGGACAGAGGACAAAAAGGCACGCCGAGACTCCGCGTCGCCCGTGTCAAGAACCGTATCCTGCCCCGGCTTCCGGCTGGTGCGGATCACCCGGGCCCCCTCGGCGCTAAGCGCGTCGGCCACTGCCCGACCCAAGCCGCGGCTTCCCCCCATCACCAAATAGGTCTTGCCCTGCACTGCCAAATCCACGACCAATCACCTCTGCAATAGTTATAGCTACCACCCGAGGCGCTGTCCGGGATCAAATACCCGGATCACGCGCTCACGCAGACGCTCAACAGCCGTATCGGCTGCGACCTTCGTAGAAGGGAAATCCCCCTCGCCCATCATCTCATACCAGCCGGACCCCGGACAAAAGTGCACCGCCGCGCCTTCGGATCCGCGAAACAGGTTGACGGCATTGGCGCCTAACGCTAGGAGGCCGTTCCGATACTCATTTTGGGAAATCGCCTGATACACGCGGTGAAGGCGATCTCGCTCCACGTGCAGCCAAGCATCTATTCGTTCATGGTAAGTCACCGGCCCAGGAAGGATACGCTCCAGCCACTCCCGCCGCTGACGCCGCGAGAAATTGTCCGCGCACCACACGGAGACACGGTCGCTCCCGGCCTCCTTCACGAGCAATATGCCATCGGGCCGCACGGAATCCGCCAACAGCAACTTTGCGGTGGCGACGGCGCGATCCGCGTCCATCGGCTCACTCAGGGCTACCGCGATGCTCGACACCGCCGGCCGCACCTTGAGGGTCACCCGGGTGATGGCGCCGAGACGCCCGTGGGAGCCGACCAAAAGTTTGGCGATGTCGTACCCGGCTACGTTCTTCATGGTCTTTCGCCCAAAACGCAGCAGTCGACCCTCGCTGTCGACCCATTCCACCGCCAAAAGCACATCGCGCCATCCCCGTCCCAAACTATTTCTCCAATACGGTGCATTGCTGGCCACCAAGCCGCCGATAGTGTCATCCATGAACGGCTCGACTCCGGGCAGGTCAACCCCCTCTTGGTGCAGAAGCCGCGCCAGCGCACCGGCCGTCAGCCCAGCACCTACCTCAACGGACAAATTGCCAATGTCCACGTCGTGTATCGCATCCAACGCGCGCATATCCAAGACCTGCCGTGCCGTAGGCAGCGGGGCCCTGCGGCGGCCCTGCCCGCGAATCGCCACCGCCCACCCCTGATCACGAGCCCACCGCATGGCGTCCTGCACTTCCGCCGCGGTCCGCGGGACAAAGGTGGGAGGTTCGGACGCGACAGACTTTTGGGGTCCAGGCAAAGCGCCGGGTGGCCAAAGCGCCTTGAATGGGTTCAGCAGGTTGTCCGGATCGAAAGCCTCTTTGACGGCGTGCATGACTTGAAGTTCGTCGGGACTGTACATCAGTGGCAAGTGTTCCGCCTTGTCGATGCCGATGCCATGCTCGCCGGTAATCGCTCCTCCAAGTTCCACGCACGCCTGGAGTATCTCATGATCGGCGGCTCTCAGGCGGGCCACCTGACCTGGGTCCTGGGGATCATAGGGGATGGTGGGGTGGAGGTTGCCGTCCCCGGCGTGAGCCGCCGTGACGATTAGAAGCCCCTGCCTTTCCCCAATTTCAAGAACACGATCCATCATCTCCGCTAACTTGGGCCTCGGCACCGTGACGTCCTGGACCCACAAGTGGGGCGCCAGCCGCGCCGTTGCGCCGTAATGAGCTCGACGTCCGCGCCACAGGGCTTCCGCCTCCCGCGCGCTCGCGGCTGCTTGAAACGAGATGGATCCCTCACGGGCCGCGATCGCCTGCACCGTCCGCGCATCGGCCTGCACTTCATCATCCTGGCCATCCAACTCAATCAGCAGCACTGCCCCCGCGTCGACGGGGTACCCGGCATGGACAAACGACTCGATAATCTTCAAGGAATCTCGGTCCATCAGTTCCAATGTGGCCGGATTAAGCCGCGCGGCCACGAGCGCGCTGACCGTCCGCATTGCCTCAGCGACCGTGGGGAAACTGACCAAAAGCGTCTGGGTGGTCTCCGGCAAGGGCTGAATTGACAAAGTTGCTTCCGTCACCAAAGCGAGCGTGCCCTCCGATCCGATGACTACGCTGGCCAGATCAATTCCCTGCGACGTGTCCCCTATGCGCGGCAGGTTGACTAGCGTGCCGTCTGCGAGGGCCACCTGAATGCCCAGCACATGGTGCGTGGTCACACCATATTTCACGCAGTGGGGACCCCCGGAATTCTCAGCCACATTGCCGCCGATGGTGGAAATCCGGTGACTGGACGGATCGGGAGGATAGAAGAAACCCACCTGGGACAGAGCTGCCTGCAAGTCCGCATTGACCACGCCCGGCTCGACCCGCACCGTACGGCCTTGCGCATCAATCTCGAGAATATGGTTCATCCGGGCGAACGACACGACCATGCCGCCGACCAGCGGCGTGGTGCCCCCGCTCAAATTGGTTGAGGCGCCTCGCCCAATGACGGGCAAGCGTGCCGCATGCGCAATTCTGAGAGCGGTCTGCACCGCGGCAACTGAGGAAGGAAGGACCACGACATCTGGAAAGTGGCGCTCTCCCGTCGCGTCATAGCTATAAGCCAGCAATTGATCCGGATCGGAGACCACCGCCTCCGGCCCCAGCATGTCACGCAGATCGCCCTGCACCAGCCGGCGCTGCTCGGGCGTCATGCGCGGGTAGCGGGCGGTCATGGCGGAACGGTCCATGGTTTGGCTCAGGCGATAGCTAGGCATTGGCATCGTCCTCTCTCCATTGCGCTAGTCCCGCCGCAAAGACCGTGGGAACCCCGGTGGCCAAGAGTGCGGCGCCAACCGCCTTCCAGTGCCTTCGGGCCTCTGCTGTCGCAGCAAATATGCCCCACGGCCTTCCCTTGGTCTCAAGCGCCGACACAATGGCGTTCATGGCTTGCTCAAATCGCGGACCGGGCCGTCCTTCCTCCCCCAGGGCCATCGAGAGGTCGGCGGGCCCCACAAAGAAGGCGTCGACACCGTCGATGTCCGCCCAGGCGTCGATGGCTTCCAGCGCTTCCGAGGTTTCCACTTGAATGACGACGATGGTGCTGGAGCGCGCTTGGGAAACATAGTCCCGGCCTCGAAGGCCGTAACCAGCCGCCGCAATGGAGAAGGCGACCCCGCGAGTCCCTTCTGGGGGATATCGTGTGGCGTGAACCACGGCGCGAATCTCGTCGGCGTCGCGAACGCCCGGAACCAACACGCCATTCGCTCCGTAGTCCAAGGCCTGCGCCATGGTCTCCGTGCTGTGTCGGGGAATGCGCACCAAACTCGCAATGCCGCTTAGCCGCGCCACGCGGATTAAGTCTGCCAGAGCCCCCGAAACCGCGCCATGCTCCGCATCCAGCACCACGTAGTCAAACCCCATTAAAGCCGCCATTTCCACGAACTCCGGGGTCACGCCACCGATGAATAGTCCATCCAATCCGCGCTCGCCGCGCTGCAATCGGGTTCGCAACATTTGTCTTTGCCTCTTTTCATTGACCGCCATTCGAGAGGGCGTCGCATAGGTCAAGCATACGGCCAATTTGTTCCCCGGATGCGCGGACCAATGCTTCCGTATGGTGAATCGATTCTTCAAGAGTCATCGGCCCCCGCGGCAGAGCAAGCGCCAACGACACGCCGGCATCATAGTACTGACGCATGTCCTCGGGAATCTGCCCAGCAATGACCACCACCGGTTTCCCGGCTGTGCGGGCGCTCTTCAGCACCACAGAAATGACCTTTCCCATCAACGATTGCGGGTCAAGCCGCCCCTCCCCCGTCACCACCAGATCGGCCCGCGCTGCACGCTCGTCAAGGCGACTGCGCGCGGCCAACCAATCAGCGCCAGACACAATGCGCGCTCCCAGAGCTCCCAAGGCAAAGCCCATGCCCCCGGCAGCCCCGGCTCCCGGCATTCCGCCCGCGCCGGGCGCGACCCGCTCGGAGAACTCCCCCAGTTGGCCATCCAGGGTCAAGGCTTGCGACAAAGGTAGGCCTTTTTGAGGGCCGAATTGCCGCAGCGCTCCCGTCGGTCCCGACAAAGGCACCATGACATCGGCGAGCACCGTTACAGGCTTCGATAGGGTTGGAAACTCGGCCCGCCAGATTGCATCCAGAATCTCCAGGGAAGGCTCGAGAACACCCCCCTTCCGATCAAAGAATCGGGCACCGAGCTCAACCAGCAATCCCAGCCCCCCATCCACCGATCCAGAGCCCCCGAGAGCCAGCCATACGTCCTCTATCCCGGGGTCTTCCAGGGCGTGCCTCAATAGCTGCCCTGTCCCGCGGCTGGTGGTTCGGCGCGCGCCGAACGGACGATCCCCCGGAGGAACATACGGAGAACCTTGTGAGGCCTCGACGAGCGCAGTTCGATGGTATCTGATCCATTGCGCGCGCCGCGGGCGTCCGTATGCATCCTCGGCAATAAGCCACTCCACGGCGCCACCCCAGGAGCTAACGACAAGTCCGGTTCCTTCTCCCCCATCCGCCAAGGGACAGAGATCGAGGTCTACCCGACTGTGGCAACCGCGGCGAATCCCCTCCGCTAGGGCGTGACACACCGACTGTTGGTCGAGCCCGCCTTTGAAGGAATCCGCCGCGACCAGCACCGTCCTCATCTCACGACTCCACAATGGGAAGAGTCAACACCGTCCAAGGAACCAACTTCAGGGTACGGGCTCCCGATTGCACCACCGGATCCGCCTCGGCCAGCTCTTTCGCCTCGGCCTCCTCAACATTGTGATAGATCACCAAGCCCCCGCTCCCGTCGCCAAAGGGCCCCGCCATCAGCACCTTCCCTTGCCGGTATAGGTCCGAGATGTAGCGGAGATGGCTCGGTCTCACCTTCTGATTCAGTTCCGGATCGACAATTGTCAGCATGGCCAGAAACGTCATGATATGCCTCCCATTCCAACCCCCGTCACGGGGCGGATCGCCTGTCTGTTTGTGGTTCGCCTCAAGGCGCCAAAAGCCTCCATGGCACAATACTTCCGAAACTTCGCCGACTGGGGAATCCGAATCGGGCTGTCCGCCCGGGTCACGGGTGCGCTGCGCCGTTCGCAATCCATTGGCCGGTCTTCGCATTGATGAACACAAGCCACCCCTGAAGCTGGCTGGTGCGGCCGTCGGGACGCGTGACCGTCACCGGTCCCATGGTAATCATCCACGCAAAGACAGCGCCGTGGGTTCCCCACCGAACCAAGGTTGCCGTGGGCGCTGTCTTCGGCTGCAACAACAGCCCGTCATGCCCTATTTGACTCTCCACCAGCGCCTGCTGCGCCGACAGCCGAACGGCCCTTCCCGCCGGTGCCCGATGCACGGGAAACCCCAGACGCCGCACGGGTGCGAGCGAGGCTTGCACCACAACGGAGGAACTGTGATCGGCCAGGTGCACGGCCACCGCAGCGGCCACCACGATGGACGCAAAAATGGCCCACCTGATCGGGCGGCGCCCTGTCACTTAGGGGCCCCCGCGTACGTAGAGGACTTGACCGGTCACGTAGGCCGCGTCCTCACTGAGCAGAAACGCCACCACACCGGCGATGTCCTCGGGCACGCCAATGCGTCCCAGAGGAATCTGCCCAGCGGCGGCACTCTTCAGAACCTCTGGGTCCAATCCCATTCGCTCCGCCGTGGATCGTGTCATGGCGGTGTCGATGAAGCCAGGCGCCACAGCGTTGACATTAATGTTGAACGGACCCAATTCGATGGCCAGAGTTTTGGTGAACCCCTGAATCCCTGCCTTGGCGGCGGCATAGTTGGCTTGACCCCGATTTCCCAAGGCGGAGGTCGACGACGTGTTGACAATTTTTCCGTAGCGGGCATCCACCATGTAACGCTGGACCGCCTGCGATACGAGAAATGATCCTTTAAGGTGGGTGCTCATGACCGAATCCCAATCCGAATCGGTCATCTTGAACAGCAGATTGTCCCGGATAATGCCCGCATTGTTGACCAGCAAGAGCGGGGCCCCCAACGCGTCCGCGACGCCGGCCACGGCTTTCTGAACCGCCATGCGATCGGCCACATCCACCGCATAACCCCGTCCCTCGCCGCCCACAGCCCGAATTTTGGCCACCGTCTGGTCAGCTTGCTCGCCGTTCTTGTCAAAGACCGCAACGGCAGCGCCCTCTGAGGCCAATCGCAATGCTTCGGCCTCTCCGATGCCCTGTCCGCCTCCGGTCACGATGGCGACCTTCCCTCGAATTCCTCGCATGCTCCCACATCCCTCCTAGATTGTGTGGCCGACGGACTTACCCCAGGGCACCGGGAAACCGAACCGTCATTTTGCCCATGACCGCGGGTTTTCCACCCTCAACAGCCAACTGCACGTCGAGCCGGGCTGCCGCCGCATCGGCTTCACGGACGCGCGCGGTCACCATGAGGTCTTGTCCCGGCTGCACCATCTGCCGAAACCGCACGCCATATTGCTCGAGCTGCGTGCCCTCCGGCAGCGCCGCCATGACGTAACGTGCGATAAGCCCCATGTTCAGCATCCCGTGGACAATGATGCCCGGCAGCCCCAACGATTGCGCCAGCGCATCATCATAATGTATCGGATTGTAGTCATCGGACGCCCCCGCATAGCGCACCAATTGTTCCCGGGTCACCTGAAAACGGAACGGTCCCAACTCATCTCCCGACTGCATGCTCAACCTCCTCCGTGACAATCAGCACCGCCTTGGCGCGAAAAACACGCTCTCCGTCCTGATTGACCGCCTCGCTGGCAACGGAGATGATATGCATCTTGCCGCCCGCCCCAGAGCGCGTCTTGACGTCCTCAACCCACCCGGTGACAGTCAGTCGATCCCCCGCGCAGATGGCCGCTCCCCATTCGAACTCCTGTTCCCCGTGCAGTACGCCCGCCTTAGGCAATCTGAGGCCTGGCGCCTCAAACGGCAGCAACGTCACGGCAAACGTGGGAGGTGCGACCAGGTCGCGGTATCCCCGTGCCCTCGCGGCCTCTACGGCGGTGTGAATGGGATCATCAAGGCCGAGGGCCGCGGCAAACTTCCGGATGGCTCCCCGCTCGACCTCTCGAACGACCGGCTCAGAGCGCTGACCCAGCAACGATTCATCAAGTTTCAGCATGAACGGCGATCCTCCTTACAACGAGTCAGAAAAGGTATTCGCTCTTGTCCCTGGCGAATCCTCCCTATCCCCTAGACGCCGCCGACCAGCAATACGGCGGAGGCACCGATGATGGTCACCATGACCCACCGGAAGATGAGGGGGGAAAAGCGGTGATTGAGCTGCTGACCCGCCCAGCTGCCCAAGATAATCGCAGGGATGGAAGGCAGCGCCCAGAGAACGCCTTGCCATCCGAGAAGCCCGTTCCCTGCAAACAGCCCCAGCTTCAAGAGAGACATCCCCATCATGACGGCATTCAACGTGCCCACGAACACGCTCGGCGACAAATTCAGTCCCAGCATCGCCAGCGAGACAATCGTCCCCCCGATGTTTGTCAAGGCGCTGGCCACGCCGGCGACGAGCGTCATGGGCAGCGCTGTCCACACCGGCAGACGACGCACTGGGCGGTGACTGATGAGACGGTAGACCTCTTGCCCCGCAAAGACAATGGCGATCGCCCCCATAATCCAGCGAATTGTGGCGGGCGATTCGGCCCGCAGAAAATGGGCGCCCGCCACGATGCCGACCAGGACCCCGGGCGTTAAATAAAGGACGGTTCGCTTGTCAATTTGCCTGCGATAGCGCCAGAAGTTCACCATTGTGCTCGCCAGGAACATCGGTGTGGTATAGGCTACGACCTCCTGTGGAGGAAGCCATAGGGACAACAGCGGCATGACCAGCAAGCCGCCCCCAATTCCCACCGCTGCGCTGCTCGTGGAAGCCACCAGTCCGCCGGCCGCTAGAGCCGCCATCCAGGCCCAGTGAATCCCCACGTCCGGATTCAGGACTTCTTCGGCATCATTGCGCGCAGCATATCCCATTGCTCCGGCGTGATGCGCTCCATGCTGTTGAACATGCCGGCTCCGTTGAGCCATTCTCCGCCATCGATGGTAATCACTTCCCCATTGATGTAGTCCGCCGCGTCCGAGATTAAATATGCCGCCAATGTGGTCAATTCCTCAGGCGTGCCCACCCGCTTCATCGGAACCCGATTGACCGCCTCGGATGCCAGTTCGTCCGTGGGCATCAAGCGCGACCAGGCCCCTTCGGTGGGGAATGGTCCCGGCGCAATGGCCACTTGCCGAATGTGGTGGCGGGCCCATTCCACGGCCAAGGACCGCGTCATTGCCAGAACCCCCGCCTTGGCTGCGGCTGACGGCACCACATAGCCTGAGCCGGTCCAAGCATAGGTAGTGGTAATGTTTAGGACTGTCGCGCGATCGCCGCGGGCGATCCATCGCTTGCCTGCAGCCAAGGTGCAGTAGAAAGTGCCATGCAAAACAATGTTCATGATGGCGTCAACCGCACGGGGAGACAGCCTCTCCGTGGGGCTGACAAAGTTCCCGGCCGCGTTGTTGACCAAGACGTCCAACCGTCCGTAGTGATTGAAGACGGCGTCCATTGCCCGGTCAACCGCCTCCGCGTCACGAATGTCCAAGGCGTGAGTCAACACCGGAATGCCAGCCTGGCGAAATGCGTCGGCAGTTTCATCCAAAATTGCCTGGCGACGCCCGACAATCGCTAGCTTCGCGCCGAGCTTTCCAAAGGTCTCAGCCATGGCTCGGCCCAGCCCACTGCCCCCGCCAGTGACCAAAACCACCTTATCCTTGAGCAAATCCTCCCGAAAAATCACTTGAGATCATCCCGCCCTTTCCACATTGCGTGTCTTCCATCCGCAGTAATACGGTATCGGCCACGCTCTTCCTGAACCCAGCCCTGCGCCTGAAACCACTCCAGATGGCCCCGAACCATCCACTCGCCGACAGCCATTTGCTCCAAGGGCAGCTTGTCCCGGTACAGAACCTCGGCGATGGTTCGCGGCGTCATCGCCTCGCCATGCAACAAATCAAGAATTTGACGGCTGCGTTCGTGGCGATGCGCCAGATATTCGCCCAAATATTGGTCCGGGTTTTGCACGACATCCCCATGGCCGGGGCCGATCCACTCCGCTCCCAACCGCTTCAGTCGGATCAGCGTCTCCATGTACTCTCCCAAGTGGCCATCCGGCGGCACAATCACCACGGTAGTGTTTCCCAAGACATTATCCCCCGCCAAGAGTCCCCGCACCGAAGGAATCCAGAAATTGCACTGGCCCGGCGTGTGGCCCGGCGCCGCCACCAAGTCGACCCGTATGCCGCCAATCGTCACACTGTCCATGGCAAATGGCTGCCAGGGAGCGTCCGTGCGAGTGCGTGCCCCGAGGCGGGCAATATCCGCTTCGGCGAGATACAACGGGCATCCCCATCGTCGATGAGCCCACGCACCACCTCCGGTATGGTCCCCGTGATGATGCGTGGCGAAGACCGCCCGTACAGCCGGGCTGCCAAGAGTTTCCCAGTCATCCTCCAATTGCTGAACCCCGGCTTCACTTCCATCTCCAGCATCCACCAAGATGACCTCGGAGGGGCTGCCCACCCAATAGCATTCGGTAGCCGCATAGGGCGGGAGCGTGACGCTCGGCACCCGCGAACGGGCGATTCCTTCGGCCAGTTGTTCCATGGAGCGTCTCCTCCCCCTTTTTCAATCCCGCCCGGATCCCTCCATCACGGCGTCCAATGTGCCGAGTTCATCGAGGCATATGAGCGCGTATCGGGTCGGCTTCGCCAGAGGATATGGCCCCTCCAGTGCGTCCTTCACAGGTACCCATCGCACGTCATCCACCTCGGCCGACACTTGGATCGACAACGGCGGGTCAATGGCGGCCGCAAAGAACCGCGTGTCAAAACGGTGACGAACGCTGGGCGGTGGCGCTATCCGCCCCAGATAGCGCAGTGTCGCCAAATCCAGCACCCCGCGATTGGCCGGCCAGCCCCCCAAGGCAATGCCCAACTCCTCATGGACCTCTCGCACGCCGGCGATCCAGTAGGCCCACAGCGTTTCCGGGTCAACCTTGGGCAGCCACTCGTCCGGCGGATCTGCCTCCACTTCCATCCTAGCGAGGTAGTCGCCGGTGGTGAAGTGCCTGGACACTTTATCGCGGCCCAGCATTTCAGCAATGAGCGCCGACGGTTCGGGCCGGATGCGAGGGAACCACACGCTAGCGTCATGGTCGCCGGGCGAGACTGACCCCCCGGGAAAGGCCCAGAATCCGGGAAACGCCCGCATTGTGTTAGGGCGCTTCAGCAGAAGAACCGACAGGTCCCTTGGCACCTGCCGGTTCAACAAAAGCACAGTGGCTGCCGGAGACCATCCATGGCTCTTCATACCATGGTCAGGCCGCCAGAGACCGAAATCACCTGGCCTGTCATATGGGACGCTCCCGCTCCTGCGAGGAACAGCACCAGGCTCGCCACTTCCTGGGGCTCTGCAATGCGCCTTAAAGGAATCCGACGGATCATCTTTTCAATCAGCTTCTCCGCGTCGCCATCCTCGGTGTTGCTTTCCAAGATGCGGGTACGCGTGGGGCCGGGTGCCACACAGTTCACACGCACTTGATGGCGGGCAACCTCTTGAGCGATGGACTTGGAGAATGCGACCACACCGCCCTTGGCTCCGGCGTAGACGGCTTCTCCGGCCATGCCAACCCGCCCCGCATCCGACACCACGTTCACGATGCTGCCATTTTGGCGGGCCACCATGTCGGGCAACACCTCATGCGTGGAGTAGACCACGCCCCAGAAATTGGTGTCGACCACGCGGTGCCAATAGGCGGTGTCCTCTTCAAGAAACCGCGACGTCAGGGTATAGCCTGCATTGTTGACCAATACATCCACCGAACCGACCGCGTCGCGAAGGCGCTGCATCCCGTCGTGCACAGACTCCGCGCGACCCACGTCCACGGCGTCGGCCCAGACAACATCGGGAATATCCCGGCGCACTTCCTCGACACTCTCCTGGTGAAGCGCCCAGATGGCCACGCGGGCCCCCTCGCGCACGGCGCCCTCGGCGACCGCGCGTCCTATGCCCCGCGCCCCGCCGGTAATGAGAACGGTCTTCCCGCCAAGACTCATCAACGACCCAACTTTCCGATGCGCGGATAGGTGGCGTGCAACGTTTGCCGCTCGCGCTCATAGATATTGACGAACTTTTCCGCTGCCATGGGACCCGACATCAATTCCAGCTTGCGTACCTCGAGAGGGTCGGCGTCGCGAATGATGCGAATATCGTCCGGCGTGGGCGGATCAGTTGACGGAATCTCCCCGCTGGGCACATGCACCGGAAATCCGGTGCGTCCTTGGACCTCCTCCACGGTCACTCCGGGATGCAGGCTGCGGATGGCCATGGTGCCATCCGGACCGGTAAAGTCGAACACCCCCAAATCGGTGACCAGAACGGTCGGCGCCCCGTGATGCTGCAGTCCTCGACGACTCTCTCCATTGCCGGCTCCGCTGCGGAAGTCGACCCGCGCCACGACAGCGCGCGGCGAGTGGTTCAGAATATAATAGAACGTCTCCGACAGATGGGAGGTATCTTCCGGAATGCCCCGCGATCCCACCAAGGCCACCTTGGGCTGATGCCAGTCGCCGATCGCCGTGATATTGGTATTCCCATATTGATCAATCTGCGATGGATTGATCCAAATTCGAAAGTGATCTGTGAAGATGGCGTCAAAAATGTCTTCCATGGTCAGAGGAATTCCTTGCTGCACATCAGTTAAAAACTGTCCCAAGGTCAGGGTTGGCATGGGGGTAACGTCCATGCCCGACTCCGGCGTTGACAGCACCGCCAGATCTGGTGCGTAGCGGCGTTTTGCAAGATGAGCGGCTAATGCCCCGAAGGCCGTCACCGAACTGACCAGCACCTCGCCTTTCAGCTGCCGGGCCATGGCAGCAATGATGATTTCATCCACATTTAACTCTGGCGCCAACGGCATTGCATTTCCCTCCTTCACCAAAATGACCCGTCTTAGACCTTGAGACGGGAGACCAGTTCCTCGGCTCCGCCGTGGTTCTCCAGGTACTCTCCATGGGTGACATCCACAAACTCTTTCTCATAATGATGCCACTCGTCCGGCGATGCCGCAGCTTTCAAATAATCCTGCAAGTGACGCAGGTCGGTCCGGTAGTCTGGTGCGCATCCCGTGGGATGGGCGCCCCAAGGAACCTCCGCCACGCCTTTTGAATACACGCGAAGAATCTGCACATCCCGGCCGAACCGCTGCAGCTCCTCCGACGACAGGATGCGCTCGCACGACATGAACGTAGATTTCGCGGCTTTGGCGCACAACACGTCAACGTGTCCGTCACCAAGAATGACGCCATTGCCTTGAATGTCCGCGTAATTGACATGGATCAGCGCAACGTCGGGGCGGAGCGCCGGAACAGCCACCACCGGCTCTTCTGTGAAGGGGTCTCGGATCTCCTTAAAGGCGTCGTTTACGGTCAGAACGTCCGTCCCCAAAGTCGCATGCGTGGGAATAAAGGGAACTCGCTTAATGGTCGCGTCCAATCCCGCCATGACGGTATACTCGGTCCACTCCTGAAACTTGACCGCTTGCGTCTGCCGAGCGCGCCGAAAGTGCGGAGCCAGCCCCAGCACCTCGAACCCCACGAACGCATAAATGACTTCTTTCACCTTTCCCGTGCCCAAGAGGAGATCTACGTCAGGACCTCCGACGTCCACGATGACGGTTAAATCGCGCTTGCCGCTGCGCGCCAGAGCCCGAATCAGGGCCATCGGCTTCCGGGATATGGACGATCCCCCGATGGCGACCTTCGCACCATCGGGGATTTGCTCAATAACCTCGTCGATACTCATCCGCTTGTCCATGACTGTTCCCTCCCATATTCTCAGTTAGGACGTCAGTCCCTTGCCCAGCCACTCCCCTCCATCAATCACAAACACTTCACCGTTGACAAAATCCGCGTAAGGGGAAAGCAGGTAACTCGCCGCTCGGCCCATTTCCTCAACAGTGCCGAATCGGCCAACGGGAATCTTGGCCTTAAGCCGGGCTTCTTCCGAAGGATCGGCCCATAAAGGACGCGCCCCTTCCGTATCGGTCGGTCCCGGGGATAGCGCATTCACACGAATGCCATAGTGTGCCCATTCCACGGCTAAGGTGCGCGTCATCGCCACCACCCCAGCCTTGGCCGCCACCGAGTGCACGGTGCGGGGGCCCCCTGTCCAGGCATAGCTGGCCACGATGGAGAGCATGCGCCCGCCATGGCCAAGCTCGATCATCTTTAATCCGGCCGCACGGGTGCAATAAAAGGTGCCGTTCAAAACAGTGTTCACCACTGCATTCCATCCGTTGACCGACAACTTGTCACTGTCCACGATGAAGTTGCCCGCCGCCGAGTTTACCAACATGTCCAAGCGACCGGTCGCCTCCACGGCTTGATTCATCAGCGCGTCGACTTGACCCGGATCACGAATGTCGGTCGGCACCATCAGGGCCTCGATCCCGTCTCCCGCCAAACTTGCCACCGCTTCCTGAAGCCGCTCCGGCTTCCGCCCCGCCAAGACCACCTTGGCCCCCAAGCGGCCCAATTCCCGGGCAATGCCGAGCCCAATGCCACTGCCCCCACCGGTCACAACAGCTGTTTGACCAGTCAGAGTGCCGTCCGGCAACATGGTGTGTGCCATCAATTACGCCTCCTCGAAATCTACTCTCCTCGGAACACGGGGGTCCGCTTGGCCAAAAACGCCTCGACCGCCTCCTGATGATCCGCGGTATGTGCCAGTGCATCCTGCACGTCGCGCTCCAACTCCAGCACGGTCGCCAACGGTTCATGCGCCGCCTGGTCAAACAGTTGCCGGATCGCGCCATAGGCTCGGGTCGGACCCGCCGCCAGTCTGGCCGTCAACTGCTCCAACTCGGACGCCAATGCTTCAGGAGTTTCGTGTGCCGTGAATGCCAACCCAAATTCAATCATTTGAGCCGCCTTGATCGGTTGGCCCAAGAGGCACAACGACACCGCGCGTGCGTATCCGATGGATCGCGCCAACAGGAACGCCGTGCCCGTATCGGGCGCCAATCCCACGTTGACGAACCCGGGCACCAATTGCGCCCGGCTGGAAATAATCCGGAAGTCGGTGGCGAGCGCCAGAGCCATTCCTCCCCCGACTGCCGCCCCTTCCAGCACGGCAATGGTTGGCTTCTCCATGGCGCGAAGCGCCTTCACAATCGGTATGTACTCGTCCTCCACCAACTGGCCCAAGGCTGGGCCATGCGATTCATAGTACTGCAGCATTTCCTTCAGATCCTGCCCTACGGAAAAGGCACGGCCTGCTCCTTTCAAGACGACCACGCGAACACTCTGGTCTGTCTGGCAACGGTGCAACGCCTCCAACATCTCGCGCCGCAGCGTCTCAGTGAGTGCGTTCAGCGCATCCGGCCGATTCAGCGTAATGGTGGCGACGGCCCCATTTTGTTCCCACGACAATTCTTGGTAGCCCACGCACGTTCCTCCTTGAATCTCTCGGGTATTGATCAGGAAAGAGGCCCACCCACGGTGGTCCCCATTTAATGGGCTATTCGCCAGAGGATGGATAATTCCTTCCCGATTGGGACAAAACAACCAATAATTCCCACATGAAAAGAGGCCACAGGAATGAACCACATCCTTACCCTGGCGATGCGGGCCCTGGTGATGTTTGCCACGGTCTTTCTGGCAATACGTCTATTGGGTAAGCGGATTATGGCGAATCTGACGCCCATGGACCGCGTTTCCAACATTACCTACGGTACCATTGCCGGGTCGGTTGCCGTCAACCCCTCGACTCCGCTCTTTGACGGCATCGTGGCGATTGCAGGCTTCGCGGTGATTGCCTGGTTGGTGGGTCTTGTCTCCGTGCACATCCCGGCGGTGCGCCCCCTGCTTCTGGGCAAGGC
>JAKADO010000068.1 GCA_021820485.1 Bacillota bacterium
GGGTGATTCTGGTCTCCGCCTTTATCTACGGCATCGTCTTAGCGACCCTGGGCCTCACCATCAAACTTGTCACCGAAACCTCCTTCGGTGTGCCGTATCTGACCCCACTCGCGCCCTTTCGCCCCGCCGACTGGGTCGACACCCTGTGGCGCGCCCCCTGGAGTGCATACACCGACCGCGCGACCACCGCCCGCACCCAGCGCCCGCCGTGGAATCCGCCACCCGACGAGGCCCCCGACCAGGTCGGTCTGCGCGCGGGCCAACTGGATACAAACCCTTGATGGGTGGGCGGCGGGCTGTTCCCCGCATCGCGGTGCTGGGCGCGATGCTCCTGCTTCTGACCGGCTGCTGGGACCAGCGTCCCGTGGAGGGACGGGCGCTCGTGGAAGCGGTCGGCGTGGCGCCGACGACCCGTCCCGACACCTGGGCTTGGACGTTTGTCTTTCCCAATCCCACGGAATCCGTTTCGAGCCTCAGTTCGCTGTCGCCATCCGATCAGATCTATGCGGTCACCGTATCAGCCGCCACCTGGACCGGAGCCTTGCTGAAAGCCCAAGAGCGGACGACGCGGGATCTGTATTTCGGACAATTCCGGGTCCTCGCCATCTCACCGCGCCTCTCGGCCGCGAGTTGGGACCGCCTCATTAGCACTTTCAATCGCTCGGGGCGGGTCTTGAAGACGTTCTGGATTGTCGCGGGCCACCCCGCGGGGGCGGTGGTCGCCACCGCCCCCGTCAGCGAAGGGGCTCCCCTCTACGCACTGTTCAAATTGCTCGCCTGTCATTGCCAACCCTATTTCTGGGCCCAGCGGGCCTGGCAAGTCTGGGACCGCCTCACGACGCCGGGCGTGACCCCGATCGTCCCCGTCATCACCGTGGCGGGGCCCCATGTCCTCAACACCGCGTTCGCCACCGTGGGTCCCCACCGCGTGTTCCTCTGGTCCGCCCGCACGTCGGCGGGCTGGGCCTATCTCACCCAGCACGTCGTGAAAGGCGGCCTGGTGGTGCGCACCCCCTGGGGCCTCGTGGGTCTGAATCAAGTGCGTGGCCGCAGCCGGACTCGCATTCTCACGCGCGGTCGGATGGTGGTTGTCACCGACACCCTCGCCTACCACGGCGCCCTCGAAGACCTGCCGCCCGGACTGGCACTGACGACGCGCCAAAAGACCGCGATCGCCCGGGACGCCAGTCGCACGATTGCCGCTTTGTGTGATGGGGCCCTCCAGACGGCAGACGCGCAGCAGGTCGACCCGTTTGGCTGGCATCGGCAACAGCACTGGGCGCAGAACACGGCAGGCCGCCCCTGGCCGGCCCCCATTCGCTGGCAGCATTGGTCCGTGCATGTCATCGTGCACTTCCGCATCACCGGCGAAGGCGTCGCCCATTCATGACCCCCGAGTCCCGCACGCTGAGCCCATGGCACTACGCGACCCTGCTGATCAGCGCCACCATTGGCAACATCCTCTTTGTCTGGCCGGGTCATGTCGTCAGCGCGGCCGGCGAAAACGCCGCGACCAGTGTCCTGGTCATCGTGGCCGGGGTCGGCGGGATTGGGCTCGTGCATCACGCCTGGGTGCACCAGCATACCCCCCTCGCGGGGTCGGCCCGCGTCGCGGTCATGGCGATCGCCGCCCCCGGGTTACTCATCGTCGGCGCCATTGACGTGGCGTTGACCGCGTTGCTCAACCAGATGTTGCATACGTTGTTTTACGCCGACACGCCGGAATGGGCGCTCATGGTGCCGTTTCTCGGCATTGTCATGTGGGGCGCCGTCATCTCCCTCGATGGGCTAGGCCGGCTGACACAACTGTGGGTCCCCCTCGGGGGGGCCTTGCTCGCCGGGGTCAGCAGCGTCGCCCTGGTCAATGCGAGCCACGGCCAGGCGCTCTGGCCGGGTCACCTCGTCGTCATTCCGGCGATCCATGGGGTGGCCATTATGGCCTACCTCGCGGCCCCCGTGGCCCCGACGGTGGTCCTCCTCACGCCCCACATCAACGCCCCGGATCGCACCATCCGCCAGAGCTTCATGGCCGCCGCGGCTGTCATTGGCGTGACCTTGGTCGCGATTTATGCGCTCGTCATCCTCCTCGTGGGTCCCGATGCCATTCCCCATCTGCGCTGGCCGCTCGTCTACACCTTGGAGACCATTACACTGGACAGCACCTTCTTTGTCAGCCGCGTAGGCCTCGCCGTGATCTTCCTCTGGACCGCCGTGGTCGCCTTGGCGTTCAGCGTGCATCTCCGCCTCAGCCTACAGGTCGTCCAGCAGGTCCGTCCCTCGCTCCCGCGCTGGAGCCCCATCATCCTAGGGCTTGTCTACGCGATCGGCATTGGGGTGTTCCGGACCCCCACGGCCAGTAGTCATTGGATCGTGGACCGCATGGACCCCTTGGCGTGTGGCTTTCTCGTGCTCGAAACCATCGGCTTGGGCTTCTGGGTTGTCGTCCACGCCGCCGGCCACCGGCGCCACCGCGGGATGAAATCCTAGCCCACGCCGCACCACAGTACCCGAACTACCAGTCAGACTCCTCCGCATGCCCGGCGATAAAGAATCGGTGGCCCTCCGGCACCGGCTCGGCGACTCTGCCCGTGGGGCTCACGGCCAGGCAGAGGGACACGCGGGGCGGCATCGTTCCCGCTCCCCAGGTCTCACAGGCCCAAGGCCGCCGATCCCCGTGGGAACCCAGCCAGGCCCACCGCGTCGGCAGAGCCTCGGCTCCCGAAGAATGCAACGGCCCCACCGGGATGCCCGTCAGGGCCGCAACTGCCACAATGGTCGCCACCATAGCGTCATGTGGTGGGTAATATACGGGTAGTCGTGCCGCTTGAGCGGCGTGGAGAAAAGCCGGGATCGTCACACGATGGTGCACCATATTCACCGCATAGTGCCAAAAACGTCGTGGCCGTTGCCTCAACATTCGCCTAATCACTTCCCGCAAGGAGGGGGCTGATGCAGGTGATACCAGGCATTGATGAGCCGATCGAGCTGCTGGGACACGTTGACGATCGCCGAATCCGTCAGTGGTATGCCCGATTCTTCAAGTCGTATCAGCCGGTGGGACAAGACCGCTATCGCGCGCGCAAGGGCGCGTTCTCGCCGTCTCATAGCCCCCACACTCCTTTTTTCTGCATATTAGCAGTTGTCCACCTAGAGCAACGCTGGCAAGAAGTCATTTCCTAGAAACAGACTCGAGACTATGGTTTTGGCGGGAACTGCGACACTGGAAATGAGTCATCGACCAATCGTAACCGAGCAGGAGATCCTAAAAACCTAGGGGTATTAGGTCCGATAACAGATAGATTCAACGCCGATATGGGGTACCACCCACGGACGAGGACATCCTCGACTTCGTCCAGGATCCGTTGAAGGGTCGGCTGTGGCAATGACCCGGTGGGCGTCGGTCAGCGTCCGCAAGGAACATTTATCCACGCCAACCATATTATGGGTTACGGGGAGGATTCCCCAATAAGGAGGTGTTCCATGTTCATGCACAAGGACGATGACTGCCAGTGCAAGGCGGTTCAGGAATTGGAGTGCCGCTTGGACCACGAGTGCGGCGAATTCGTGGTCGTAGCGACCACCGGCGGAGATGTTAAGTTCGGCTGGGTCGACGGCGTTAACGACGGACTCCTGCAGTTGCGGTACGTCGCCTTCTACTCGCCCGCCTGCCCGTGTGAGCCGCTTTTTGCATCCCAAGCGACCGTGCCGGTCTATCAAATCACGGATATCCTCAAAGACCCCTGCGTGGATGACCCGAAGCACCAATCGGCGTTGGACCGTCTCACCCGCATGCGTGATGCCAGCGCGCCCCAATAATCGTTTGGACAACACGAGGCAAGCGGATGCTTGCCTCGTCTTTAACGGAGTGACAGCAGGCAACCGCACCTTCGGCGTAACCCGCGCCAACCTCCGTGTGGTTCCCTTGCCGCGAAGCCCGCATGGCACGCCTGGTCCGACCTCGCCCGCGTTAGGTGATCGACGCACATGCGGACGTGGACCGATGGTACGCGAGCCCTACTGCCCTGTACGATTCGATATCCCCGGAATCCTACGTGACCCGGACCTTCACGCCGCACGCAGGGCCCCCGTGCCTTGCCGTGATGCCACACGACCGTCTCGGACCCGATGTCCCCACAAACCGCCGTAGAACCCACAGCAATTCCGCGGTCGCCCATGGATCCCCATGATGGGACGACGGGAATCCCCGCTGCTTGCCGGTGGTCATCAACCCCATCCCCGTTCACACGCGACTTGAATGGTTAAGAATTGGTGGGCTTGCCCCTGCGGCAATTCACCGCTAAGGCGTTCTGGGACTGTCCCAAATCCCGGGCAACGCGGCGATTAGCAGAACATATTGATGCGGCTCACCGTCCTCAGTGGGGCGGTTGACGACCTGGGCCCGCAACGTCGCCAAGTTTTCTTGGTATTGTGACGGCCCCAGCTCACGCAGGGAAATCATGCCGGTCGGCTGCTGGAGCACCGTCTCCTGCCATGTGGCTGGGTCCATGGCTTGATATTGCTTGGCCGCCCGAATCATCAGTTGGCCCGCCACCATGGCAAAGGCGCACCAAAACGCTTGGCGTGCTTCGACCGACAGATCCTGTTGCGCCCGGTCCAGCCACCCTGGGTCCTTAAAGGCTTCGCTCAACTCGGCGCGGAGACGATAGTATTTCTCCACATACGTGGACCCGGGCACCACCCGCGGCTCGTCCAACACGCCAAAACGTTTGATGACCCGGAGATGGTGATACACGTTGTTGGGAGTCAAATCCAGTCGTTCGGCCAACTGCGTGGCGGTGAGTTCCCCCGCCTTTTCAATCTCCATCAGGATGCTGGCGCGCGTCGGTTCCGACACGGCCTCGATATACGCTTTGAGCAACAATTCGACGTTCTTCATGGCTCTAGGATACTACAACGGCAACACGTCTGTTATATTACTGTAATATGCTATCATAGTCTCACTACAGTATTAAGACAGGAGGAACCTCATGAAGGGATTGCCCCGCTTTGTTGTCGCGCTCTTGGCCAGTCAGGCACTAACTCACCTCGCTGGGGCCATGGTGAGTTTAGCAACGATTTGGTACGTTAGCGGCTTGAGCCACCGCCCCAACCTCCTCGTGACATTGTATGTGCTGTTAGAGCTGCCCTACCTTCTTTTCCTGATCCCCAGCGGGCGGTGGGTGGATGGGCGACACCGCTATCCGTTCGTGCTGCTGGGGAGTGCCCTGCGCGTCGGGGTGATGGGCGGATTCGCCCTGTGGGCCCACAACAGGCCCCTCGCGATCGCCGGCGTGATGGGCTTTCTGATCCTCGGCGAAGGGGTCACGGCAGTTGTGCAACCGGCTCGGTCGGCGTGGACCACGGAGTTGGTACCCCCGGGCCAGCGCGGTAACCTCGCCGCCGTCAACCACGGGGCGCTGGCCATCGCCGGCATGGTGGGCCCGGCGTTGGGCGGTATCCTTTACGCGCGAGGGCGCCTCGGCGGCGTGGTGGGGGTCGCGGCGGGGCTGATGACCGTGGCTTGGACGATCATGGCGTTGACCGGACGAGGCCGGGAACCGCGATCGGACGTGGTCCCATTCCCATCTCCCCCGCGAAAACAGGGCGACGGCTTTCAATTCCTCCGGCAGCACCCGGGCATGTTAACCATGGTCGCCTTTTTTGCCCTCACGAATGCGTTAAACAATGTCGAGGCGGTCTTGGTCCCGCTCTTAGCCCACCGCCTCCTGCACCTCGCATCATGGCAGTTCGGGATTTTGTCTCTGGCGAGCGGGGGCGGGGCCCTCGCCGGGTCTTGGCTCGCCGCGCGCGTGTTTCAGGGCCGTTCAGTCCGCTGGGCTTTTGTCTCCATGGGGGTCTTTGGCGGCATGATCATCGGTTTGGGATTGTCCCACACCTTGGCGATGCTCGGCGGATTTTATCTCGTCCTGGGGCTTAGCTTCGCCGTCACGGAGGTGATAACCAGTACGCTCTGGCAGGTCCTGGTGCCCGACGCCGTGCGGGGACAGGTAATGGGAGCGCTAAGCACCGTCGCACGCGCGGCCAATCCCGCGGGGTACGTGTTAGCGGGGGCGTTAGACGAGTGGTTGGGGATTCGCGGCGGTCTCGTGGCCGGAGGACTCGCCATCATCCTGCTATCGGTCGTCGTCGTTTGGAACCGCGCCATCATCCGATTGGATGAGGCATCTCACAGCCCAAAGGATGGGTCCATGGTCCAATCGTCCTAGTTCACGAAAGGTCACTCCCGGGGACCAGCCCCAAAACAGCACAGCGGGCCATCCCGTTATGGGACAATCGTCCGGGTAGAAGGGGCCCCGGTCTTCCGGGAACCGCACCCCCCAGAGAACCCCGCGTGCGGATTTCCCGCACTAGGCGCGTCGACCAGAGATTCACAGAATGATGTACTGTGGCAAGACGTATAGGGAATCGATAGCTTGGGAGCGTTTCATCGGAAAGCGGCGCGGGATGTTCAGGAGCGCGTCCCACGTCACCCGACTCTCTTTTGACTACGCCGCCGCATCAGGTTTCGACTTGACCCGCGGGGCCACCAAGTACCCCACCGAGACGCCGGCCGCCGCCACCAACACGGCCACGGCCCACGCCGGTCCCCACGCGGTGGTGATGGCCCCGGCCACGAGGGGCGCCGCGATCCCGGCCATGCCCGTCATCGTCCGGAACGTGGTGCTGACACGCCCGAGCATCCCGACTGGGAAAGCGTTCTGGAGTAAGAGGTTGCGGGTCACGGCCGCCCCCAAATACCCGACCGCCACCAGGAATAGTCCGACCGCTATGGCGGGCCACAGCGGCACCCACAGGCAGAGCAGCCCCACGACGTTGAGCCCACCCATGGCGATCAACACCGTCTTTGGGGATGCGGGATGCCACTGGACGGGCACACGGGTCCCGAGAAACGAGCCCAAGCCATCCACCACGAAGACCCCGCTCACCATGGCGCTGCTCAACCCAAAGCGGTGCTTCAAGACAAACTCCACTAACGGCAGCATCGCGGCGTTGCTCAGACGCAACGCCATGAGCACCGCGAGCAAGCTCCGCGTCATGGGATACTGGCGTAGCGCCCGCCATCCTTCCTGGGTCCGCTCCCGCCAGCCAGCTCCCTCTCGCTGGGACGCCCCGTGCTGTTGGCCCGGGACCCGCGTCCACGGCAACAGCACAATCGGCGCCAAGAAGGAGAGAGCGTTCAGCCAAAATAGTGCGGGATAGCCGGACGTGCCCAGCACGACCCCCGCAATTAACGGACCCACGATGGTCGTTAAGGTGTAAGCCGTCGTGAGGCCCGCACTCGCCCGGTCTTTGACGGCCGGAAACATCAGGGGGATGAGGACCGTCTGGACCGTCTGCAAGGCGTTCATGCCCAATCCCAACAAAAACACCACCGCGTAAATGACCCCGACTGTGAGCGCGTGGACGTCGTACAAAAAGGGGGACGATCGCACTCACGACCGCCTGGTAGGTCAGCGAGCCCACGAGGAGGCGTCGGGGACTGGTGTGGTCCACCCAGGTGCCCACGAGCGGCTGCAAGAGCATGGACAGCGCCTCGACCGCCACGGTAATCTCCATCGATAAGCTCGACCGCGTGAGATGATAGACCAGTAGCGGCAGCGCGATGGTCCACATGCCGTTACCGATATTGTTGAGGGAGTTGCCCGCGGCATACAGGAGAAAACGACGGGTCATCCATGACCGGGGTGGCGTGTTCATGCGATGATTCTACGTGGATTCCTGGCGTTCTGATATCCGCCTTTGGTCCTATGCCATGGACGCCCCGATTCCTGCCGCCCAATGGGGCGCCTTGACGGGATTCGGGCCCCAACCCGGCATGGCGGGTCCGTTGACGTTTTTCGGCAAGCGCGCCGATACCGGACTTTTCTCTGATGAGTTGCATGGATTAGGCTTACAGAGTGGGGCTGAGCCTCCATGCCGCAGGGCGCGCAATTTGACCAGCCGGTTTTACAAACGCGAGTGCGTCACCACGGGATGAACCGGCGTGTTCCTGAAGTCGCACTGCATTTGGACAGCGCGCGAACGAAGAAACCCGCTCCGGTTCGCCGGCAGTTTAATGCACACTCGCTCCCAAGAGCGCAGTAAAGGTCGAGCGCCGAAATTCGGCTCGCAACGGCAAGTGACCGAACAGATCTCGGTCTGCAATTCCTAACGGCTATGACTGGACTACAGCGTCTTTTCGTACCGGACATACGCTTGCTCTTGGTCGTCGACGCCCGTACCCGTTCGCACAAAGCCGGCGTTCTCAAAGAGTTTCATCGACCGTTCGTTATAGGCAAAGATCTTGTGGGCCACCAGTTTTGTCCACCCACGACTCCGAGCTACATCGATGAGCAGCGTTAATACCTGGCGGCCGATGCCACGATTCCGATATTGGGCATCCCCAATGACGATGGGCATCAACGTCGCGCACAACGCCGCATCGCCCACGGGCCGCCACGTCTCGTCTAAGACCTCAATGACGAAGACATCGCCCCGTTCGGAAAGCCATCGGTACATCTTCTCAATGCGGGCCCGGTCAAACGCCGGCACGCCCGGACCCTCGGAGAAGTACAATACTTCCGGGTCCGCATACCAAGGAAGCGCTGTCTCGATATCTTCCGGAAGATGCAAGGGTCTCAGTCTCACCGGTAACGTTTTAGACGTCGACGCACTCATGGGCTTTCACCTCATTCGATTCATTCGTTCTGCGACATATCTGGAACGGGCTATACACAACCATACAGCCATGGCCATTCTTACCAACTGAACGAGCAGGCCACAGCATAATGGCCTCGCTTCCAGCGAGGAGCCTTGACGGTACTCTCGCCCGGATATTCCCGTAACCCTCAGGACTCTGACCCATCCGTCGCGTTTTTTCTATCGGTCCCGGCGGGCGGTTAGCACCGAGGAGGCCGAGAAACTTCTGGGGGCCCGCCTCGCCAAGTCCGTCTACTTTATGGCTTCCGAAACAGGTTGGAGTTCGGCGACAAGTGATTGAAGGCGTTCGCCGCGTCTTTATTGAAGGTTGTGGGGGGGATACCGCTGGTTGGGAGTTTCTGGGGCAAGTATTGAAGGATTTGGGCAACCTGTCGCATCACAGCCGCAGCCGTCGTGCGGTGCGATAAGTCGGCCCCTAATTGGGCGAGGACGTTGCCGAGAGACGCTGTGGGGTAGGCGTTGGTTAGTTCCCCAAACACGGTGAGTTCCCCGCCGGCGTACGCCAATTGGTTAGCGGCCATGCCCAGATCCGCGGTCGACCGGGTCTTCAGGTAACGATCATAGTAGCCCTTCGCCTCGGCAGCATGACCGACTCCACCGAGTTCGCTACCATAGGCCCGCTCCGAAGAGACCCTGCCGCGAACGATTCCAATCCCCAGGACCGCCACGGCGATGACCAAGACCCCATTGGCTGCGACGGACATCTGTAATCGGGTCATTTTTTACCTCCACAGTTCATGAGTAATCTTCATAAACGATTCCATACCGCGCCATGGGGAGTTCGCCGAAGAGGGTGCGAGCTCCTTCAAACGGAACACCACTTTGCAGACCCAAAATCTCTGAGGACATGCCAACAATGGTCAGCACCTCAGTCGATGACTCCCGACAGGTCACGGCTAAATGCGCTTTTTCCCCCGTACATTCCTGTAGACTCTAATTCTTGAGGTTTGTCTCCGCAAAAGCGCCTCCTGTACGATGAGTGTGTGCAGGGTCTAGAGCCCGCAACTCCTCCAGGAGGCGTTATCATGAAGTCTAATCAGATTGTCGCGCAGAATCAACGGGTTCAACAGATTACCCCGACCACCGTCGTGGTCGGCATCGACATCGGTAAAGAGAAGCATGTCGCCCAAGTCCGTCGTCTGGGGGATGCCCGCCAACGCCGAATGAAAGCGTTGCGGTGCCGGTAGAGTGGTGACCCACTCATGGAACCCTGATCGAATGCCGCCGATGAGCGCTTCCTCATCCAGCAGTTCCATCACGTCATGCGCTCCAAGCCATAACGGCATACCAAATATTCCCCCTCTCGATGACAGGAACGACCTGTTTGTGACGCAGCCATACCGAGCCCCCGTAACTGCATCAGCGATGGCCGGGCCGTTAGTCCTACCGGCGGTGCTCAGTCAGAATCTAGAGCCATGCCATACGTAATCGTGTGCCACACATCACGAAACCCCAACCCCTCATATAGGCGACGCGCGGCCTTATGGTTGACGTCGAGCCCGGTGAACACTTTGATGGAGCGCATCCCCTCAGACCGCAAGGCCGCCATCGCGTGTTCCATGAGGGTCCGTGCAATACCTTGCCCCTGAAAATCCGGATGTACCGCCAAATTTTCGACTTCTCCTACCCTGCTTGCACGATTTCCACTCCACATCACGAAACCCGCAAGGCGATCACCCGCTGCCGCCACCTGGCATCGCTCGGGGTAGGCTTCCTCGAAACGGGCCAAACTCCGGCGTTTCTGGGAGGCCCAATCGTGTCCCGGCACGCAACCCATCGCCCGATCCCAGGCGGACGTCCCATCCCCCGACCAAAGCGCCCCCAGAGCACAGTCAATGATCCCCTGGACATCGCCGGCAGTAGCCAGTCGATAGGTAATCCCACTCATCATTTATCCCCCTCTATCCCTGCCGTGACGTCGGCCCAGCCAATCCTAGGACCTTCGATAGTGAGTCTTGCGTTTCGAACCGAGCGCTTGCCGTGTCGGAGACCCCGTGGCCTCCGACATGCCCCCGGATTTCGCTAAAGACGCAGGAAAATCCTGCTAATTGTCGTACCCTGTCGACTGATGAACGGCCGATCCATCTGCACGGCGTCACCAGCGAGGACACGAAGGACGGGGCATCGAGCCTGGGAAGCCGGTCTTCGATTGGCCGTGCGTTGGGTTTGTTCCCGGTCTGAATATTATAGAGAGCCGCTTGGCCCGTTAGCCGATGAGTGCGCGCGCACCGGACTGATGCATCGTGATGTCTCGGGCGGCATACCGATCCCGGCGCCATTGCTGGGTCCGATTGTACGCGATGGTCCGAACCCAGCCGGGAAAAGCTCGCCCATCCCGTAGGGTCTCCACCCCAATGCAGGCGTGCAACACCCCCCTTGGACCACCTCATCGACGGCGTCGGCGGGAACCCGGCGACGCACAACGCGCTCGATGCCGGCCAGTTCCCAAGAACCATGGACCCGAATTGGCGATCGGTAGTGGGTCGGGTTCCGTGGCCAAATCGTCGCACCTCCTCTCGCTCTGCCTACCACTAATGTCGATTATCGTCCGACCTCTTTGGGGAGGAAGGCGTAACAGGTAGCACGCAATTCTGTGTCCACCCGAAGGGAAAAATGCCAAGCGCTAATGCCGATAACGGGACATCCCCCCGAAACCCACTGATCAGCGGTGTAAAGTTTCCGTTTCCCGTTCGACCGCTTCCCGTCTAGGGGGGCTATTCTTGAATGCGCTTGCTCAATTAGAGAAGTACTAATATAATGAGTTCCTATCAATTGTTTGGAGGAACGCTCGTGGATCCCACCCAGGAGTTTCATCACAATCTCGGACACTGGATTAAGCGCGTGGATCATGCGATTACGCTGCGAACAAACGCGTTTTTGCGGCCGCATGGGTTGGCTCGGAGTCAATGGGAGGTGCTCTTTCGCATTGCGGCCACAGAGGGGGTGACACAAAAGTCGTTGCAGTCGGCCATGCAGGTGGAGTCTGGTACCTTGACTGGCATTGTCGACACCTTGATCAAGAAGGGATGGATTACCCGCACCGCCCATCCCCAGGATCGGCGCGTGAACCTTTTACAACTGACGATCGAGGGACGGCAGCGGTGGCGCGCCGTACCTAATCCCATTACCGAGCTCCGCCCCCGGATGATGCAGGGCATCAGCGCCGCAGACGAAGCGTGGGCCGTCCACATTTTGCAGCAGGCGGTGCGGAACTTAGACACCAGCCCCGCGAAGGAGGACGAATCATGAGAGTGTTGGTGACGGGAGCGACCGGATACATTGGCGGCCGGTTGGTCCCGGTGTTACAGAGCCTGGGGCATGCGGTGCGGGTGCTCGTGCGGCACCCTGTGGACGGGCGCTGGGACGGGGTCGAACAGGTGGCGGGCAATCTGGCGCACCCCGCGTCACTCCACGAGGTGTGCCAGGGGGTCGACGTCGTCTGTCACTTGGGTGGCGGCATGCGTCCCTCTGATGGGGATGTCACGACGGTCAATGTCGTCGGGAGTCAGGCATTGCTGGACGATGCCCGACGGCATCACGTACGCCGCTTTGTGTTTGTCAGTGCGGCTGTGGTCTACGGCCACGTGGAATCACCTCCCGCCTCCGAAGAGTCGATTTGCCAGCCATTACCCGGCCACGCCTACGCGATGGCGAAATGGGAGGCTGAACAGCAATTGCAGACCGCGGTTCACGGGAACATCGAGCTTGTGATTGTCCGCATTCCCCAGGTTTACAGCGCGGGCAGCCTCTCCATCCGACGCTTTCCGCACCTCGCGGCGCAGGTCCACGGTCGCAATCTGACGCATTTCGTGCATCGTGAAGATGTCGTCCAGGCCCTCGCGCAGCTGATTCAATCGGCGTACCCGAGCGGCACGTATAATGTGGCCGACCACGACCCCTTGACAGTCCGGGACGCGGCGACGCTCATCCAGCAATCCATGCCGGAGGCCGGAGCGGGTCCGGCGATGAACCCGATTCCCGTCATGCTACAGCGGGTGATGGAGGCGACCTTAGTGCTCGACACGCGGAAAATTGCGGCCTTAGGCATCACGCCGAAGTATCCCACCTTGGAGATGGGGCTCCCGCATGAAATCTGACACTGGCCGGTTGTGGCTTGCGGCGCATCCCCGAGTGTGCTTGATTCGCGACGCGAGCTAGCATCCGGCCCCCCATGGCCTTCACAGTTTCTTTGGAAAAGCAGCGTCTCGGTAGTGCTATGAAGCCCCATACAAACGGCCAATAATGACGCTGCCTGCGATAAGAGCTAATCCTTCCCAAATCGGAGAGGCCACCTGCCCAAATATCAACGCGAGGCTCTGGGGGGAAAAGGGATTAGAGCCCAGGTACGAGGCATCCGCAATAAGTCCCATGATTACACCCACAACGATAATAGCGAGGCCCACCCAGAACAGAACGGGCACCAGGACTTTTGCAATTTTCATTATCTATATCCCCAGATTTCATGTTGGCACGTTGCTATCATCATACAAATATTCCAACTAAGTTACAATCATATGGGTGTCGTGTTTCCGAAGTCCGAGGTTATCACTCAATTGACTTCACACGGGGCCGCAACCTTACGGCCGCTCTTGCCCCCGTTCTTCCGCTAAGGGGTCTCGGCAACGTTGACGGGAAGGGAATCGCCACCTCCTCTGGCCAAACAATATCTTACTTGAAATGGTGAGCATCGGCAGAGCTTGCTTCACCATCCGCAATAGCCCACAATTCGGCCGAACCCTTACGGGGCTGTCGCCCCCATATATGCCTTAAGCCGCGCCTCTAGCTTGACGGTCCCGTCACCGCCCGTTTGCGGTAGTCGCCAGTGCCTTTTTCATCGCAACCGCCGGAAGCCCAGCCCCGTTCCATTCCAGCGTGATGTCCTCAACAACTTGAAAGCCGTTCCGGACCCAGAAGTCCCACACGCGGTCATCGTATCCCGTCACGACGTCAATGCGGACCGCGCGGCTTTCGTGTGACCGGGCATAGGCTTCGAGCGCTCCGTAGGACTTGTTGGCCAATTCCCTGGTGCGCATGGCTCCGGTGGACCATCCGCAATGAGAGGTAGGTCGGGGTGTCGATATGGACGTCAAGGAGCCCGATCACGTGGCCTGTTGACTTTCCTATCACCTTGCATGACCAGAATCCGGCGTCCCGGGTGGCCTTGATTTCTTCCGCCATCCAGTCGCGTGTCACGGCGGTTCGATGGAGATGCTGACGGATAAATGCGGGGTGGGAATTATACACCCGGACGAGGTCGTCGATGTCGGTTGGTTGCGTAAAGTCAACGTATACATCGTCCGTCTCGAATATCATCGGCTCCCCTCCCCGTTGTTGCGGATTGCACGATCGCTGATGATTGCTGGGTGGTACACGACCTTATGATACGGAAGGCCTTGATGCAGATACGCCCTCGAATCGTCGCTGATGCGTACTGTCCAGCATTGGCCCCAGGACCCTAAAGTCGTGATGCAATTCCCGTGCCTTTCCAGCGCACGTTGCCACCGCGCAGTTGCCCTACCCCAAACGGCCCGATCGCACCACGCGCAACCACTGCTCAGCGGCCATTTGCACCGCATCCCACGGGCTTCCCAGGGGCGGGGTGTAGCTGAGGTCAACCTCCAAGCATTGGGCCACGGTCATCTGGTGATACAGCGCCATGGCAAAGAAATCGATGCGCTTGGCCACCGCCGCTTGCCAGTGCCCCATCATCTGCGCGCCTAAGAGGCGGCCGGTGGCCCGGTCCCCGGTAATGCGCAATGTCAGTTCGTGGGCGCCGGGATAGTAGGCTTTGTGGTCCCATGCCGTGAATTCGACCGTTTGCGGCTGATAACCGGCCGCCACGGCCTCGTGATCGCGAAAGCCCGTGCGGGCAATGGCCCAGTCGAAGACTTTGACCACCTGGGTCCCGAGCGAGCCCGCGAAGTGCGCGTCACCCCCGGCCGCATTGTCGCCCGCGACCCGTCCTTGCTTATGCGCCGTCGTCCCCAGCGGCAAATAGGTAGGCTTGTCCAGCAGCCGATGATAGGTTTCGACACAGTCGCCGGCCGCGTAAATGTCGGGCAGCGCCGTGGCCATCGTCCGGTCGACCGGAATGGCCCCTTTGATGCCGAGGGTCAAGCCGGCCTCGTGCGCCAGATCCGTAACCGGCTGGACTCCCACCACCACCAGCACCAGGTCGGTATCCTCTGCGAAGCTGGGGGACCCGGTCACGTGCAGTGCGTGTCCGGTTCGCTTAATGCCCTCGATCCGGACCCCCGTGCGGACCGTAACACCGTGGGCGGTGAGATGGTCCCCCAAGCGCACGCCCCAGGCCGGGTCCACCGTCGGCAAGACGGCCGGCGCCTGTTCGGCGACCGTCACGGCGAGTCCCCGGTGCCGCAAGGCATCGGCCATTTCCAAGCCAATGTAACCCGCCCCGATGATAAGCGCGCGCTGCGGCTGGTGGGTGGTCAGATATTCCGCTACCCGGAAACTGTCCTCCATACTGTGGAGCAAGAAGACCCCCGGTTGATCCACCCCTAAAATGGGCGGCCGAATGGGTTCCGCCCCGGTGCCGATTACCAGCTTGTCATACGATACCGTCTCAGGGGCCTGGCCGTCGGTTTGCACCTCCACCGTGTGGGAAGCGGGATGGATCGCGAGAGCCCGGGTGTTCAATCGAACCCGAATGCCCGCCGATTCAATGTCGCCCAGCGTGCGATGCGCGAGCTGGTGCCAATCGGCGACCTCACCGCTGAGATAGAAGGGCAGGCCGCAGATGCTGTAGTTGGGAAACGCATCCGCGACCAGCATCGTCACGGTGGTGGTGGGATCCACCTCCCGGGCCCGCAATGCGGCGCTGATGCCCGCATCACTACCGCCAATGATCAGAATATGCGCCATACCGGATAACCCCCTTAGATGGGCGCCGTTCCGTCGTCCCGCACCACGGTGCCGGACACGGGGATCGCCAGCGCCAGAGTCTGATAGACGGTGCTGTTGCGCTGTGCCGTCGCCACCAAGCGCGTCAGCCGATCCTCGGCCACGTCGGTCTGCACGCGCAATGCATAGGTGACCGAGACCAATTGGGGCGGTTGGTCTTGGCGGACCCCAGTCAGGTGAATGGCCATGCCCGTGACCGGCACCCGCGACAGCTCGGCCACCATTTGGAGCGCGGTCAGCAAGCACGCCCCCAGGGCCGACAACAGGGTTTCGACCGGATTGAATCCGGCGCCCGGGTCGCCACGCTTCGCCCCCAGCGTCAGCGACAAGTCGCGCGTGCGGGCGATGACCTGCTGTGCACTCTCTCGGCGCATCTGGACCTCATACGTTTGCATCGTCGTTCCTCCTATCCAATCACCGCGGACCAGCCCCACAGGGCCAGCAATGTGACCACCAGCACCGGAATGGTGAGCGTCACGCCCACGCGCATATAGTAGCCCCAGGTAATGCGCACGCCTCGTTGCTCCAACACGTGCAACCAAAGGAGCGTCGCGAGGGAGCCAATGGGCGTGAACTTCGGACCCAAATCACAGCCCACCACGTTCGCGTACGCCATCGCCGTATGCAGGGCGGAACCGACCGTCGCGTCGTGAATCGCCAAGGCATTGATGAGCACGGTCGGCATATTGTTCATCACCGACGAGAGCGCCGCCGCGACAAACCCCGTCCCCACAATGCCGGCGACGGCGCCATGGGTCGCCAGCGCCGTCAACACCGTGCCCAACAAATGGGTCAGACCCACGTTCCGCAAGCCAAAGACCACGACATACATGCCAATCGAAAACACGACTACTTTCCATGGCGCGTTCCGAATTAACGACGGGATGGGCACCACCGGGCTCCGATGCGCGATGACCAATAGGCCCACCGCCGCCGCCCCCGCGAAAATCGCCACCGGCCAATGCAGAAACTGACTGGCGAAATAGCCGACGAGCAAGAGGGCCAACACCACCCACGCCGCCCGAAAGACCTGGGGATCCTTAATCGCCGATGCGGGCGATCGCAGCGCCGTGGTCGTCACCGTCGCGGGGAGGGCGCGTCGATAAAAGAGGTACAACACCCCCAAGCTCGCCGCCAGCGCCACCACGTCCACCGGGACCATGCGAAGGGCATAGGATCCGAACCCCAGGTGGAAATAGCCGGCCGACACAATATTGACCAGATTGGAGACGACCAACGGCAATGACGTGGTATCGGCAATAAAGCCGCTCGCCATGATGAGCGCCACGGTCGCCTTGGGATCCAGTTTGAGCGCTTTCGCCTGTTCATACACGATCGGCGTGAGAATGAGCGCGGCCCCATCATTGGCAAAAAACATCGCCACCAGCGCTCCGAGAACACCCAACAGCAGAAACAACCGGAGTCCGTGCCCGCGGGCGAACCGAATCATATGTAGGGCCGACCACTCAAAGAAGCCCACCGCATCGAGAATCAACGAAATGAGAATCACCGCCACGAAGGTGAGAGTCGCATCCCAGACAATGCCCACCACCGTGCCCACGTTAGACCACGAGACAATGCCGAGCAGGAGGGCCACCACGGCCCCGCCCAGCGCGGTCCATCCAATCGAGAGACCGCGTGGCTGGACAATGATTAGCACCAACACCACTAAGAACAGGCCAACCGCCAGCCCTATCGCCATGCCCATCCCCCCGCGCAGATAAGGGGCTTTGGGCGCCCCATTATTCCGACACCTTCAGGGAATCGTCCTCCACGGCCCCGGGGACGGAGCACGAGGCTCCCACCTGGTGGCTCCGAAGCCACGTGGCCTCCGTGTCCGGAATCGACAACTCCTGCAGCAACTGGGTGATGGCCGGTGGAATGTCCGGACGCAACGCATAAAAAATCCATGACTTCTCACGATAATCCCGGACAAATCCTGCATACTTGAGCTTCCGCAGATGCTGCGATACCGCGGGCTGGCTAACGGGCAGCAACTCCACGAGCTCACACACGCAGGCATCCCGTATGCTAAGCAGCCGGAGGATGTGCAAGCGCGTGGGATCTCCCAGTGCCCGCCACCGTTCAGCCCAGTCCTCGTACATGCGCACCCCTCCTCGTATCATTATATTAGCATATCACAATAGAGTGAGGGCGATTTTCGGTGAACCCTTGCCGCACCGGGTATAGGTATCGTGGACCTTATGTCGGGCGGATGGAGTGAGTCTGACCAAGGCGGTCAGTCAGTGTCCGTACAGGCTCCCTTGACCATCGGCCGCTACTTTGGCAAACCATGCCCTGAACGGCGAAGGTGCAACGAGAAAACTTCGCAACGGCGACGAAACTCATGCACGATGCCGCTCGTGTGGTCGGACCTTGCTGCACCGGAGGGTCCGTGACCATCGCACCCTACCTGACCCTCATTCGGACGTCGTGGTGTTGCCAGGGTCCGGGAGGTCACTGGAGGGACGGATGGGATACCTCAAAAGAAGGCGAAAACGAGTGCCAATCAAGCGGCAGCTGTGGTGACGCACTCGGAGAGTGCGTCCGTTGGTTCTACCGGAGATTCTCGGTAATCACTTTTTCTACGATGACGCAGTCAATCCACCGGCCGTCCAACTGGCCGTGCTTCTCATAAATCCCCACCTCTCGAAACCCGCACGCTTGACACAATTTTCGGCTCGCCGTATTGAAGTCGAAAATACGGGACACGAGCTTCCAGTACCCCAGGTCCCGGGCTTCGGCAATGAGCGCCGTGAGCAATATCTTCCCCACACCGCGTGACTGAAAGTTGGCGTCTACATACACCGAAAATTCTCCAATGCCCTGATAACACGGACGGGACCGATAGGCTGCCGCATGGGCGAAACCGACCACAATCCCGCGGACAACCGCGACCACCGCCGGCGCATCCGCATGCTCCGCGATCCATTGCCGCTGATCGTCGGCCGTTCGCAAATCGGTTTCAAAGGTTGCGGTGCGGGCTTGGATGCCTTGGTTGTAAATAGCGGCAATCCGAGCTCCATCATGGGGAATGGCTCGGCGTACGACGATCTCCATGGGTAGTTCTCTCCCTCAGACCATACTGGACAGCATTATACAGGAGACCGCCCTAAGGACTCCCATGCTTGTCTTGGAAACCGTCATCAAGCAAACTGAGTGATTGAGGTCTTTCTCAATTACTTAAGCTTGTTGTTGGTGCGCAATGTGGGACGCATCGGCGCGACGACCACCCTTCCACCTACTGCATTTTTCGTTCCGTTCCTACCCGAGCCCCATCGTACCGAACCGGGCAGCAGAATCACCGCCTTGGTGGTCTCCTGGGCGGCCAAGTCGCGGCGCATGGCGGTTTTCCACGGGATGCCCTGAGAACAAAGATCCGCAGGATTGTGGACTTCATGGCCCTCGGCGTGGATGGTCGCAGCGACTTGTTGGAAGGCTGGCGATTAGGGTCAGTAAGGTCCCTCATGGGTCCACTGAGGTACCAGCGAACATGGGATCTTGTCCTCCTACGTGGACTAAATGATGGTTGCTGAGGCGTCTTTGGGAATGCGGTATCGTCGTCGCCCGATAATCTGGGTGGGGAGGCGGCCGCTCTGACACAGGCTTTGCATGGTGCAGATACTGCACCGGAGGATGTTCGCCACTTCGGTGGCCGTGTACGAGGGACTATCATCAGAGTCGGTTCTGACCAGTTCTGTGAGCCCACCCAGGTTCGATGGGCAGCGATCATGAGTTTGGAAAAACCGCCGCGAGTCCTAGCCTGCTGCGCTATTAAGCCTAGGTGTGAGG
>JAKADO010000151.1 GCA_021820485.1 Bacillota bacterium
GACTTCGTACCGACCGACCGCTCTGCGCCGCCCAGTGCGCGGCAAGCCCAAGCCCCACGGACGCATCCTGGAGCTAATTGAGCGAGACTTCGGCTCGTACCAAAAGTTTGAAACCGAGTTCAAGGCCACCGGGTTGGCGGTGCGGGGCTGGGTTGTCCTCGCCTATGACCTCGATGACGGGAAGTTGCACATCTATGGTCAGGACGCCCACAATGTCGGAGTGCCATGGGGCGCATACCCCCTCTTGATCCTGGACGTGTACGAGCACGCCTATGGCATCGACTATGGGGTCAAGCGCGCTCCCTATTTGGACGCATTCATGAAGAATGTCGACTGGGACGAAGTGAACCAACGGCTCGGCAAATACCACATCTAGACCGAAACATAGAAAAATCCCGGGGGGACTCTCCCGGGATTTTTTGTGCTCTCTTTTAGTCTTTGAGACCTTGAATGGTGGTGACGATGCCGGCCAGGTTCTGAAGCTCGGCCGGCAAGACGATTTTTGTGGACGGAGACTGGCCAATGGCGGCCAGTGTTTCCATTTGCTTCAACTGCAGCACCGTTCGGATCCGCTCCTCGCTCCATCCGGATCCGGCCTGATCCGCCAAGCCCAGCACCGCCTCGTTTACCATGCGCACTGCAGTGGCCTGCGCTTCGGCTAATTTTTTCACGGCGAGCGCCTCGCCTTCCGCTTCCATCACCCGCGTTTGGCGGGTGGCTTCAGCACGCAGCAAGAGCGCCTCTTTTTCGCCCTGCGCTTTGGCAATGGCAGCCTGCTTGGCCCCTTCGGATTCCAGGATGGCAGCTTCCTTGGCGCCCTGGGCTTGCTCGATGGCCGCCAGTTTGTTGGCGTCAGCTTTCTTTTGGGCTTCCATGGCCTGCTGCATCTCCTTCGGCAGGTCAACCTGTCGAATGGAGGCTTGGACAATCCGAATGCCCCAGTTGCCGGTCGCTTCGTCCAGTTCTTGCCGCAGCTTGGCGTTGATCTGTTCCCGATGGGTCATCACATCGGCCAGCTTTCGCTGCCCCACCTCCGAGCGGAGTGTGGAAGAGACAATGTTTTTGATGGCCAGTTCGGGGTTTTGGATTTCGAACGCAAATGCCTTGGGCTCCACCACCTGGTAGATGAAGTAGGCATCAATGACGGGGGAGACGTTGTCCGCGGTAATGACAGGTTCCGGGGAAAGGTTGACCGTGACTGACTTGGTGCTGACGAGCTGCAGCGAGTCAATCAACGGCATCTTAATGACCATGCCGGGGCTTGCTTCGCGATGGAAGCGCCCCAAACGCTGCACCAAGCCCAGCGATCCTTGCGGGACAACGCGGAATAAGCCGCGAAGCACGCCGCCGATCACCACGATTCCGATAACGATTTCGGCGATTTCCATGGCAATCACCCTCCTTCGGGAAGCACCGCGAGACGAAGACCGACGCGGCCCACCACCAGCACCGAGATGCCCGGCTGGAGAGGGTCTGGCCAGTCTGTTTCGGCTGACCAGAACTCTCCCATCACTTTGACGATGCCGGTTCCGTGGCGGTCAGCCTGGATGGTCTCCACCACCACGCCAGTTTGCCCGAGCAGGCGATCGAATGACGGCTGATATGGCATCGGATGCTCCCCTCGCTTGTTGTCAATATCATACTGCCGTTTCGGTGTCCCGACGAGTTGCTGCCACCATTTACCGATTGGTCAGGAAGGGAGTGAGCGGGACGACACGGTGCGACGCGGCATGCCCGATGAAGGGCAATCCCAAACCGGCTTCGATGGTCTTGAGGAGGTTGTAGTGGTCAGCCCAAAGAGCGAGATGTGGGGGATGCGTGACACCCTTGGCAATGACAATGAGCGGCACCAGTCCTCCGCCGACCGGGATGCCGAAGGTGCGTGGCGCGCTGGGACCCGCCAGCAACCAATTTTTCCATTGCGATAAGGAAAAGATGTGGCTCGGCATTTGCGATTCGTCCCAAGTGATGAAAATCACGGAGTGCCCCTGCCATGCTTTGGAATGCATGATGAGCGGGACCTCGCGGGCTAGAAATTGGTCGCCTAGGCGCACGAGGTGCGCTGGCTGATTGGATGGGCAGGCCTTTGAGCCCACGGGTTGGCCGTGCATGTCGTTGCACAAGTTCGGCGTAATCCAGACAAACTGCGGAACCGTACCTGCGCGGAGTTCCTGCTGCAGCGTGCGAAGGGGCACAATATGTCTGGCGTCTTGGGCGGCGACTTGGGGAAACAGCATGAAGGGGTCATGCTTTTTGGCATAGAGGGTGTTTTTTGGCATGCTGACGGGATTGGTCCCTGCCGGTTCGGGATACCAATTGCCGGTATAGCCGACTCGGGGCAAGCTCTCCATAACACCTTGCCACGAGACGTGGCGTTGATTGAGCTCCGCGGCCAGAGTGGGCCCAGTGAAGCGCTGATCCGGATTGTCGCTGTGGGTATGATGGGTACTGCCTGAGAAGAGAGCCACGTAGTTCGGCAGACTGACGTGGGTCACGCCATAGTACTGCGAGTCATAGCCATAGCGTGCGATAAGCTGATGGATGTAGGGCGCCTCGTGTGGAGACAGGGCGTCCAGCGAATGGTTTTCCATGACAATGACAAACACGTGGTTCAACTGCGGGACCGCTTGGGCGGCAGGGGACGCGGAATGCGTCGGCCTGATCACCAAATATCCATAGAGCGCCAGCACGATGACGGCCAAGGCCGCTATCACGGCAACGAGTCCTTTAATCCATTTCATGATTCACACCTCGCAGTCGATTGACGTTATAGGCCGCGAATACAGGCACTCCATCCAGCAAGGCATCCCGCAGCATGCGGGCGGCGCTGGGAGCGACGGTACTGCCGTGGCCGTTGTACTCGATGGCGGCCCAGATCCTCTGGGTGACCTGTCGGAGATAGGGCTTTTGGTCAGGGGTCATGGCCATGGTCCCGGCCCAGCGATGGGCCACCGGCGCCGGGTTACCCGCCAGTGCATGCAGCCATGTCGTCAAGCGATGCTGAATGCGATCGTGCAGGGCGAGCGTCGTGCCCACTTCCTCGTCCAAGGCTAAATGGCGCAAGCCTCCACCACGACACGACCGTCCTGGCGTTGATGCCAATAGTTGAACCCATGGTCGGCATAGACCGGATATGCGTGATCTAAGGGGAGCAAGGGCTCCGAAACCAGCATCTGACCCCGGACCGGTTGAATTAGGGGTGCCCATTCGGCGCGCCACGATGGGGTGTAGGCGTTGGTAGCGAAGACGGCGCGACCGGGTTACGACCTCGAGGCCCTCTCCTCGGAGCGCAACGCCTTTGCCGTTTTCGTCGGCGTGTGCAACTTCCGAGTTTTGATAGACCGACACGCCCTCCTTACGGGCTTCCGCCAGCAATGCGCCAATGAGCTTGATGGGATGAATCATGCCGTCATCGGGCATGTACGCGCCCCAATCGTATCCAAGCCGTTGAATGGACGCGAGCCGTTCCGTGCGCGGGACCAACCGGGTGGGAATGCCCGCCGATTGCATCAGATCCACGGTGCTCTCCAATACGGGACGCTCATCCGGGTCTCCTGCCACAGAGAGGCTTCCAGTGGTTCGATAATCCAACGCATGGCGCGATGCCAAATCCTGCACCCATTCGAAGGCGCAGCGGGTCCAATGCAGGAAATCCACCGCCTCGGCTTCTCCCATGAGGTGCGCGGCATCACCCAGCAATTGCGCAGGGCCCTGCAGCAACAGGCCGCCATTCCGGCCGCTGGCGCCGTACCCTGGGAAGTTCCGTTCCAAAAGAGTGACCCGAAGGCCACTGTCCTTAAGCCAGTAGGCGAGCC
>JAKADO010000152.1:0-1813 GCA_021820485.1 Bacillota bacterium
CGAAGCCCACCCCACGTACTTGGCAAACACGCTTGATGAGATTGGTGTTAGGTCTCACCTTATTTGACCGAATGACCCCTGATTTGTCTCATACTCGGTGACGGGCTGGCCCGATGCTAAATCGGGCTTAATTGTTGCTCACAGTCTCTCCGATCGGGTGTGATCCGGAACAGAAGGTTCCGGAAGGAGGAAAAGAGCAGGAGGTCCTGACCGACCCCTGCTCCCGAACATGCATCCGAATTTCAATATAGCGTCATTTGATGCCGTCTGCCAGCTTTACGCCCAGTTTTTGACCACATTCTTGCCCCATCTGCGCCCGTGCCCATTGTGTGGGCAGGCCCGCGAAGTCCATAGCTACCGGTTCCGGGCTCTTCAGTGGGCGGCGGATCACCTGGATCCGATCGCCTTGACGCGCCTGCGGTGTCGCACGTGCCACACCGTGGAAACGCTGTTTCCGCCCTGGATTTTGCCCTATGAATTGGCGGCCCTGTGGATTTTGGAGGCGGCGGTGACCGCAGTGGCGGTCGATGGGCAGTCGTTGCAGCAAACCGCTACCCGATGGCATTGGACGTTGGCCTGGATTCGGGCGCACGTCCGACCGTGGCTGGCGGTCAGTGTGGAATTTCGGACACTGGTGGCGCAATGGGGGCACGGGGTCGGCCTTGTAGACTTGGTGCCGCTGACCTGGCGCCCCCCGGCCACCGCCGTGGCGGGGGACTGGGCATGGCTTTGCGTGGCGTGGGTGGCGGTGGGATTACGCGGGCTCGGTCCCGAACTAGCGCAGACATTACCCGGTTGGGTGGTGTGGCGCAGCGTGGCGCCGGAGGTATTGCCCGCCGCTCCGATTCCGGCCACAACCCACTTAGGACGTCGGGTGCGTGAGCACCCGCCATCCCCACCCTGATTGGAAGGACCCCAAGCCCCGACCGATACGCTATGGTCGGGTTTGGGAGGTGAACCCCGAATTCATGACAGACGAAGAATGTGAAGCGTGGGCGCTCTATCGGTACCGGGTCATCAGCCCGTGTCTCGATTCGGCGACTGCGCCCCAGACGCGGGAAGCGTACCGCCACTTTCTCCGCGAACACCCGATTACGGCCCCGACGGGACATCTGGCACCACCCTCCGAACGGACCCTCAGTCGGTGGATTGCGGCCTATCGGACGGGAGGCTTTGCGGCCTTACGGCCGCAAACTCGGGCGGATGCGGGTCGCATGCGTGCGATTCCCCCGGCCCTCTGGGCGCAAGCGGTGGCCCTCAAGCGAGAAGTGCCGGAGCGGAGTGCCGAGCAAGTCCTAGCGCTCCTGCGCACGTGGGCACCGGCGGCAGGCATTCCCGTCGCCGCAGTGGATGGGATCCGCCGCAGCACCCTGTATCGCCACTGGCATCGGGCGGGCTGGACCAAAAAGCGCATGCGCACGACGGCCCCGAAACGCTATCGGCGGTGGGAGGCGAGTGGCCCCGGCGATCTGTGGCAAAGCGACGTGATGAGTGGACCGTTTTTACCCAATCCGACCCCTGAGCAGCCCGACCGCATGCGCGCCACATATTGCTTGGTGCTGCTGGACGACTATTCGCGGCGGATTGTGGCGGGCCAATTTGCGTGGTCGGCCGACACGGCCTTATTGGAAGCGCTCCTGTGGACGGCGATTGAGCGATGGGGGGCTCCTCAACGACTCTACACGGACAACGGCCTCGTCTATTCGAGCCGACGACTGGAGGGCATTTTGGCGCGGCTCGACATTCGTCTCATCCACACGCCGCCCTATACGCCCCAAGGTAAAGGAAAACAAGAAAAGTTGGGTATCCGGGA
>JAKADO010000152.1:1823-3808 GCA_021820485.1 Bacillota bacterium
TTATTATGTGAAGCTTCACATAATAAGGGAAAACAAGAAAAGTTATGGGGTTTCGTGCAATCGTCCTTTCTGCCGGAACTCCGGGTGAGGCCCGCCGAGACGCTGGGCGAGCTGAACGCCTGGTTTACGGCCTGGTGCGAAGAACATTACCATCAGCGAGTCCACCGGGCCACCGGCGAAGCCCCCGTGGTCCGGTGGAGGGCGGGGAATCTCCATCGCGCGGTGGCCTGGGAGACCTTACATACGGCCTTTCAGGAACGCTGTGCCCGCACGGTGGACAAAACCGGCCAAGTGCAGTGGCAGGGCCGGCACTGGCTCGTCCCGGAAGGCTTGTTGCAGTGCCGGGTCGAGCTGCGGTGGGATCCCCATGCGCCCGAGACCGTGGAGGTGTGGTACGAAAATCAGCTCTATGGCCGCGCCATCGCCGCTGACACCGTCGGGCCGCTGTCAGACGCGGCGCCCGCGCGGGCGCCGGAGATGTGGGTGGGGCCGGGGCTGAGCTATCTCGAAGTGCTGGCGTCCCAACGCGACGGCCGCTTTGGCGGCATCCGCTTGGCGGCGACGCCGCCGACCGACGAGGAGGATGATTAATGAATTGGTGGCAGTACTGGGGCGCGCGACAGGCCCCCTTTCCTCGGGATCCCGCCCCGGAAACCGTCTTTCCGGCCCCGGCTTTCACCGAATGCCGAGCCCGTTTTACCCATATTGTCGCCGAAAAGGGTGTGTGGGTGGTCACTGGGGAATCGGGTCTCGGCAAGACCACCATGATTCGCAGCGTGGTCGCTGCGCTCAATCCGAACCAGTACCAGTCCATTTACCTCGCCGCGGCCGAGGATTGGACGACGCGCACCCTCTATCGGCAACTAGCGTACGAACTGCACATCCCCATTCCGTTTCGCCCCCTGGAAACGGAGCGGGTGGTGCGCCAAGCGCTATGGACCCAAAGCACGCAGCAAGGGCGCTTGCCGATTGTCATCATTGATGAGGCCCATTGGCTGGCTCCTGCGGTGCTCCAGTCCATGCGGAGCCTCTTGAACTTTGCCATGGATACCACCGCGCCCCTGGCTTTGGTGCTCGTGGGGCACACGGAGTTACGTCGCAAATTGGCCCTCCAACCCTTGGAAGCCTTTCGCGACCGCGTGACCATGGCGTTTCACCTTCCGCCGCTCACGGCGGCGGAGACGGCGCACTATTTGGCCCACCAGCTCGCCCAAGTGGGCATCGAGCGCCCCGTGTTTACGGAGGCCGCCGCGAAGGCGGCCCACGAATGGTCTCAAGGGCGCCCACGACGGATCAATGCGTGGGCCCGGGCCTGCCTCCTGGCCGCGTTCGTCGCTCAGCAAACGGTGATCGACGATGCAATGGTCGTGACCGCGCAGGCGGAATTGCAGTGGACACAGTCCGTCGCTCCGGCGGCGTTGGGAGGAAAATCGTAATGCCGCAGGAACGCTATCGATGGCGCCGGAGTGGGATCCCAGCCACCGTCGAGGTGTGGACCCCAGAGGGGGCTCGCGCCGAGCTCATTCAGGACTATCTCGACTTTCTGGCGGCCCAAGAAGTTCCCACGCCGCGCATTCGCCGAATTGCTCGCATCCTGGCGGATGCGACGACATGGATGACCTGGCAAGAAGACCATTGGCCGCGCGTCGGACTGGATGCCTGGGAGAATTACCTCATTTTTCACTGTGACGCTCGCAGTTTGGACGCCGTGCCACGCCTCCTGGCGATGGTGGAGGTGCTCAATGCCTGGTCCCGGTTCGAGCACTGGCACCGACCCTCGCGCTGGCCCTACCACCCATGGCCTGCTTCGCGCCAGGCCCGTCGATGGTGGCTAGAACACTTGGTGACACAACCTTGGCTTCATCAGTGAGCGCCAGGTCGAGGACAACACCCGGACCCCGTGTCCGGGTGTTTTACTGGACATCAAGCCGCCACCGATTGTGAGACGATGTCTGCCATCTAGCGTGGGACCTAACAATATTTTG
>JAKADO010000007.1 GCA_021820485.1 Bacillota bacterium
TATGTGATCAATTTGGGCATAATCGCCGGGCTTATATTCAAGAACCACATCGTTGATAATGGCCCAAGCCTTTGGGAGGCGAGCCCATAATCGTAGTCCGACGGCGAATTCCCCGCGTGTCCCCTTCTGACCGTTGTGTTGCTGTTGCGCCCGAGCCATCGCAGTTGCGAGAGGCTTGAGGGCCCAATGAAGGAATTTGGGAGTTTCGGCATCAACGCGCTTAAGGACACCTCGCTCCTTGGCTGCTTTCTTCTCATGGATTCGTTGTAAGAACGCGGACTTTTGTTCATTGGATTGGGCAAAGACTCGGGCCACGAGCGCCACCTCTGATCCGTTCGATAGAGATCGTCGAGAATTATACCATGTGGCTAGAACACGGCGTGCGTCGGGGAGCCGTGGCGGCGTAGCATAGACAATCGTCCCGGTAGCCAAAGAGCGTCTTGAAAACTCCATTGCGACAAGGAGAGGACCTAATAGTTTTGCTACGCTCTAACGGTGGCTATGTGGTTCCATTTCCTGTTCGGGAGGAAAATGGTATTCATGTCGAGAAATGACAAGACGACAAAATCGTACATTGGGTGGTGTATATACGGACCTAACTGGAACACCGTTGCACCGATAGAGGTGAGTCGGCCGGGTTATGATTCGTCCATTGCGTTAAAAAGTCGTCACCGATGAAAAGGGCGTGGACTTGACAATTTTCAGGCTATTCCATAGAAGGCCGCAATCGCCCCAATCGATCACTCCATCAAATTGCATAGACGATATAACGGGGCAACGCGTCTCGCCATCCTGTCGATGGTAGTGCTCCTGCACAAGGGTTGAGGGGCGGAAACAGGATAATAGGTTGTTTACATTAGATGAGTTTGGTGGTGCAACATGGCGAATAGAAACGAAAATGCCGACGAGACGATTTTATACGAATTTGATCGCCTGTTTAACAGAAAATCGGCATCGTACATGATGGTAACAGTCCTCGCGTTGCTCAAAATGTATCCTCTGGACGCAACTATCGAAAGTCTCGTGCAGAGTATCCGAGAGTATTATCTGGGACGATCGCAACTCGCGATGCTCGTGGAGGCCGAGGGCCGCGAATTCGCTAATATTAATAAACGAAGTGATTCTGATGTGGCCAGAGTCTTGAGGGATATGCCTCTCAGGGCGTTAAAGGACCAAATTCAGGAAAACGCCTCGACAAGAAAATGGGGATTTGTCCATAAGGCACGTTTGACGGAATCGGTTAGAAAGAAGCTCCGCGACCTGGCGTACGATCATCTTCACGACTATTATAAAAAATTAGGTGCGCAACAACTGACGGCAAGAGCACTACATGGTTTGTCACGAGGATACGCTGTTTCTGCAACGGACGTGGCAGCGTTGTCTGGTCTAAACCAGATCAAAGGAATTCATCCCATATCTGGGAAGGAATCGCGAGCAGTCATTATCCTGTGTACGCTGCACGGGGAGAGTTACCCCAATGAATGGCTAAACGATGATGAAACCGTCCTAAAGTACTATTGGGAAGGACATACGGATAACAAAACGGGTCAAAAATCCTTTAATCCCAATCTCTCTGCCAATCGCGCAGTGATGGATTCGAGAACCGAACAGTATCCCCTTTACGTTTTTACTCGCGAGCGGAGAAACACTTTATTTCATTACGCTGGTGAGTTTCTCTTTCATCAGTCATCTCAGGATGAGAATGGTTATTATTTTGAGTTGACCCGTGATGCGGCGGTGGGGGAACACTGGAGCTATGATGGCGAGGAGCCCACTGCCATGCCGATGGCTCATGAGGAGCGAGAAGAATACGGCTTGCGGCCTTTTGACCTCGATGAGGCCCATGCACGAATTGTACGGATGGGGTACCAAATTACGAAGAGCGACTTGCTCAACGTTCTGCTGTCCGTTGAAATACGTCCGTTTGCCATACTGTCAGGGCGATCGGGGACTGGGAAAACCACTTTAAGTCGCATTATCGCCATGCTGTTTGGTTGGGCATATCATGTGGTTGCGGTGAGCCCAGCATGGGCAGACCCGGCTGATCTCATGGGATTTACCAGTCCATTGACCAATCAACGTGTGGCGGGGGCTCTCGATCCCTTGCTGATGCCTTCAACGGGTGACCGAGCTCTATTGTGTTTGGACGAGTTCAACGTCGCTAAGGTAGAGCACTACTTTTCGGATTTCATTAGTGGCATGGATAGCGGAAATGATGGAGATTTCTGGGGAACCTTTCCCAGCTTGAAGCGGTTATCCGAAGAGAGCCAGGAGTCATTAGCGTTACCCAAAGGGCTCGTCGTTGTTGCCACCATGAATTTTGACGACTCAGTCCAGTCAATCACGCCCCGCGTGCTCGACCGAGCTAACGTCATCGAATTTGACATCGAGTCCAGTGGAGACCTGGTAGTTAGTCAATCCCTTGATTGGCAATCGATGGGGGAGGAGCCGTTATTTCAATGGCCTTGGCAAGGCCGAGACCTTGATGATGATCCGATCACGAAGGAGCTAATTCGTGGGCTGTGGGATGCGCTCAAGGGCTCGCGTGGTCAATTTGGTCATCGCGTGGCGCAAGAAATGTACCGCTATATATCGCTCGGTTTACCATTTGCTCACGTGTTGGAGCGAACACGGGAGGAACAACGCGACGTCTTGTTAGATCAGCAAATCATCCAACGCCTCTTGCCGAAGTTGCATGGGACGGCCTCGAGTCGTGACATCGCCGCCCTATTTAGGTTATTGGAACGCCTTACGGATACTTCATCTGTTCCGGAGGATACCGCGAAGCGCGCGGCGCTGATACAAGAAGCCCGTAATCAGGGACGCTACCCGAGAACCGTTCAAAAGATCGACCAACTCTTTAGCACCTACATTGAGGATGGCTATGCGTCCTTCTGGTGAAATTCTGCGCCTTGAAACCCCAAACGCGGTAGTGGTAATTTTGGGTCCCACGGTGAAGACCATTGGAGAATCAGAGGGGTCTGGGGTACGGATGCCGGTATATTCCATGGGGGACGCGACCATCTATTCACCGGAAGGGCAAGCCCTATATGACGACGTGACATATCAACTTCAAATAAGCGCTAGGAAGCGTGTTGAGGTTACTCTAGGACACCGTCCGCTCCGTCTCCATTGGGCGTCTCACGGTTCCCTTCAGGTCGCCACCAGCCCGTTAACATTTCGTCAGGTCGGGTGGGCTGAGCTTCTCGTCGAAGATGACGGAGCGCGTATCCAAGTTCTTTCACGCAAGATGGATTATGACACCGACTATCAGGCCATGGTTTACGATCTGGAAAATCAAGTGCGTGGGCTTACAGCTCGCCTTGTTAGCCATCTGCTGAATCCGATGGATGTGTCCAACGACTCTTTGGACCTGTGGAGCTATTGGCTAGCGCTTCTTGAAAAGCTCTGGGAGGATCTCGCCGGCGACATTGGTTATGCGTGGCGCACGTTACCACCGCATCTACGAGCAGAGGATCAGGTGACACGTATTGAGCGCCTCAAGAAACCGCAAGGGCGTGATGTGCGTGCGTTTGCCCGTGGGAATCCAAGGTTCTCTGCTACCGTTCTTCGATGGGAATCCGTCACACCGGAACGACTTTACCTTTTGCAATTGCTACAAGATGTACACCGGCGCCTCAGACGTATTGAAGCGAGTGCACCGGAGGTCGCGGGGAACCGCCGCCTTGCCGCAATCACACAATCGTCCTCATGGCTTCTTCGGACGCTCTCTGCCGCGGTTGAGATGGAGCGAGTGGTGGGTTCCCCCATCATTCCGGTGTCGCCGCTGGCCCAGTCCCATCCTGCCATGCGACGTGTAGTGCGATGGCATCGGTTGCTTAAACGAGGGTTATTTCCCGATGGGGACAGCTATTTTGTCGGTCCCAAAGATATTAGCCAATTGTATGAGTACTGGTGCTATCTCACGATTGTCCGAATGGTGGTGGAGGAGTCGGGTGGGGATTTGACAGTAAAACCGACGACCTCAGTGCACCCTCAAGATATTTCTCTTGGTGGTGGCAAGGACTCTGCCGCGCGTGTAGAGCTCCGCGATGGGAACACCATCAACATCATGTATCAGCGCCTTTTTAGTGGCCTACCAACGGTGGCTCAACAGCCCGACCATGTGGTGCAGATCGAAGGAATGGGATCCGTGGTCATTTTTGACGCAAAATATCGATTTGAGCTAGATGATGGTAATTTCAAGCACTACGGAGAAGGACTGCCCATTCCCCCTGTCAGCACAATTAATAGCATGCATCAATACCATGATGCCATCGTCCTATCGCGAGCGCCGTTTACGCGTTTAGTTGACCGAGCGATTGTCCTCTTCCCATTGCCGCGCGAGCATATCGAACAGTGGGAAGAGCATCGTTTCTATCGTAGTATTAACGCTGTGGGCGTGGGGGCGATACCGCTCGTACCCGGCGGATCGGATAAGTACCTAAGGGCGGAAATCCAGCGATATCTGACGGAGAATGCCATCAGCAAGCAAGAAAGTGATGTCGACTAGGACGATGTCGGGATAAGGAACGTTTGCTGTGATCGCATGCGAAGCAGTTGCGGCTCCACACTTTACCGATATCTGTCGCCATTCTAGGTGCTGAAATGCTAGCGTTGGGTCAACGGTTACCATGAAATTTTGAGGGTGGATTGGCGTGATTCACCAATTGATAAAGGCTTCATTTCGGTTGACAGCATCGCGCCTCAGCAGGTAAAATAGCAGAGCGGTTGATGCTTCCGGCATGAATCGACCCAATTAAATAGCATGGATGGGTGCCCGAGTGGCTAAAGGGGGCGGTCTGTAAAACCGCTGGCTAGCGCCTACGTTGGTTCGAATCCAACCCCATCCACCAGAATATCGCGGGGTAGAGCAGCCAGGTAGCTCGTCGGGCTCATAACCCGGAGGCCGCAGGTTCAAATCCTGCCCCCGCAACCAATTCGCTCACGTAGCTCAGCAGGTAGAGCACGTCCTTGGTAAGGACGAGGTCACCGGTTCAATCCCGGTCGTGAGCTCCATTTTTATTTTGCGCCTAAGACACGCCAAGTAAATAGTAAAAGATTGCCACTCCAAGAAGTCCTAGGATAATGGCCAGCACCATGGGCATCGGGGACCGTGGCATCACACGATTTTCAAAAATTAGCCTCCGGGTGATATGAAAATGCAACGCTGCGATGCCAATCACGACGACGCCGGCACCCACCCAGGCCAATCCTAAAAAGGACTCATTGATGAAACGATGCCGCGACGTGACATGGACAATGTGAAGATGAAGAAACAAGCCAAACTTGGACACGACAAAACCGAAAGCCATCAACGAAACGCCGGTGCGGAGCCACGACAGGAAGGTACGCTCGTTGGCAAGGATGGTGCGGGGATCGGGCTTGTTGTTGGCCATGAACAGTCGCTCCCTTCGGAGATAGCATTTCCTCTCGTAACGCCGAAATTGCATGTGGCGCGCGGAAACGTATTGGACCAAATCCACTGGCTACACGACCACCAGTTCCCTCATAAATTCCGACTCATATATTGCGATCCGCCGTTTTATTCCAAACGAGACTATGGCGCCTTTTCAGACCAGTGGAGTTCCCTGGAGACGTATCTTGAGGAGATGCGGCGATGGATTGAAGCGTTCTATCCATGGGTCGATGATCATGGGTTTTTTGTACTGCACTGCGACTATCATGCCTCTCACTACTTGAAAGTTATGGCGGACCGTATTTTCGGCTACGACAATTTTCGCAATGAGTGGATCTGGCACTATAGCGGCCGGCGTCAACCGGCGAGCCTTCGCGTTAATAGCAAACACGACGTGCTGCTAGTGTGGGCCAAGTCCTCTGAAGCGCGATTCACGCCAGTCTTTGAAGCGTGGGACCGCGACCGTTATATCACGATGAAACGGCAAAAAGTACACCGGGATGAAGATGGGCGGGAATGGATTTGGGGGCACCAAGGGAAGGGCAAATCCCACGCTTATCGCATCTACCTGGATGAACACATTGAACGTGGCCGAGCTATTGACACAGTCTGGGATATCCCTATCATCAACACCTCAGCCAAAGAACGGGTGGGCTATCCCACCCAAAAACCCGTTGCTCTTCTTAACAGAGTCATTGAGCTAACAACACAGCCTGGCGACTGGGTGGCAGATTTTGCAGCGGGTTCAGGCACCACCGGTGTGGCTGCTGGGGAACTAGGACGGGCATGCTGGCTTGGGGACGTGAATGGAGAGGCTATTGAGAGCATGTTGCAACGTTTATCGGTGAGCGAATGACTTCTAATCTTCTGCTCACTCATCATGCTCGGCAAGCTGCTGCATGACCGAAGGCCGTCCCACTTACCTCTTATTTGATTGGTGGTTAGCGGGCGTTTCCGAAACCCGCCGAGGTACTCCGCCACGCTGCCATGATGCTTGACTGGAAAACCTGCGCCAGCGCCGTGTCATTCTGCGGAATGGTCCATGAAATGCTGATGTTGCCCATCCCACCATTGGGCCATACCAAGGTTTCGCCTCCGGTCACCATCCCGTTCTTTTGGGACTGTGCAAATGTGATATGGTCATTTATCCAATTGACTTGCCGGTAGGGTCCTGCCACTGGCGTATCCGGGCTATCCATCATGCCGATGCTGCCATTCGGTTCCCAGCAGCCAGTGCATCTGTTGACCTGTACGGTAATCTCCACCGCAGGCTTCGTGGGATCCTTGGCGGTCATCAAATACGAACTTCCGCCGGGGTTATCGGTGGACGCGATCCAGTTGTCCGGAATCGCCACGATGGGGTCACGTCCGGTAATGCCGGTCAACCACCGATACCCTGTGGGAAGGCTGAGGGACGGCATGGTGGGAATCGCTGAGAAGGGGACCACGGTGGGACCAACCGCGATGCCGTGTGACACAATGGTCATCGATTGGCCTGAAGCCTGCGACGGCAGGGGGACTGTCGAGAGCGTTTCCCCCGGGAGAGTGGCCACAACCAACGATTGATGGGACTGGTAGGCGAGGAATCCGTCTTCGACAAGGGCGCTCCCGGTGATGGGATTGGCGATGGTATGCACCGTGCCGCTTTGGGTGTTGACGATAAATAGCACGGCAATTCCATGGGCTGTTTCTTCGAATACGGCATCGGGGCCGGTGTCACCCAAGATGCTGAAAGTGGCGTTCTTTTGGGGCAGGTGTTTGATGAGCCGCGCATCCTTCCATAGGCTACCGCCCCCGGCATGCCAGGGAGTGAGCCACACGTTCCAACCGGTGAGAGGCTTTTCGTGAACTCCCCAAAATCCGGGTGGCGTCATCCATACGGCGCCTTCTGGCATGTCCACGAGCTGCGCCATCGGACCGTTGCCGCTGACATAGGACTGCGGCACGCTCAAATGATATAACCCGACCCCGGCCACCTGAAACGTGGTCAAGTTGTAGTCGACAGTGGGGTATGTGGCTTGGTGGTGATGGCAAGGATCCGAAGCCGAAACGGTCGGCGATGTATTGCCGCATCCTGCGATTGACACAGCAATGGGGGCGAGTCCAAGCCACTTCCATGAAAACATCCTGATGGCCTCCGTAGACATCCGTGCTGGCGCATCATCGCGTCACAGACCAAACGTCGGTGTCTGAAAAAGGTTACTCCAAGGGAAGAGACGCCTTTGGTGGCTAGCACCGGTGTCACGGAACAGTCTTGGGACCAAAGAATTCTCTCTATGAGGGGGATGTAAGCTGCCGCGTGACCTCTGCCATGTCTTTCGGACCTTAGGCTCTAGGCGCGGCTGGCTTTGCCTTCCGTTGCGGAGGGTTGCAGGGAATCCCGTGTCACGTCGACAAAGGCTTGGAGAGCCGGAGAAAACCACTTGTCTTTATGCCAGCACATCTGCGTGGCCACCGGAAAGTCAGGACCGGACCACGGAAGTGCGGCGAGAAGACCTTGGCGGAGTTCCTCCTTGACGGCCATCCGTGGTAAAAGAGTCACGCCAAGTCCGGCGATGACACACTGCTTAATCGCTTCGATGCTGGCAAACTCGACTTTGGGACTGCGGAGTCCCGCCGTTTCCAAGGCGAATTCGAACATGGTGCGATAGCTGCACCGGGCTTCTGTGACAATCGTGGTTTCGCCGTCAAGGTCGCCCGGTTGCACGGCAAGGCTTCCCACCAAGGGGTTGCCCGGGTGCGTGACCACCAGCATGGGTTCTTCGCGCAGCGCCTCGAACACGAGACCGGCGTCATGCCGGATTTCCTCGAGGGTAAAGGCGAGATCCAGCTCACCTCGCAGCACCTGCCGGCCGCAAATGCCGGTCCGAAACGCAAGGTCAACACCCGGGCATTGGGAGCGGAATGCAGCCACGACCGGAGCTAGCCCATAGGTGCCTAAGCTTTCCACGACTCCGATGGTTAAGGTGCCGCTGGGGACGGAGAGGGCGGATTGTGCCTCTGCGGCCAGCCGCAGGATTTGATCAGCATAGACCAAGAGCCGTTCGCCCGCCGAGGTCAACCGGATGCGCTTTCCCAACCGCTCGAAGAGATGCACCCCGAGCTCTTGCTCCAGTTGCTGAATCTGGGCGGTAACACTGGACTGCGCGTAGTTCAGCCGTTCGGGGGTGCGGGAAAAGCTCAATTCGTCGGCCAGCGCATGAAACGTTTGCAGAGTCTTAATCTCCATCATGCTAGCCTCCTATCGGTCCCGCCGATGCTCCGCATCGGGAATGTTGTGTGACAAGATACTAACACCCGTGTACGCTCAGAGGGATGACATTTTGTGGGGGAGAATGGTGCCCATGTCTCAACCAACTCTAGAGCGCACCCTCACATGGATCCAAGGGAGCGCCCTGGCCATTGGAGCGGTGCTGGGATCGGGCATTCTCATTCTCCCGGCCATTACGGCCGAGCAGGCGGGTCCTGCCTCCATCCTCGCATGGCTTCTGATGAGCTTGCTGGCGTTTCCGCTGGCCATGACACTGGGCCGGCTGGGGGCAAAACATCCGCATGCGGGCGGCATCGTGGAATATGCCCGGCTGGCCTTCGGATCCACGGTGAGCCGCATGACCGCTTGGCTTTTTCTCGGCACCATTCCGATTGGTGTCCCCATCATTGCGTTGGTGGGCGCGGACTATGCCGCAAGTACGCTGGGACTGCCCGCTTGGTCGATTCCGCTTATGGCGGGGGTTATGCTGGTCTCCTCGCTGATGCTCCATTGGCGTGGGGTGAACTTGGCAAGCTGGGCGCAAGTGGTGGTGCTGCTGTTGATTGCCGCCTTGATGATCATGGCGATTGGCACGGCGGCTTCCCATATCCATCTGTCCGCATATCGTCCCATCGCCCCGCATGGCTGGCTTCCGGCGGCGAAGTCTGCCGTGGAGATTTTCTGGTGCTTTGTAGGGTGGGAGATGGTGGGCCATTTGGCGGAAGAGTTTCGGGATCCGGCTCGCGACTTGCGCCGGACTTTTGTCGCCGCGCCTCTGTTGGTCGGCATCTTGTACGTGGCGCTCTCCATTGTGACGGTCGGCACGCATGCCTATGGCGCCACAAACGGATTGGCCCCATTGAGCCGAATGGTGGGAATCGGTCTCGGGCGCGCTGGCTCCGACGTGGCGGGACTCGCCGCCCTCTTGGTGACGATGGTGGCGATTCACGGAAACGTAGCGGGGTTCTCCCGCATGGTGTACAGCCAGGCGCGGGCTGGGGTCTTTCCCGCTCTCTTGGGCCGGCTGCATGTCCGGCATCGCACGCCCTCCGGAGCGCTGTTAGCCCTCGGGGTTGATTTCCTGTTGGTGTTGACGATTGATACCGCCTTTCATGTCAACTTGGGCACGCTGGTGAAATGGCCAAGCGTGGTGTTTCTCATCATTTATGCGGTGGCCATGGCGTCGGCGCTAAAGCTATTGAAACGGGACGGCAGAGCCGCCCGTGGCCCCGCGCTGGTGTCCTTGGCGGTCTGTCTCGCGCTCTATCCTATCAGTGGTTGGGCCATGGTATATCCTGCAGCGCTGGGCTTCCTGGGATGGGTCATATCGCGGAGGACTTCCCTTCCTGTGTCGCGCTCCTCAGAGCGATAGGGACGCCGCCAAAGAAAATGCCCTCCGGCAGGGAGGGCATGAGAGTCAACGATTAGCCATCGATGAATTTCTGGATGTCGGATGCGGGGCGATATCCAATCAAGCGGCTGGTTTCCTGCCCGTTTTCAATCTTCACCATCGCAGGAATGCCTTGGATGTCCCACTCGCGCGCCAAGTCCGGATTTTCATCGGTATCAATCTTGAGAAACACCACGTGCTCGGGCTGCTGTTCGGCCACCTCGTCCGCGACTGGACCCAGTCGTCGGCAGTGTGGTCACCAAGTCGCGGAGAAGAGGGCAATAATCATCTGGTTGTTTTGCTTAGCCCGCTCCATGAGACTCGGCCATTCGGCGGTTGTCGCTTCGCGCATGTCTATTCCCCCACTTTCCTTTTCTATTATAAGCGCAATCGCGCCAGTTACATCCAATGGGGAAGCGGTCCCGCCTTGGAGATAGGCGTGCGCCTTCTACTCCCCATGATTGCGAAGAAGCCGCGTGGTTGTTCCTGGAGCACTTGCGTCAGAGTTCAGGAGCGGATGAGAATCTGGCTTAGTTGGGGATAGCGGAGATGCAGCACCAGGGAGCGCAGTCCCCAAGCCACCGCCGCCTCCAAGGCGGCAATCCATTCCACCGCCGGAGGGGAGTGGTGGGTGGCCGCACTAAGTCCTGGTCGCGATGTGCAGCCCTAAGAGCACGAGCCAACTCGCGACATAGCGCCAGTCACCCTTCATGTACCATTGTCCTTGGGACTCATAAAGCGTGGTGAAATAGGCCTGCATGGTGCCGAAAGGCACCGAGATGCCGACCGAGATCGCGGCATCCCACACCTGCTCGGAGGGAACCGGATGGGGCAGGTTGCACCAAGGGGAGAATATAAAAGCGGGATCGCCGCGGGCTGCGCGGCGTCACCTGACGCACAATGAAATAGACGAGGACCAAAATCCGATTGCGCCAACTGCCAGTCCGTGCATCACACGCACTCCTTCAAAGGTCGAACGCGTTGCATCGCCTATATGAGAAGCGTAGGGGATCACGTGTTTTCCCGCCTCTATCCGAGGCGAGAACTTTGAGGCGTTCGCCCTCTATCGCGAAATACAGTGGAGTGGTCCTCGCCATGGAAGGGAGCGACAACGGAAAAGAGCATCGCTAAATGAATGGTTAATTTTGCTAAAAAGCCGTGGGGCCAAGTCCCCTGACGTATACTGAAATCGGCATGCAGATGCTAAGGAGGGATTTATAAATGGCGATGCGTAACGTAATTTCCACGTTGACGGCCAACGGGGAAGAAGTGATGGGGCCAGATGTCCTCTTATACCACTATCCCGGCAATGACATCATGAATGGGTCCTTATTGACGGTGGAATCGAATCACTTTTGCGTCTTGAAGAGCCGCGGCGCGATTTTAAACGTGTATGAAACGGGACAATATCAGGTGGACACCCCGCAACGGGTGCTGGTGGGCGCGATTCAGCAGGCATTCTACGGCGGACAGTCGCCATGGCAGTATGAAGCCATTTACGTCAACCGCGCGAAACTGGTCATCCGGGCCGAAGGGCAGGCCCTCTCCCGAGAAATGGCGCAGCTGCACTACCAAGTCGACTATTACATCCATGTGGATTCCAAAGAGGATGCTTTGAAGCTGGTCCAGCACATGCCGTATCAAGGCCACTTCATCAAGACCTCGGAAGTGAACACCTATGCGGCGCCAGTGTTGGAGCAGTCCATCAACCAAATTTGCCAAGTCACCCCACTCGAACAAATCAACGAAAAAATTCATGACATCACCGATCTGGTTACCGGCCATCTGCAGGAATTCCTCAGCTCCTACGGCATTACTCTTAACAACGTCAAAGTCTTGGTGGCTCCAGCGGATGAGCTGATGAAGAAGCTCATTTCGCTCCGTGCGTTCGGTCTCAACGAGGAGACTGCCATCCGCTATTACATTGCCATGCTGATGGCCGATCACGGACTTCTGACGGCCCCCAACATGATAAGCGGCACCGGCTTTACCATTCAGGGCGCATCACCGCTGGTGGATGCGACGGCGTACATGAAGTCGCCGCCCGCATCTGGTTCCGGTCGTTAACAGATGAGGCCAGGAGGCATCTCCTGGCCTTCTTATTTCTTGCGTGAGGGGCGATGGAGCCATGGAGCGTCACGAAGCCATTACCGTCATCGTAGCCAAGTTTTTTCAAGAGCGGCGGGATGTGAATCCCTATGCCTCGGCGGAGACCATGCGCAGTTTGGATCAGGTGATTCGCACTGGGCTCGCCGACGGGTTAGCGCGGGCCGCCAGCGCCTGGCGCTCGGTATATCAGCAGCAAAGCCGCACGATGGGGGTCCCCACCCGTGAGCGCCCCTTTCCCGACCCGGCCGAAATGGCCAAGCTGCGGGGATATAAGCAGATGGGCGATACGCTTTCCGGGATGGTGAGCCAAGTGCATGCGCTGGAGGCTCCGGCCAATGACCGAGTCTACCACCGCATCCGCGACAACGACCAACTGTTGGAGCTCCTCATCGCGGCGGACTACCAGCTGACCACCCTGGCCGAATCTATTGACCGGCTGGCGGAAACGCTAAACGCTGGCAGCGCCGATGGCCTCGAAGCTGAGTTTCAAGCCAAAGTGGATGCGCTGGGGGCGGCGATTCGGGAGCGTGCGCGAATTCTCTCCCAAGTGCCCTGAGATCGCACGAGAGCGCGAGACGAATGGCGTCATAAGAGCCGAATATGAGGAGGAGGCAAGAGAATGATTCCGATGGCCGAACGCCTCAACCCGTTCCCGCGGTACCGCCAGATGCGTCGGATGGCGCCTTTGCTGCAAGATCCCCAGAGCGGCGTCTGGTCAGCTTTTTCCTATGATGCGGTGCAGCGTGTGTTGTCCGACTATGAGCATTTTTTTTCCGGTGATGGGGAACATCATCCAGAAGATATGGGTCCCGGCGCCAGCATTATCGGCATGAACCCCCCGGACCACCGGAAAATGCGTGACTTGGTGTCACGCGCCTTTACCCCGAAAGCAGTGCAGAATCTCGGTGAGCGCATCCGCGCCATCATTGATCATCAGTTGGAAGAGCCGATGGCTCGGGGCTCCATGGAGGTGGTGGGGGAGCTGACCTACCCCCTTCCCGTCATTGTCATTGCGGAAATGCTCGGCATCCCGGCGGCCGATCGCGATCAGTTCAAGGTGTGGTCTGATATGGTGGTGGCGGGCACTGACAACCATGTCTCAGGCTATGAAGGAACCCGTGCCATGAACGCCTATTTCGCGAAGGTGGTGGCGGAGCGCCGCCAGCACTTGGGGGAGGATTTGATTTCGTCCTTGATAGAGGCTGAGGTGGACGGCGAGAAACTGACCGATCCCGAAATCATCTCTTTCTGCGACCTGTTGTTGGTGGCAGGCAATGAAACCACCACGAATCTCATCACCAATGCTGTCTGGACCTTTAGCGAGCTGCCGGAGGTCTGGGAAGCGCTCCGGGCAGAGCCGGCCCGCATTCCCGCGGCCATTGAGGAGGTTCTGCGCTTCCGATCACCGGTGCAGGCCATGTTTCGATCGGTGCGAGTGCCGATGGAGTGGGAGGGAAAGCACCTTCGCCCCGGGGAAACGGTGATTGCATGGATTGGCTCCGCCAATCGCGATGAGAAGAAGTTTCCTGACCCTGACACCTTCAACATGGACCGACGGCCCAATCAGCATATTGCGTTCGGCTACGGCATCCATTATTGCTTGGGTGCGCCGCTGGCGCGGCTTGAAGCCCGATTGGCGCTGGAAGCGCTGGTCGAGCGCGGCGTTCAACGGTTTCGGCCGTTATTGCCAAAAGAACAGTGGGAACCGGTGGGCGGATTCATCGTCTATGGCGTGAAGCGGCTGCCGATCGCGTGGGAGTCGTGAACAGCCTAAGACAGACAGCGGTGGACGCCACTGTCAACCCATCATGCCCGCATTGTGCGGACCGGCATCAGCACCGCTGCGTCTCCGTCAATCAAAGGTTTCGTAGTACCGCTCCCCCGTTTGGGGGTTGAACCAGACTCGCTGGGTTCGCCCGGTGGTCGGGTCCACAAAGGTTTCATTGGTGAGGGTAAAACCGGCTGGAGGGCCTCCTTGGCGCTTCAGGCGGTTTTGCCTTTGCCACCGCGTCACCACGACGGCGAGAGCGGCAATCACGACGCCGAAAATGAAATAGGCGGCGACGAATTTCATGCGTTTTGGCTGCGCAGCACCACGGCCGTTCCGTAGGCCACGATTTCAGACATGGTCTGGCCGATTTCTCCGGAGTCAAAGCGCATCATCACGACGGCATCGGCACCCATGGCATGCGCGTTTTGCACCATGCGATCGATGGCCGACTTGCGGGCGTCCTCCAGCATTTCGGTATATTCCTTGATTTCACCGCCGCCCAAGCTCCGCAGCGCGGCCGTGATGTTGCCGCCGATGCCGCGGCTTCGAACGGTCACGCCAAATACTTGGCCGAGCACTTTTTCCACTTCGTGTCCGGGGATGTTTTCTGTGGTCACCACAATCATGGGGAACTGCCTCCCTCACTAGCAAAAACCCAAACCCGCCTCCGAATGCAGAATCCATTCGCATCTTGAGTATATACCGTTAGCGCCCGCAGGGGTTAGCGTCTATGGGCAGTTCTGGAGGCAGATATGATGGGTTGATAGACGCGGGATATGGTTCAAGAATTTGTGGGAGAGCGAGGACCATGGGGAGGGGCCGGGAAGAGCCTCGCTGTGTTCATTGAAAAAGGGCATGATGATCACCCAATCGGTCGCAGCGAGCGGCCGGGAGAAAGCTCCCGGCACGGACTATCCAAGCCCTTTTTTAGTTGCTTGCTCCGGCATGTCCAACTTGGGGCCTGACTGTGCTGTTGCGAAAGTGATGCACCGTGGCCAGCACGCCGTCATCCGGAACAAATAGAGACCGTGAGAATTACGTCCGCTGAACGACGGGAATCCAGATCTCGCAGCGATAGTCATCGGAGAGCGCGTCTCCCGGCCTTCTGGACCGCCCGTGTGTTCGTAGGCGGTGGCCGGGAACCACTCCTCGAAGATGCGGGTCGAGAGCGCATGAATGGCTCCGGGGAGGGGGCCTACAGCGGTGAACTTGGCCCAGGTCGCGGCGGGGATGGTTCTCAAATTTTCGCTGTTATTATGCGAGACATGAATACGCTTCCCAGTGACGGTAAACGTTTCGCGGTGAACAATTTGGTAGTCCATGTCTGGCCGCCCTTCAGGGATAGGTGGAAGACGATGCGGGGATAGGCTTTCAACATCGCGCCGGGCTGGCGCGCCTGGGATGGAGAGAGACCATGCGCCCGCCGGAACGCTTTGGGGAAGCCCTTGGGAGACTCGTAACCATATTTGAGGGCCACATCAACCACTTTTACGTTGGAGGAGGCCAATTCCTGAGCTGCCAGAGTCAGACGGCGGCGACGAGTCAATGGCCGCAGTCATTTGGTCGAGCCAGTTCATGGCCCCCAACACCTGCCTTCTGCCTCATGTAATCACGACGTGGAAAAAAACACCTAACTCTCCGTGCTTTCGTCGGCAAGGGCTCTCTGTGGCTTCGATTGTGATGGGTTGGGGAGGGTTCAGACAATACCTTGGACCAGGCGTGCACGAACGGCGCCGAAGAGTGATCCAGAACGCCTAATGCCTTTAAGCTGAATGTAGGCGGATGTTGGCGAGAGGCGGCCGTCTTTCGCGATTTTTCGCCTCTATACCCGTTCGTTGACAGATAGTCAATCCCGTGCTAAAATTCTTGCGCATGACTGGGAGGTAAACAACATGCGCACCATTATCACGCTGGCGTGTGGAGATTGCAAGCGACGCAATTACACGACCACCAAGAACAAGAAGAACGACCCGAACCGGCTCGAACGTCGCAAGTACTGCCGGTGGTGCCGCACTCACACCATTCATCGGGAAACGCGGTAATGCCTAGCCTGGGCGGAAATGGGGAGAATAATGGAAGCTAAAGGCGTGGCCACCTCTGATCGCCCGTGGAAGTATCTCCGCGAGATTCGGTCAGAGCTTAAAAAGGTTGTCTGGCCGACCCCCAAGCAAACGGTGTCGTACACAGGATTTGTCGTCGTGTTCACGCTATTGGTGGTAGTAGCCATCACGTTGCTGGACACGGTATTTAATTTTGGTCTACACCAATATCTCCGCTAAGGTTATCGGCTTCTATGCGGGCGTCTCGACGCCCTGTTGCTGTGTTCGGTGAATGATTGGGTAGAGGCACGGAAGGCGGTTTCGAACGTGCAAAAAGACTGGTTCGTCATCCATACGTACTCTGGGTACGAGAATAAAGTCAAAGCAAACCTGGAGCGGCGCGTGGAATCCATGGGCATGGAGGACAAGATCTTCCGCATCATGGTGCCCATGGAGGAAGAGCTGGAAGTTAAAGACGGCAAGAAGAAGCTCGTGAAGAAGAAGGTTTTTCCGGGTTACGTGCTGGTGGAGATGTTCATGACGGACGATTCCTGGTACGTGGTTCGGAATACGCCTGGCGTCACGGGTTTTGTTGGGTCGGGTTCCAAGCCGATTCCACTTCTGGAACATGAAGTGAAAACGATCTTGGGGCGCGACCTGTCTGGCGTACCGGAGCTTCCGCGCATCAATTTGGCGGTGGGACAAGAAGTGCTGGTCACCGAAGGACCTTTCGAGGGATTTTCCGGCCGCATTGAAGAAGTCTTGGCCGACCGCGGCAAAGTGCGCTTGACGGTATCCATGTTCGGACGGGACACCCCGCTCGAAGTGGATTTCACGCAGGTTGCAGAACTGGAGTAGTCAACAAAGAAGTGAGGGGACAACGTGCCTAAGAAAGTCACTGGAGTCATCAAGCTCCAAATCCCGGCTGGGAAAGCCACCCCAGCGCCGCCGGTTGGTCCTGCGCTGGGTCAGCATGGCGTGAACATCATGGCGTTTGTGAAAGAGTACAACGAACGGACCCAAGGACAGGTTGGGCTCATTATTCCGGTGGAAATCACCGTGTATGAGGACCGCTCCTTCTCTTTCGTGACCAAGACCCCGCCGGCTGCAGTGTTGATCAAGAAGGCCTTGGGACTCGAAACGGCGTCTTCCAACCCCAACACGAAAAAGGTTGGGACGTTGACACGCGCGCAAGTGCGGGAAATCGCGGAAACCAAGATGCCCGACTTGAACGCCACCACCATCGAAGCCGCTGAGCGGATGATCGAGGGCACCGCCCGCAGCATGGGCGTCCAAATCGCTGAGTAACAGCAAAGTTTGGTGGAAGACCCGATGGGGCCGCTAACACCACAAGGAGGAATTTAAATTTGGCCAAAGAGGGCAAGCGCTATCTTGAAGCGATGGCGCGGGTAGAAAAGGGTCGGCAGTATGACCCGGAAGAAGCCTTGGCACTGGCCAAGGAGCTGGCGCACGCTAAGTTTGTGGAAACTGTCGACGTCGCCGTTCGTCTAGGCGTCGACCCCCGCCACTCTGACCAGGTAGTCCGCGGTGCCGTGGTTTTGCCTCACGGAACCGGCCGCACGCAGCGGGTGGCGGTGTTTGCCAAGGGTGACAAAGCCAAAGAGGCGGAAGACGCCGGGGCAGACTACGTCGGCGGCGAGGAGCTGGCGGAGAAGATTCAAGGCGGTTGGACCGACTTTGACGTCGCGGTGGCCACGCCGGACATGATGGGCGTCGTGGGGCGCCTCGGCAAGATCCTCGGACCTCGGGGACTCATGCCGAACCCCAAGACCGGCACCGTCACGTTTGACGTCAAGAACGCCATCCAAGAAATCAAAGCCGGTAAGATTGAGTTCCGGACCGACAAGGCCGGTATCATCCACGCGCCGATTGGCAAAGTGAACTTTGACACCGAAAAGCTGGTGCAGAACTTGGCTGCCTTGGTTGATGCCTTGGTAAAGGCGAAGCCGGCGGCCTCCAAGGGAACCTACATCAAGAGCGTCACGGTCTCCAGCACCATGGGCCCCGGGATCCAGGTCAACCCGATTTCGGCCCAGCGCATCTCCATGCCCGTCTAATTCGACTCGAAGGAAGCCGTTCGTTTCCGCTGTTGCGGAACGAGCGGCTTTTTTGTTTTGCGGAGTGGGGGAGGATTTTTACGACATATTCGCGAACGGCTGAGGCATGCATTTCGAAGGAGGTCAGAGAATGAAAACCCATCGCCTGCCCCTGGACGAGCTCGCCCGACTGCCTGGCCGCGCTCTCTTCTCTCCGTCCCGCAAGCGGGACCAAGTGGCCTATTACTCCAACCACACCGGTCGATTTGAACTGTACACGCTCGATTTGAAGAGCCGTGCGGTGAGACAATTAACAGACGGCACCGCGCCGCGGTCGCTGAGGGCGGCGTTTGTCTGGAGCCACGACGATGCGCGCATCATCTATGCCAAAGATGCCAACGGCAATGAACAGAACAATCTTTTTGAGGTGGAGCTGGCCACCCAGACGGTGACGCAACTGAATGACGATTCGACCACGCAGGAATACGTGCTGGATGCCTTTCCTGACAATCGGAGCCTGTTGGTGGCCTCAAACCGCGATGACCAACAGAACCTCTATCGATTTGACCGCGTGGATCGCACCTGGACGCGGCTTACCCATTTTAAGAGCCCGGTTGGCTCCGGCTTTGTGAGCTCCGATGGGGAGTGGATCGCGTTTTCGACCAACGAATCCCCCAACCTTCAGAATGAGGACGGGTATGTCATGAAGAGCGACGGGTCGGAAATCCGCCGCGTGTTTCGGGTTGAGGAAGGCAGTCAGGACCTGGTGCTCGGCTGGCATCCGGAGGGTCGCGCGCTGTTGGTGCAGTCCGACGCTCCGGGCTATAGCCGGCTCGGGGTCTTGCGCTTGGACGATGGCGCAGTGCTGTGGCTTAGTGACCCGGGGGTTGAGGTGGTGGAGGCGGAGTTTTCCCAGAACGGCGAGTGGATCGTATCCTTGGAGAATCAATCGGCCCAGATCCGCCCGGTGCTGTACGCGTATCCCAGCGGGACCCGGCGCGACCTCCAAGTGTCCGCCGGCCTTGCCTCAGGCGCGAGCTTTGTACTTGATGACGCCAAGCTCCTCATCCCCTATGCCAGCGCCAACCGGCGCGGCGAGATTCTGCTCTACGATCTCTCCACGGACAGCATCGACGTGGTGCTTCCGGCTGAATACGGCTCCATCGACCCCGCCATCTTTGTGGGGAACGAACATGTGACGTATCCATCATCCGACGGGAAACTGGTGCCAGCCATCTTGTACCGCCCAGCCGACGTTCCGGCAGGCACGAAGGTGCCTGCGGTCATTGACGTGCATGGGGGACCCACCAGTCAATACTTCCGCGGATTCAACAGCTTGGCCCAACTGCTGGTCGATCAAGGCTATGTGGTGCTCCAGCCCAACTTCCGCGGCTCGACCGGTTATGGCCGCGAATGGCGGGAAGCCAACCACATGGATTGGGGCGGTGGCGACCTCGAGGATGTGGCCGCCGGGGTCGAATTTTTGACGAGCCTTGGGATCGTCGACCCGGATCGCATCGCCATTTTCGGCGGATCGTACGGCGGCTATATGAGCTACATCGCCGCCGTGAAGAAGCCGGATCTCTTCAAGGTGGCCATTCCCTGGGTAGGCATTACCGATCTCCTCTTGCTGTACGAAGAAGACATGGAGCACTTCAAGTACTACCTCCGGCAGATGATGGGGGACCCTGAGCAGCATGAGGAGCTCTGGCGGGAGCGAAGCGCCATCACCTACGTGGATCAATTGAAGACGAAGCTCCTGATGGTGCATGGGGTGAACGATCCGCGCTGTCCCATTCGCCAGGCGCGCGACTTCCGCGAGCGCCTGATTGAACGGGGACTTCGCGAGGGTCACGACTTCGAGTACGTTGAATTGGAAGAAGGGCACGGGTCGGGCGGTGACCCGACTGGAACCGCCCGCATGTTCCGGATGATTACCGACTTCTTATCCCGCGAGCTGTAACGGCGTGGGGCGCCGCCGGGGTCATCGGCGGTGCCCTGTTCGTTCGCCGTGGATTTCAGGAAGTTTTCAGGAACCTTCGCTCAAGATGCGCGCATGCCCCTTCAGCACAGGGATTCCGGGGGCGTGTGGTGGCGTGCGGATCCTAGGACAGCGGGTTGATGGGCTGGCGGAGTCTATGTTAGGGTTAGAGGCAATCGCTCAGGCGATTGTTTTTCAAACCCTTTGCTTTGCATTTTCGGTACGAAGCGTTCATAGTCTGCATCATAGTCGGGGCATCGCCCCGGTTTCGCAAAGCATCGTTGCCTTTGAGGCATCGAGCGCTCCTCGAGCGCTTGTGGAAGAAGTTCGGCAAGAACCGGATCACCCGGGGGCTTGACCCGAAAGGTCGGCTGACAGGGCTTACGGCGTGCCACGTCTCGCCACAGGGCGCATATTGACTGCATTTCAGCCCATTTATCTTTGCCCAGTCGGCCTCTCAGTGAAGGCCTGCTTTGCCGTCAAGCGAACGGCTTTTCGGCATGCGGCTTTGGAAATTTGAAGAACCCATCGGGTTCAGCTTTGCTGTGCAGTTTCGCCGATGTGAGAGGGTTAGGGACTTTCGAAGGCGCAACACAACGAGAATCCAAGGAGGAGAAGAAAGATTGGGCCATTTATCGAAGATCAGCATGGCGGCCGTCATGGCCGTGGGGGTCGCGGCAGCCGCAGCCGGCTGCGGCACCAGCTCAGCCAGCGGGGCAAGTACCTTGTTGCAGCAGGTGCAAGCAACTCACACGCTTACCATCGCGGAATCCTCATTTGCCCCGCAAGACTTTCAAAACCCCGCCACGAAGCAATGGACGGGATACGACGTCAATATCCTTGAGGGCTTTGCCCATTCGCTGGGCGCGCATTTGAAGATTGACGCGCTGCCGTTTTCGTCGGCGATTCAAGCGGTGGCCGACCAGCAGGCGGACGTCACCATTGACATCTATTACACCAAGTCGCGGGCCAAAGTGCTCTCTTTTAGCCGCCCAATGCTGAACTACAACGACGCTGTGGCGGTGAACTCCCAAAACCCCGGAGTTCACCAGGACACGGTTTCAGCGTTGAAGGGCCAAAAGATTGCTGTCGTGACCGGTTCCGCCGAGGTGCCGGAGGCTCAGGCGGTGCCCAATGCGGATGTGAAGGAATATGGATCCGTTGCGGAAAGCTTCCTGGCGCTCTCCGCCGGCCGCGTGGCCGCGGACTTCCAACCGGACACCGACATTGCCTGGGCGAAGGAGAAGGATCCGTCTCTCCACATCAAAATCCTGGGGCCCGTACCGCGGTCCATTGCCCCGCCCATCCAGAGTCTTCGCGGCTACTTCGGAGTCCCTAAGGGAAGCTACAGCCAGACCTTCTTGGCGAAGTTGAATGCGTACTTGAAGAAGATTGCTGAAAATGGCACCGAACAAAAAATCCTCGACAAGTATGGCATGACCAGCCCGGTGTTCTTAAAAGGCATCAGTTCGGCCCCCAACACCCCCTGATGGGTGCCATCCTGGGCGAGCGGGGGACTGTCCGACTGGGGCGGTCCCTCATCGCCTTTCGATCATCACACGGGAGGTTTTGCTGGGATGCATACCATGCTGCAACAATGGGCGCTCTATTTGCCCGACTATTTGAAAGGGGTTGGGATGACACTCGAGCTTACCGGTGCCGCTCTTCTGGTGGCTCTGGTGTTTGGGTTCATCTTAGCCTTGGCTAGGCTTTCGAAAATTCGCGTCCTCGATTGGGCGGCTACCGGGTACGTGGAGATCATTCGCGCCATTCCGGTCCTGATTTTGCTGTTTATTTGCTATTACAGCTTGGCGCAAGCGGGACTCAAGCTCTCCGGTCCCGTGGCAGCGATTGTGGGACTGGGCGGATTTTACGCGGCCTTATACGGGGAAATTTTCCGCGGTGCGATTCTGGGAGTCGACCGTGGGCAGCGGGAAGCGGCGGAAGCGTTGGGCATGCCGCGGAGTGTGGCCATGCGCAAAGTGATCCTGCCGCAAGCTTTTTTTGCCATATTGCCGCCGGCCACCAACCAGCTCAGCAATCTCATCAAAGATACATCGCTCGTGTTCACGATTGCAGTGGCCGACATCATGTTCCAAGCCAACAGTGCGCTCTCACAGAACTTTTTGCCGCTAGACATGCTGCTGTTGGCCGGCGTGATCTATTTCCTTTTCTATTTGATTCTGTCGAAATTCTTAGCGAGGTGGGAACTCAATGTCCAACGACGTCGTAGTTAGCGCGCGCAATATGACTAAACGCTTCGGAAATACCTTGGTGTTCAAGGATGTGTCCTTGGACGTGCACAAGAGCGAGGTTGTGGCGATTGTTGGGCCGAGTGGCGCAGGGAAGAGCACCTTCATTCGATGCATCAACCGCCTCCACCCGTTTGATGAGGGCACGCTGGAACTGCTCGGGCACAGGTTGACGGGCGGGAAAGCCAAAGTGCCGCGTGCGGTCTTGCAGGACATCCACACGCGGGTTGGCATGGTGTTTCAAACCTTCAATCTATTCCCCCACTTGACGGTGATCGAGAATATCATGCTGGCTCCGATGGAGGTTAAAAAGATGCCCCGCGCCGAGGCCCGCGAGCGGGCCATGGCGCTCTTGGAGATGGTGGGACTCCCACATAAGCGAGACATCTACCCCAAGCGCCTTTCCGGCGGGGAGCAGCAGCGGGTCGCCATCTGCCGCGCTCTGGCGATGGAGCCTGAAATTATGCTCTTTGATGAACCTACCTCGATGCTGGATCCCGAGTTGGTGGGGGAGGTGCTGGGCGCAATTCAACGGTTGGCCCGGGAGGGGATGACCATGCTCCTGGTGACCCATGAAATGGCCTTTGCCAAGGAGGTGGCCGACACGGTGGTCATCATGGCGGACCATGAAATCGCGGAAATGGGTCCAGCCTGCGAAGTCTTGGAGTCCCCCAAGACAGAGCGCGCGCAGCAGTTTCTGAGCCGGGTGCTGAAACCCGAGCAGGCTGCAGACGACTTTGTTGCGGCGCGCACCGCGAGCCAAGGGGGCGATCGCTAGTGCATGTGGCTCTCCACTATCTGGGCGTATATGGGGTTGGTGCGCTGAAGGACATTGCGTTGACCATCGTGTCCACCATCCTCTCCATTATTTTGGGGGTGTTGGCTGCGGCGGGACGGTTGTATGGGCCCAAGGCCCTCCAGATCGCCATCGCCTGGTACGTTGAAATCATCCGCGGGCTTCCGGCGATTTTGCAGCTCTTTATCATTTACTTTGGATTCGACCAGATTGGCATCCATTTCTCCCCCTTGATGGCGGCGCTGATTTGGCTGGTCGCCTACGGAGTCGGCTACGCTGTCGAGATCTTCCGGGCCGGCCTCATGGACGTAGCGCAGGGGCAGCGGGAGGCCTCCGCCGCCTTGGGCCTCAGTCCCAGCACCACCATGCGGAAGATTGTCTTTCCGCAAGCCTTGGTGGCCATGCTGCCGCCCTTAACCAGCTTTGTGGTGTTGCAGTTGAAGAACACCACCCTGCTGTATCTGGTGGGCTTCGCGGACGTCATGTACGAAGCGCGGCTGGGAGTGGATGCCACCAATCAAGCGGGCCCGCTCTACGTGATGGCGGCCGTGGTCTACTTGATCATCAGCTTGGTGATTGGCCGCATTGGCATGCGGATGGAGCGGCGGGCTGCCGCCTATCGATGAGTCGAGGCTGTCCCCTCTTGGAGGCAGTCCGTTTTCTCCTACTGGGTGGCCAGCACGCTTGCGGTTTTTGAATCGGGGGTTGCACGGGGCAACAGCACGCGAGCCGAAAAAATGCCCTCCGCATAGCGGCAGGAGAATCGCGCGCCCATGGCTTGGCATAGGTTCTCGACCACTGCCAGGCCAAGCCCGGTGCCCTCTCGGTCGTTGGCGCCACGTACGAAGGGCTGGGCGAGGAGCAGCGGATCCACCGTCGGAGGTGTGCTGGGGTTGGCAACGGAAAGGGCAACCCAGAGCGGGCCGTCCTGCACCACGGAGACGTGGATGGCGGATGCGGGCACCGCATAGCGAAAGGCATTGGAGATGAGGTTGCTGAAGATTTGGCGAAGCGCGGAGTCGGAAGCGCGAATGGAAGATGACGCATCGAGCCGCGTTTCGAAACTGCAGCCCAGGGTCTCGGCGGCTTCCTGATACAAGGGAAGCAGGTCGCGCAGCCACTGATCCAAGTGTAGGATCTCCGGCGTCAGGGAGCCCGGATCCTGTGACAAGAGCGACATGGACTCCATCATCTGCTGCACCCGCGCGATTTCGATTTCCGACTCCAAGTGGTCCATCGCCGGCTCGGCATTCTGAGGCAGCTCCCTGCGCAATTGCTGCAGATACAGCGAAATGTGCATGAGGGGAGTGCGGATTTCGTGTGCCCATTCAGCCCGTGTGGGCAGTGGCAGGACCGGGGCATGGCTGGCACTGGATGAACGGTGCTTCCCATAAAGCCAGAGGACATTCCTCTTTTGCCACGCCGCTTTTGCCTGCTTAGGCCGCGGCATTTGGTGGAACGGGGTGGCCGGGATACACTGAGGGCAAAGAGGAGGTCGGAGGATGAATTGGAAACGATGGGTCGGCGGGTATTTACTGGTGCGCGGTCTGTGGCCGACGCTCATGCGCTGGTGGGGTGCGTTCTGGACGCGATGGGGTTTGCCGTGGCACGCCATCGAAGTGGTGGGTGGGGGTATCTTGGTGCTGGGAGCGCTCATTATGGGGCGCCGGCGCCGTAAACTTCCACCCGGGCGGCCGCCGTTGGTATGATGGAGAGCACCGCACGCCATGTTTTGTGGGGGTATGGCAACGATCATACCCCAGAAAGCATGGTGCGTCTGGAAGCCAGAACCGTGCGATTCCGCTTGAGAGCATATCCGTGTTTGGTCAACGGGACCTTTCTTGAATCGCACTGTCTGCGTTTGGCGTCGGGGCCGTAACGGTGGGGCGCGATTGGCGGCCGAGAATGAAGAGCACTAGCACTCCGACGACCATCGTGGCTCCAGCCATCGCGTACCCTGTGCGAAGCGAAATTGTGCCCAGAGCCAGCATGGGGAGGGCGGAGGCCCCAACGATTTGGGTCACGCGGGATAAGGTGTTAAAGGCCCCGGAAACCGTGCCGAGAACTTCTTTCTCCGGCGAGTCTTGAATGGCCGCAAAAATGCCCACGCTGGCTAGGGCACTGCCAATGCCTATCACGAAGGCTGCACTGAGTCCCACCACTAACGCAGGGAACGCCCCCATGGCCCCCAAGCTCACTGCTTGAATAAGAGCGCCTCCGCTGACCAGCCACAGCGCACTCGGCAACTTCTTGATATGGGCCGTGACTTGGCTGAATACCATGCCGCCCACCGTCCACGCGATAATGACGACAGAACCCCACTGGGCATCATGCGGGACCACGGCCCGCTCCCACACAGCGAGCATCGTTAGAAACGCGGAACCGCCGAGATTCATCACCGCAGCACTGAGCGCCAAGGCGAGCAACAAACGCTTTTGTATTAAAATCCGAAATCCCGTCATGATGGACTGACTAAACTTTTCAACCACCGGATGCTTGATAGTCGGCACCGCCACGAACATCGTGGTGATCAGAGACACGCTGAAGGACGAAGCATTGACGATCGCTACCGGAAGGAGGGTCCGAAATATCCCGAGACCGAAGAACCCGGCGACGAGGCCCACGAGTTGACCGGCGGTATTGGCGGTATCAATCCATGAACCGGCTTTCGTGCTGGGAAAGCCGTCGGTAATAAAATCGCGAATCAGGCGGTTGCTGGCCGACGCGTAGAGCGTGCCCGAGAGTTCGCTGATAAACACCGCTAGCAGCAAAGCCAGCGGGATATCGCGGGGTTCCCACAAAAGTGCCACAATAAGAATGCCGATGGCCAATGCACTGGCGGAATCAGCCCCGATCGCGAGCCGACGGTGAAATCCTCGATCCACCCAAGCCCCCAATGGCGCCGCGACGAACGGCGGAAAATAGAACGCCAGACCAATCAGCGGAATCACCCAGGGATAATGTTGGCTGGCAGCCAAAATTGCCGGCAGAAACATATAATCTCCGATTCGCGTTGCAAACCGACCGACAAGGACCCAGCGAAAATCGCGCGGCATGGATCGGCATCCTCCTTTTGCAACATGAGGGTGAGAACGAAGAGGGGTCTCTTCATTCTCACCCCTAATAGACGGAATAACAAGGCCGTCATATCGTTTAGCAGCCGCCACCACAAACGGCGTTCTTGACTTCCACGTTCCGGACGTTCTCCGGCTTCTTCGCCCACATCATCGTGCATCACCTCCTTTCAATGAACTCTGGCCGATTAGTCCATACTCCCCAGAACCGTGGGTTCTTCGAGCGATCCGGGGAACTTGGTTGCGGCTTCCCAAAGAAGCGGAATCATTTGGGAAACCCCGTCCTTTTCCTTGGGGCACGGTCGACGTCCGCTTTCAATCCGGATTAACGGGCACGATGACCCATGGCACGAGGGACGGAAAAAGCAGGATGTGCACGTTTTATCGTCCTCGCCATGGTGGTCGGTCCAGAGGAGTAATTTATCTTGATCTAAATCGAGCCATCCGTCCTGAGTAATGGTTCCGATCTTATTGAAGTCGCTCTCGAGAGCCACCGTACACTTGTAGACCGTGCCATCAGCGCCAATGAGAAAAGAATTGCTCTTCGCCGCATAACACACCGTGCCCAGCGGTTGCATAAACTCAGCTTCTACCGCCAATCGGACTCCCGCCTTCACCGCCTGCAAGTCCGCGCTAATCATCGTCTGTGTCGCGTCACGACCCGTGCAGACCGCGAGATCGTCGTCGTTCGGGCCACCCCACTTCCCAACGGGCCGAAAGAATAAATGGAACCGGTCATCGCCAGCAAAATGGTTGGCGACATAGGCGACAAATCGCTCGATGTCGGTTTCTTGGTCAAAATTGCACCGAAGATTGATTTTGAACGGGATGTCCGTACGCTGCAATGCTTGAAGATTTCCCATAATGATGTCGAATGTCTTTTCGCCGTTTCGCCCCACTCGGTGCGTGTCGTGGACGTCCGCCAGGCCATCAACGGTAACCGTAAAAGTGCGCACGCCTCGGGACACGAGTTCCTGAGTAAGCTCGGGCGTGAGATAGTATCCATTCGTCGTGGCGTTCGCTGATACCGCGATACCATAGGGGTCAGCCACTAGCCGCACGCGGTCCATCACATCCAGCATAATGTCCGCGGCTTTGAGTGGTTCGCCGCCGAACCAACTGATCACGAGTTGGTCCAAGCCTTTCGCCCGACTCTCTACCAACCGTATAATGGCGTCTTGTACCCATGGTTCCATCCGGTCTCGCGGAAACGATTCATAACAATACACACAACGGAAGTTGCAATCCTCGGAGGACATGAGAATCAGGTGGAACAGTCGCGGGTCATCAGCTTTCTGACGTAGCGCGCGGACCCGTGCCATCTCGTTGGTGCCCTCGCGAATCAAAAAGCCGGCGTCAATCAACTCTTGGATGACCGGGGTCACTTCGCCATCGTATCCCTGTTTGAAAGCTGTACGGACTAATTCTTCATTTTCCGGCAGAACCCCGCCCAGCGCCCCGGAATAGGTGTTGTAAATCAGCATGGTATCATCGTGGCCGTGCCGAATGAGATTATATCGCGAAGCACGCCACCGGGTTGAGGAAAACTGTGAGTCCGCGCCGATATTCAGCAATCGCTCTGGCATCCTGGTTACTCCCCCTTGTTGGATTTTGATTACGGAGCGCCCGGATCGGTGAGCCCTGTACCGCCGTTCGTACTGAGTGACGTCACGGCTGCGGTTGCGGTCATGTGAGGTGCCGCGGGATGATAGGGTAGCACGCCCAGGGCAATCACAGAGAACCAAACAAACATCCAGGACTTTCTTTTCATAGAGCATCCTCCCGAATGAATTGTCTTTTTTATCTGTCAGAAATATTATTGAGGTACAACGGGTAATTCACGGTGTGCTAATTCGTAACAACGCAAGGGGAATCATTCACATGTCGTCCTTTGGAGAGCAAATTCGGGATGCGCGGCGGCGCTTAGGAATTAGTCAAGACGAATTGGCGGATGGCCTCTGCGACCGCACGTACATTAGCTTAATCGAGCGGGATAAGGTCAGTCCGTCGCTGGACTTGGCAATACGTCTCGCCGATCGGCTGCATATTCAAATCGATGGGCTAACGTCCCAAGCGCCGCTGGGCTCCTTTACGTTGAACAAGATTCGAGCGTTTATGGAACGCAAAGAGTACCGATTTGTCTACGAATTGTTAGAGGAATATTGGTGGGATGCCGCCTATCACGGGAATGTGCCGCTGGTCCGCAATATGGCGGCGGTACTTGTAGAGATTATTGACTCAATGCCCGGGTTGGATACTACATGGGTTAATGCGATGATGCTGTGGCTCGTGGATCATAATGAACGTCGTACGGCGATCAGCTTGGGTTCCGTGGTCCAACGATCGCTCTTTGCTACCGAGCGCTGGGTGGAAGCCGGTGTCGCGGGACGAGTACTCTTGACTTTGGAACCCGCCCACGGCCTGGCCCACCGTATCGCCATTGCCACTGGGTCGGCATTGGTACGTGTTCAGCGATTGGCGGATGCGGAGGTGTACTATAAGTTGGCGCTAGACCTTTGGAAGCCGGAACACGGAACGATTGGAAAGGCATGGGTTTACCACGGCCTGACGGCCGCTTACGGTCGTCAGGAACGGTGGGACTATGCCTTGGAGACCGCCCAAAAAGCCGATGACATCTACCGCATGACAAAGTCGCCTCTCTACTGGGACGCGCGTAAGAATCTCGGCATCGTTCACCGAGAAGTGGGCAACAGGAACGACGCCCAACGGATTTTACACCAGTGCTACACCCATTGGAAACAAGTTGGAGACCCGATAAAGCGGGGCGAAATTTCGCAGGAGTTAGCCGAATTAGAATAAGGGGGATGACAACGATTCGTAAATTTTCCGCCATAAGCCAGTTATTCCCAATAATGGTTTGCGAGAATGCGGACGTTTGCCGAAATGGGGGTCCCGGTATCTGTGAACGTGACAACAATCCTGAATACCCCGATGCGTGGCACTGAATCGTTAGACCTCACCAAATGGCGGCTCTTGCGCCAGAGAAAGAGAAAAAGCCCTCTACGCTATGCGTACAAGGCTTGGGGGTACTGCGTATCAACTCGCGGATTTTGCGATCGGCGGTACAAATGCTGTGACGTCCCATGGGATGTCGTCCCACTGTTCCGTGCGGTGCATCAAGGGTTCCAATGCCTCCGTCAGTTCGGGGTACTGGGCCATGAGCTCTTGCGTCAGACGCCGGGCTTCTTTCACTTCCGACGCCAGTGCGTCACGGCGCTCACGCAGCGCCTTGAGGGCATGCCAGCGTGCTTCCGCGTGCAGGAGGTCCGGAGCAAAGTGCTCGGCTAACGCTTCGATGACGGCATCGGTCACCGCGCTCTCATCGATCGTATCGTATGCCTTCAGGAACCGCCAAAGGTCGCGGGCATCATGCAGTCCTAACAAAATCACCTGCAATTCCGCAGACGGGACCTCTTGGTGATACTGGGCAATGATCGTGCGGGGATCGGCCGTCCACACGCAGACGGGGAGTGTGTCGGCATCCGCATCGTTGTCGCGGGTGACCGCCGCGGGCCCTTCGGCCCACTCCTCGTTGCGCCACAGCCAGCGTTTGAGCGTGGCGATTTCCTGACCCTCGCGCTCGACCACAATGCGCTCGGCGAAGCCGAAGGCAAACCGGCCGTCGTCGAAGCCGCGATAGTTGATAAAGCGCACCTGGACGGGTGCGGCGTTGCGGTCGACGTAGGCCCACACACCGTCCTGACAGAGGGCGTCGGCCACCGCCTCGTCGGGTACCGCCAGGGCGTGGCGCGTCCACACGTGGGTCCGGGCGGTTTCACAGGCCCATTCGTCGTGGCTGTCGCGGTAGAGCGAGGTGGCCGGAAAGTTGGTGAATCGGCAGATGTGGTAGTCGGCCATCGCCAACAGGGTCTGGATTGACCAGCGGAACATCGGCGGGATCGGGAGATCCGCGAGGTGCTCGCTTGCGGTGGCGACATTCGGCATCACCGTGGGCAGTCCCCGGGTCGCCAGCGCCGTGCGCAGCGTGTCCAGTGCGGCTCCCTCGACCAAGGCGGTGGCCAGGGGCGCGATCAGCAGGCTGGGGTCGCCGTGCTCGGGATCTAAGGCCGCCGGGTCGATCCGGACATACAAGGCGGAACCCTTCAGTCCTTCCGCCACCAATGCTCCATCCGGGAGGGCCTCCAAAGCCCGCACCAGGTCGGTACCATAATTGGTCGGAACGAGTCGATGCTCCCAAATCCAGTAGAGCATCAGGGGGTCACTGGTATGATTCCGGGCCTTTTACAACACGCGGCCTACGGGCGTTGCCAGTTGCGGTCCTTCAAAGACGGGTAGGGGGAGGTCCAGTACGGTGCGCTCCCCATGCCGGATGGTCGTCAGTTCCACTTGGAGCGGATAGAACTGGCGAAACCCGGAGGCCTTATCCATGTCTAAAGGCGCGGCGTACTACAACCAAGATCCGGACCGGGAGTGGCGTCGGCTCGACACCCACGTCTTTGAGTGGGCCACGACCATGCACTATCTCAAGCGGTACATGTCCCCGGGTCAGACCGTTCTCGACCTCGGCGGGGGACCGGGCCGCTATGCCTTGGCGCTAAACCGGTTGGGCCACCGTGTGACCTTAGCCGACCTGGCAGAGGAAAACCTCCACTTTGCCCAAACGAAGGCGGAGGAGCAGAAAACCTCGTTGGCAGGCTATGTCCACGTTGATGCCCGCCATCTCACACCCTTTGGCGATGGAACATTCGATACCGCGCTGGCGCTTGGCCCCTTGTATCATTTGCTGGAGGAAGCCGATCGGGTGCAGGCCATCCGCGAGTGCCTGCGCGTTCTCAAACCGGGCGGACTGCTGGCAGTGGCGTTTATCAGCACCTATGGCGCCTTGTACGACGCGGTGGTGACCGATCCAGCATCACTCCAAAAATGGCGGCCGCGATTGCGCCTCTTTATGGCGACCGGAATCCATCAGGCGCCTGTCGAGGGCGGCACCTGTACCGACGCCTGGTTTGCCGACCCCTACGAGATTGGGCCGTGGATGGGACAGTTCTCCTTGGATCCCGTGTGCCTCATCGGCGCCGAAAGCATGCTGGCTCAGAGCAAATATATCCTCTACCAACAACCATCCCATATTCTGGACGAATGGATTGACTTCGCCTGCGAGACCGCGGAATCGCCGGCTGCTCTGGCCGGATCCGAGCACCTGGTCTATTTCGGGCGAAAACGCTAAGCGCGGGCCGCGTCCCGAAAGACGAGCACTGGAAGGCGCCGCCCGACGCGTCGGGACGCTTTGCGTCCAACCTAATGGAACGCGGCGACAATGATTAGAACCATCATGTGAAAGGTCTGGTCCGCCATGATGGTCACCCAGGCGTCGCGGCTTTCCGGTGCCACTCCTTGGATGCGTTGGGACCACCAGCGGACAAACGCCCTCTGGTCCAAGACGACATGGCTTCCAAATATCAGCGCTCCAGCCCACAGATGGATTCCCCCGTAGAGCCCGGCAAACAGGACCACCACCGCCGTGTACAGAGCGGCGTGCGCCACCAATGGAAACCAGCGGTCCGCCTTGCGGGTTGCCATCCAGCGGGTCTGCAGCAAGAAATCGCCGATGAGGTGCCCGACCAGCAGCGCGTCAAACTGGCTGACCGGAATCACAGGCGGCGTCCCACGATCTGGTAGATGGAGATCGGTTCATCCTTGCCTCGAATTTGGAACCGCCCGCAATTCTTCGCTTCGACTAACTCCTCAATCACATCGTAGGTGCTTTGGCTGACAAAGATGGCGTTGTCGTGGCCATGAGTCAATCCTTCGATGCGCGACGCGACGTTGACGGCATCACCGATGACGGTATACTCCACGCGATCGGCCGATCCCACATGCCCCACCACCACTTCGCCGGTGTTAATGCCAATGCCGATTTTGAGCGGATCAAATCCGGGGCCATATCGGGTGTTGAACCCATCCAGGGCCTCCACCATGTCTAATGCGCAGAGCACCGCATTTTCCTGATTCTCGAGATGCGACACGGGGGCTCCAAAGACGGCCAACAGCCCGTCGCCCAGGAACTTGTTGACCGTGCCGTGATGGCGCCGCACGCAGTCTGTCATGAGACTGAAGTACTCGTTGAGGAGGGCCACCACATCCCGCGCATCCATCCGCGAGGCCCGCCGGGTGAAGTCGCGGATATCGGACATCAGCACCGACACAATCCGTGACTCTCCCCGAAAGAGATCCGGCCCGTCCGCATCGGCGTCGCCGAGCACATCCTCAAGCACGTGTGCTGGCACATATTTCTCGAAGAGGCGCATGATGCGCGCTTGGTCTTGAACCTTTTGCTGCAGCTCGCCAAGCAGTTGGCGATTCTTCATCTGCAGGCGAACCAAATCGGCTGCCCCGTGCAATACCATCAAGAGCTCATTCTCATCCCAAGGCTTGGTGATGTATCGATACACGCGGCCATGATTAATCGCTTTGATGATAGCCTCGACATCGCTGAATCCCGTCAAGATCATCCGGATCGTATCCGGAAACTCCGGAATGATGGCCTCGAGAAACTGCACCCCCATCATCTCCGGCATGCGCTGGTCGGTAATGACTATGGGAATCTGATGTTGCCGCAGCAGCTTGACCGCCTCTCGGGCCGATGCGGTGGTATAAACTTTGAAATGCCGCCGGAACGCCGCGCGAAACGCCACCAGATTATGTTCTTCGTCATCCAAGTATAAGATTGATACGTCATCCATTCTTGCCGCTGCCACCGCACCCACCCTTTTAGTCCATTGATATGGCTAGGCATCCCTGGTGCCTTTGTGTCCCGAAGTCGCCGGTATGATGATCGTTCGACCCTTGCCCCAGACCCTCCTGTTTGAGGCCTAGGGCAACCCGCCGCGCCTGGGCCTAGCGTTGGTGAAGCGGCAGGCTAATGGAGAAGGTCGTACCCCGTCCCGGCTGGCTGTCGACCGCAATGCTTCCATGATGGTCAGTCACAATGCCGTAGGTAATGGACAATCCCAACCCGGTGCCCGAGCCCACCTCTTTGGTCGTGAAGAACGGTTCGAAAATGTGCCGGCGCACCTCGTCCGGCATGCCGTGCCCGGTATCGTGAATCCGGACGTGCACCTGATCCGCATCGGATTCGACCCAGATGTGAATCTCGCCGGTGTCGGGAATCGCCTGGACAGCATTGGCGAGGAGGTTCATCCATACCTGGTTGAGTTTTCCGGGGTATCCTTCAATTTCTGGGATGTGTTCGTCGTAGTGCCGAACCACCCGGATGTTCGGCTCATACCGACCGCGCAAGAGGGTAAGCGTCGACTCGATGCCCGCTCGGACATCCGTGACCTGCAACTCATTCTCGTCGGCCCGTGAAAACGTCCGGAGCTCGCCGACTATCGCGGCGGTCCGGCGAGCACCCTCTTCAATGCTCCGGAGAAGGTCGGACACCTCCTGCACCGTGTAATCGAGGTCAAAGCGTTCTCGGATGGCGGCCGCCTGCTCGGCCATGCCGCCCTCCCTCAGGAGGGAATCATATCCGGATACCGCCTCCAGCAAGTCCTCAACATCCCGCTTCAAGGAGGGCACGCTCGACGCCACGAAGTTAATGGGGTTGTTAATCTCATGGGCCACGCCCGCAGTTAGTTGGCCCAAGGACGCCATCTTTTCAGCCTCTACCATCTGCTGCTGGGTGCGGCGCAGCGCCTCGGTCCGTTCCTGAATCTCACGGTCCATGGTTTCGTACAGACGCGCGTTGATCATGGAAATGGCCGCCTGACCGGACAGCATCCGCAAAACTTCGACCCGATCGGGAGTAAAGGCCCCGGCCGTTAAGTTGTTTTCCAAGTAGAGTGCACCTTCAGTCCGGCCTTGGCGGATCACCGGAAGACAGAGTACCGAACGGAGGTGGTGTTTCCGCACGAACAGATCGCGGACAAAACGTCCTTCTTCGCACGCGTTGTCGAGCACAATGGCAGAGCCGGTGCGAATCGCATATTGGATAATGCCGAGCGGCACCACATCTCCGAACTCCTGCAGGGGAAGGGACTTCAAGACCTGCCGCTGTCCCCGAGCGTCGGAAAACGCTTCGACAGCCCAGCCGCTTTGATGGGCCAAGATTAAGCAGCCCCGCTCGGCGCCGGCATTTTCCATCGACAGCGACAATAGTTGTGAAAGCAAGCGATCGGACCGTACCTCGCCGGAGATGGCTTGGGACATACGCAGCACGGTGGACAAATCGACTGCATCGCCTGTCCTGGAACCCGTTTCCGAAGCCCCTGGCGTGCTCTTGTCCCATGCCGGAGCCGCTGCTCCGGCAGAAATGGCGCCGCGCAAATCTTCCGGAGGCAGCCACTGCGGATACTTTTCGCCGAGATCCCGAACCTTGGCGGCAGAGCCCCACTGGCCGTACAAATACCGTGCCTCAGTCAGGTACAAGCGCGCCAACCGCTCTTTGCCCTGTCTCGCCCAATAGCGACCGTGGAACTCGTTGGCCAGCGCTTGGATGTGCAGGAAGCCTTGCTTGGCTGCGCCCTCGATGGCTTCATCGTAGAGCGGCATTACACGGTGCCACGGCCGGCGCTTGAGGCTCCGGTATTCTGCCTCTATGAGTGCGTGCTTGTGCTGATAGTTGGCTGGCGAGGCCTCGGCCCAAACCGTGAACAGCCGGCGAATCCGCGACAAGTGCCGGGTGAAGCGATCTTTGGTGTCGGCGTCCACCCTGGGCCAAACCCGCGTCATACATAGTGCGTAGTTGAACAACACCTCTGGAGTCAGAAAGTCCACGATGTCGGCACGAATGTGCATGCGCCGAAACGCCTCTTCGCCCGGTGCGATGCCGTCCTCGGGACGTCCCAGGATGAGACTGACCAGTGTCTTGACATAGGACAGCAGCAGCGGGACGTCGCTGTCCAGAATGATGTTGACGTCTTCTGGAGTCTCTATAACCACCCCATCATGGCCGCGCAAGACATCCAAGGCTTGAATCACCGGCTCCAGCATCTGCTGGGCCAAGTCCACCGAGAGTTCTTCCGCACGTTCATAGAGTCGTTTGCTCTCTTGACGGACGGCGTCGAGCTCGAATCCCGACGCTATTTTGATTAATACGGGAGCCGCCGCATGAAGGCTGATGTGGTCCCACATGCCAATTCCCATACACAACTGCTCGAATTCAGCCAGGTAGTCGAGCGACGTTCTCAACGGATTTTTCCAGTGATTAATGGTGGTACCCATGGTGACGGCGGCATTAAGGCGTGGGCCTGTTCCAAACCTCTGGCTTGCGGCATAACCGATTTCAGCCCAATCGACTATCCGTTCCAACGCATCCCTCTCGGTGATGCCCAGAATCGCCGGCATAGCCATGAACGCTGACCCGGTTGGCGGTGTATATCCCTGCTCCAGGGACAATTCCAACCGCAGGAGGCTCAAATATCCGTACCAGACTCGGTCGCTGCCAGCCGCATTCGAGATTACCATGATGGTCCGCATAGCCGCGGCCAGCGTTGGATCCCGGTTCTCGGGAAATTCTATCAGCTCGTCGCGTGTCTTGGCCTCCACGGCGGCCCTGACCCGCTCATACAGAGCCAGCGCCTGACGCCGGGACACCCGGCGGTCTACAGGGATGTCAGCCCAAGCCAGCGCCTCGATCCCATCTACGACAGCCTCTGCGAGATCGCCGTGCGCCGTCAGCACGTTCAGCCGCCAACCTACGGCGGTCAATCGGTCAGAAACCTGGTGGGCCCGTTCGGCTATGAGACGGGCCAGTTCCATCGACTCCTGGGGGCGATTGACGACCCGCATCATCTGCATAAGCCCCATGTAAAGCTGGGTGGTCGTCGCGTTGTCGACATCCCAAGCGTCTGGCGGCAGTATGGATACCCCGGCCTCATAATAGCTCAAGGCATCAAGCAATCGGCCCGCCTCCTCGGCATGATGGCCCGCGGCGAGATTGTCTCGGATAGCTTCCCACGTGTCTTCCGGCGATAAATGCCCGACAACTTGGTTCCAGTGCGCGGCGATCGTCTCGAACGAATCGCGGAGCTGCGCGGCATCCCCGCTCGCTTTCATCCACCGCACAATCTGAAGGTGGGCTCGAGCCGCCTCCGACTGCGGGAGCTGTTGGGCCGCGGCCTCACGTACCCGCGGATGGGCAAATCGAAAACGCGTGGCAGCGCCTAGTATGGATGCCGATGCGGTCAAATCCGCCTGGCGTCCCCCAGTACCAGTGCCACTGCGCCGCAAGGCTTCGATAAGGGTGAGTTCAATTGCCCGATGAAGCAGGGCGACGGTCTCAGGCGTGGAGGCCGACAGAAGATGCGTCAAGAGGGGCTCATCAAATTCCTCGTCGATGCAGGATGCCAAACCGAGCATCTTGCGCGTGGCGTCATCCAGGCTATGGATGCGGTCCACTAGGAAGCTCCCCACGTTGTCGCTGCTGGGCGTATTACGAATCGCCTGGATATCCCAGACCCAACGGTTCCTTTCCGGATCGACGGTCAGCACCCGCTGTTGCGTCCAAGCGCTCAACATCTGGTGGATGAAGAACGGATTGCCCTGGGTCTTCTGGGCGAGAACCTCGGCTAGGCCGCGTAGTTCCGCACCGGTCGCCACGAGCGCATTGGACAAGAGCTCGTGGATGTCATCGCAGGTCAACGGCTGTAAGACGCATTCGGTCAATGCCGGCGTGAGCGTACGGATGTCGTCCACGGTTTCGACCAACTCCGGGGACATAAGAGTCGGAATCGCCGTCCCAACTAAGAGAAAATGGTGCGCCATGCCTTCGTCAAACAAGTACCGCAACATCTCGAGCGTGTCGCGGTCGGTCCATTGCATGTTATCCAGGAGCAGGGTTACGGGGCTTCCTGGTCTGCACAACACACTACACAAACTGGCAAGCGCCGCCTCAAGCGCCACACGCGCCTCGTTCCAGCTTCGCACAGGCACCGGTGATGCCTGCGGCGTGAGATCCTGAAGATGGGCAATATGCGACACCAAGATATCCGCGTGGCGGCCCAGCGTCCGCGAAAGACGATCACGCCAATCTTTCACAGCCTGGTCGGAAAGCTCCACCACCATCCCTAAAGCATCGTTGAGAGCCTGAAAAAGTGCCGTATAAGGCATGTTGGCATGCTCTGGGCGCAAGGTGGCCCGTCCCACGAGTCCACTACCGCTCCGCAACCGTTCGAAGGCTTCATCCATGAGGGCCGTTTTCCCGCTCCCTTCACCGCCCGTAACCATGACCCATTCTGCGGTCCCTTGTTCGACCCGCCCTCGAGCTTCCTGAATAGCTGACAACTCCGCCTCGCGTCCATACAGCCGGCGAGGAATGCGAAGGCGTGCAGAGAGGTCGCGCGCCCCTAATGGAAATGGCCTGATGCTTCCGCGATCCGTGAGCAAGTCCAGGCAGCGCCCTAAATCCTCCTCTAAGCCGCGAGCACTCTGGTATCGGTCGTCTGGATTTTTGGCCAAGAGCCGCAGCACGATGTCGGATATCACGGGCGGAATCGGCCGGACGCTTTTCGACTGGAGTGCATCGGGAACACGCGCCAGGTGTGCGTGAACCATCTCCATGGGCGTTTCCCCGGAAAACGGGGGGGCTCCCGTAAAGAGCGCATACAGGGTTGCACCGACGGCATACAGGTCGGCGCGTTCGTCCACGAGACGGTGGGTTCGGCCGGTTTGCTCGGGGGCCAGATAGGCCAAGGTTCCTTCCAGAGCGTCAAGGTCCACCCGCGCCTGCTGCTCTTGCACGAATCGGGTCGCGGTCCCGAAGTCGATTAGGGTGACCCACCGCGTGCCCGGATCGATGAGCGCGTTCTGGGGATTGATATCGCGATGAATGACCCCGGACCCGTGAATGGCAGCCACGGCTGCGGTGAGTGCCCGAGCAGCCTCGAGGATTTCCCGAAGCGTCCGATTGCTCGCCATCCACGCATCCAAGGTCGACAGATTCAAATCCTCGAGAACAAGCACCGGCGCTGTCTGATGCTCCCCTATCCCCAACGTTTTCACGGCCCCGCGGCCATTCAGGTGGGTGAGGATATCGCACTCATGTCGATAGCGCGCCAGAACCCCGGCGTCGGGATACGGCTGGGCCGCTTTCTTCAACACCACGGCCCGGCCGTCTTCCACGCGCTGCGCCCGAAACACCTGTGTGGTGGCGCTCGCATATATTTGCCGGCCAAACCGGTAATCCTTGAGTTCCATCATCCCTGCTTCGCCCTTTCATCCAGCCAAGTGACCCGCCATATGGATTTGGCATCCCACGGCACCTCAGACCAGTAGTTGATTGGCCTCGCGCAGGCGTCTCGACAAGGTTGAGGCAATATCGGTCATAATGCGTTGGGCGAGCCTCGGCTGCCGGTTTGCCAATTCCAGATAGGCCTCATGGTCCAAGACGCGAGCCGAACCGTTTGTGAGCGCCTGGACCTGACCCGAACGGGGCAACCCGTCTACGAACGATTGCTCACCGAAAATAGACCCTGCTCCCACTTCTGCCACGTCGCGGGTATTATCCTCATCTCCCAGGGTAATCACCAGGCGACCGGCCAGCACGACGAACATGGACCGATCGGTCCACCCCGGCGACACCAACACGTCTCCGGCCTCAAATGTGATTTCGCGCGTCCACGACAACAACTGCACCCATTCTTGAGGCGTCGCGTCCTTCAGGAACGGCTGCAGACCGGGACCCAATGCGTCGTTGGAAAACGCCTCCATGACTAGACCTCCTCCCCTCTGCTAACCGGCACATTCCGCTTATTCATCATGCGTCGTGGCGGAATCCCTGACCACGGTCATCAGGGCCTCTGCCATCCGCTCATGTGCATCGGCCAATTGCCGATAGTAGGTAGTCCGGCTTATGGCCAGCCGAGTCGCAATGGCATCGGCGGTACCGGGCTTCTCGACATAGGTCACCCGTAAAAGGCGTTGATGCTCCAGTGTCAGCGGGGACGGTGCATCAGCGGCCACCAGAATACCCAGCATCAAATCCTGAAAGGCCTTTCCGCTCATACCGAGGCGATGGTCGCGGGCCAAATCGTTGAGATAACTCACGCGGTGAAATCCCCGCAGTGCCGACCTAACCGCGGCCTCCGTAATCGGTGGGAACATCTGGGCGGCTTCCCTCGGCTCCGGTGACACCATGGCCGACAACCATTCGGCGGGCGTGACCGATCGACAGTCGATCCCAATGCCGCGGTCCCCTTCCTCCGCCAACAGCGGGGTTCCCCGGGTCAGCGCGGCCACTTCGCCCCACGCCGGGGACTCCCGAGACACCCAGCCCATGCCCGACGACGCCAACAAATCCACGACCAACGCGGCGGCCATAAGGCGCGCCATCTGCAGCCGGAGGCCATCCGAACATCCCGCACTGAGGGTGAGTTGCGCGTCCACTCGTCCTGTCGCCGACGAATCGCTGGACGGCACCCAGGCGCCAGCAGCAACTCCGTCGCCGTGCCTATCCCGCACGACCCAAACGGGTCCTGGCCAATCCGCCGGCCACGTAAGCCCGCGTGGCGCCGTGCCGCCCTCGCCGTGACGCACCACATGCCATTCCCAAGCGTTGGGCAACCGAACCGGCGCCGACTCGGGTTTCCCGGCAGCGGCGGCGGCCCCGAGAGCGGCTGCAAGCCAGACGCCCTGCGGCGGCGTCAGTTCGTACCACCCCTTAGCCGCACGGTCCCCGGCCCGCTTCAGCCACTGTGCATAGCGCTCAGGGGCGGACGCCGCAAAGTCACGGCGAATCACCGCGGCCGCGGCGCCCTCTAACGCGAGCCATCGTCCCCTGTATTGGACCCACGAGCAGTCGCGCAGCGTCGCGTAAGCTTCACGGGGAATCACTTGTCCAGCGATGGCGGCTATGGCGTCGGGTGTGGCCGCTTCCACCAAACACAGCGCTTCTAATAGACTGGGCGCCCCCGAGAGGAGCGCATCGGCCAAGGCGGCCTCCGCCGAGAAGCGCTGAGCGCCATCCATCGGCTGAATCAGCCCGGGAAAGCCCATGTTCTGATCCTGGGCGTCTTCGGGTGGCCGCGCGCACAGGTGAATCACCTCGGCGCCTGCCGCTTGGACACGCCGGCGGGTCGCCGCAATCAGCATCACATTCGGAGGAATTTGTGCGGCAGTGCGGCGATCCGTGAGCCACGCTACAGTCTGGGAACTCTCCTCGGCGTGATCGACCACCAGAATCCGTTTCACGGCAGGTGTGGTCCAAACCGCCGCCTGGGTCTGGGTCGGTTGACTCCCGGTCTCCATCCAACCGCGTGCGCCCAAGATCGCCACTAAGCGCGGAGGATCGATGGGTTCGAGTCGTCCATCAAACCTGAGAATCTCTGCACCGGCGGCCAAGGCCGCCGCTAGCACAGACTCAAGCGCCGTACTCTTTCCAGTGCCGGGGGCACCCGTCACCACCAGAACCCGCGGAGGGGCCTCTTGGGTGTTGAGCCACACCTCAACTCGTGGGGTCAAAGGGCTGGGGGCAGCCTGTCGCTCTTGCTGCCCCAGTCGTTCACTGCGTGCGCGAATAACTCATGACACCTCCCTGACAGATGACCATATTTCGCGGCCAAAACCTCCCAGTCCTGCTTTTGCTCCTGAGGACCAGCGTCACACCGTCTCAAGCACGGCGAGGTATTGGGTCGTATGCCGAAGCCGCTCGGACAAGATCCGCGCCACGTCGATCATCACCTCACGCCCCAATTCGGGATAGGCGTCGGCCAATGCCAGAAAGCTCCCCCATTCCAAACGAAGGGCCCTCCCTGCGGTCACGCCCCGAATCGCAGCGGACCGGGGATCCCCGTCCACAAAGGCCTGTTCCCCGAAAACGGCGCCCGGTTTGATGAGCGTCAACCGGCGCGGCGTGCCCGTCGAAGATGGCACCAAGACCTCCATTTGCCCGCTTATGACCAAGTATAGTGCGCGGTCCGCGGCCCCCGATTCCACCATCATGTCTCCCGGCTCGAAGGTGACCGGAGTCGTGTAGGACAGCAGCACATCCCATTGATCGCGGGGCAAGTTTCCGAGCAGCACCATGCGCTCAGCCGGCATGGGGATGCCGAAATCGGACAGGCTTTCCGCCGGGTGCGGCGCATAGGCGGCCCCTACCCCTTGGGTTATCATTTCGACGTCCCGCTCTGTCTCGGACTCCTGGGCGAGATCATCGGCCGCGATCCCCGCCTGAGTCACCTCAGCGGCTAATGCCTGATCGCGCGCTATTCGGATGCGGAGGTGAGAGGCGCTCGCCCTATACAGAATGGCGGCCACCACGCCCACCAGCACCAACCCGCCAAACAACACATGCGGCACATGCAACAGCGCACTGCCGACCCATGTCCCAGCGAATACACCGAAAGACATGGCGGACGTGACGGTTGAGAAGTAGAGACCTTCACGACCCGACCGAGGCAACTCCCCCAACAAGTCGTTGATTTTAGTGGACCAGACAACCTCACCCAAGCTGTACAACACCATGCCCACGACCCAGCCGACGATGGTGTTGAGGAACCCACCGAGAGCCAGCCCCAGAGCAGTCGCAACGCTGCCGATGCCGAACCACAGATAGGGGCGGGCGGATGGCATAAATTTCATAGCCAAGGGCTGGCAAATCACCACAATGACCGAATCGATCGCCATCAGCGGTCCGTACCAATGAATCCCGTGGGCGATGCCGCCGGTAAGGCGAAGCGGGACCGAGGCGCTCAACTGAGACTCGACCAAAATCAACATCATGGCCGCCAACGCGCCGTAGAGCAAAGCCCGGTCCCCGGCCGCGGTGCGGAAGGCACCGATGATGCCGTGCTGCTCCCCGGCCTTCTTCTCAGCGGCCAGCACGGCCCGGGACTGCATTAAGATGGCGGCCACCACCAGCGCTTGGAAGATCCGCACAAACAACATCACGACGAAGGGAATGCCAGATGTCCCACCTTGCAGCACTTCGGCGGAGAGCAGCAAACCGACCAGAATTCCCACGTTGCTAATCCAGTATTGATAGTTCTGCGCAATGCCGCGGTGCTCTCCCGCCACAACACGGTTTATCATGGCAGCGGGTCCGCTCCTGACGACACCCATCACGGCACCGGATACCACCAGCATGGCGCCGACCCCCACCGCATTATGGACCACCGCGATGCCGGCATAAGCCAACCCCGACACCAACATGGCCACGATAGAAGCCCTGCCGGACCCGAGGTGGTCAATGAGGAAACCGCCCACCATGCCCAACAGAAGCTCTATCAGATACGGCAAGCCGACGAGAAATCCGCTGACCGCAAGCGGAAAGTGGAGCGTAGACCGCAAGTAAATGGCCATGAAGGGTAAGACCATGTACTGCGAAACTTGGGAGCAAAATACGATGCCCAGCAACATCGGCACGCGCCGATCTTTCAGTACTTCCATGATGGAAGGCTTCGGCGGGGCCGCTGCCTTTCCGGTGGCCACTTGGCTCATTGGTTCACACCCATCCTCTCATGTTCTCCTGGATTTGAAATCCTCTGCCACTGACGATATCAGCCCGCATCGTCCCAGACGTCCCGCGATTGTTCCAAAATTGTCCCAACCGTCCCACGCCGGGCGTGCGCCGCGGTCCCGACCCCGCAAGCGGCAGAGAAAACCCCCACGCAGCATCGACTGCTGTGTGGGGGTGGATTTCACCAAGACGTATTTACGTGGAGGACTTCCGACGGGTTGACGTCTTCTTTGGCGCATCACCGGTTTGAGCTACGCCGATGTCGACGGTGACGACGACGGCCTTGCTGGGATACCCCTCGACCAGTTCGGCTAAGCCCCTGAAGAGATCGGCCGCTTCGGCGCGGGTCATTCCTTTTTCCTGGATAGGGAATAGCGGACGAGACATAACACATCACCAGCCTTTTACGATGGCCAGTGTGGCAGGAAGTGCGCGGGAATGCAACCAGCGCGCGGTCCCGTCGAACCCGACTCTGCGATTAGAGCGGACCTCACCAGACACGCGCGCGAATCTCCCGATTTAAAGCTTGCCGCATCGATTCCGCAAGAAGTGGCTTAGCGGTGCGTTCAATAGGTAACGCGCTAGTTCCAGCTCATTCTTACAAGACTGGCGTGAGGAACCACTTCTGGACATTCGGGGTCAGACTGTACGGAAGGCTTGCCGTGTTCGGGAGCTTCGCATGCAGCGTGAGACCCGTGGTACCCGTGGGCTCGATCGGCGTGGTTGTGATGGGCATTCCGCGGAGGCACGCATCCGTCAAGACTGCCCGCCAAGAGTCGCTGGCGGTGCGCGCGGTAATCTCCACCTGCGTCGCCATATGCAGCAGAATCACGAGGCCGATTCCAGCCGGCGCGCGGCCTGCCCTGGCGCGACGGAATTTAGCGGGGAACAATTCGGTGGGATCGGCGACTCCCGGCCCATCGTCCTGAAAGGTGAGCTCATGGGCGTTATAGTCCACCGTGATTGTCACGGTGCGCCCTCCGCGCCGATAGGTGTGATCAAGCAATTCGGTCAGCAGATTCGGAACCGAGTTAAAGGCTTCCGGGAATCGGGTAAGCAGTCGCTCATAGACGGCGAGTTGATAAGCGATGAGTGAATGCGCTGCAGGGGGGCGCCAGGTCTCAATCACGAACACGGGAGAATTTTTTCGCGCTCGAACATTTCCTAGGGGATGGTCGTTATCTCATTGGCAGGGGAAAGCAGGTGAATGGCGGTAGACGAGTTGGGCTTTGAGGCATGGATGCGGCAATGGGCAGACATCATTGTCCGGTTCGCCCATCATCACGGGGGGCCGTGGATGACCGCCCAAGACGTGGCGCAGGAGACCTTCCTGCGCGCCTATCGCCATACTCTGAGCCATGGCGCGCTACCGTCATCCGGTTGGCTCTTCCGGGTGGCATCACGCCTGATGATTGACGAATACCGGCGCCAGAGTCGCGAAGTGGTGGGCGATGAACGGCTTCAAGGAGCCACATATGAGCTGGACATCGACCGCCAGCTAGTTGTGCTGGAAGCCTTGGAATCACTCTCAGAACGCGATCGGGAATGCATGGCGCTGTTCTATTTCCGCGACTGGTCCTTGGAAGAGATTGCCCGCCATTTGAAGATTCCGTCAGCGACGGTGAGAACCCGCTTGTTTCGGGCCCGGGAACGCTTTCGGCACTTGTGGGAGGTGAGCCAGTGAAGCCAGCCGAGCATGACCTGAAGGAGTCCTTTCAAAGCTGCGGATTGATGCCCCCGGATGCTCATCCGGAGATGACCTTTGATTGGCCGCGGTGGCATGAACGGCTCCTACGCGAACCGAAGCCGCGCCCGCGGCGAACTTGGTGGCTGGCGGCAGCCGCACTCTTTTTCGCCGCCCTGGTGGGCGTGCCGTCGCTTGTTAAGCCCAGCGCGGCCAGCTCTAAGGAAGAGAGCCCGCGGGAGATGGGGCGAATCATTGCGTTGCGCCTAGGGGATCCCTATGCTTCGCGCTTCACCTGGACCAAGACCGCGCAGGGGTTTGTCATAAGCGGAACATCCTATAATGAGGACTTCTTCCCGTCGGTCGCTGCTGCCTTGGAACACAACGGCTACACATCATTTCACGCGCTGGTGGGCACGAAGGGCACAGAAGTCACGCTCACGTTTGGAAGCGGCGCACTCCCGACAAAAGTGGTGAGGCTTGGCCCGGCCCCCGACTTTCGAAGCCGTGCGGTGATTTTCTGGCCATCCGGGTGGGGGCCGGGCGGGGTGAGAGTCTGGGCAGACCGCCTCGCCTTTTTCTCCGGGCATCCGCATGCGCGGGCCACGGCCACCTTGACCACCATGGCCGGCGCAGGGCTCAGTTCGCCGCTTATCGCTTGGCTGACGGGAAACCCTTCGGCGGTGCTGCTGTCTCTGAAGGACGGAAGATGGCACAGGCAATATGCGATATCGCTCGCTGGAGGCATCCGCGTGCCCAGTGACCGCCGCGTGGCGGGGTATCACTTTTCGTTCGGAGTTGTTCCCCCCACGGAATCGGCCAGGCTGTCCTCGGCGGCCGAGGCCAAGATTCTGGTTTGGGCCCGTCGTCGCTGGGGCGCCGCTGTGACCGGATTTCGCTACGCCGAGCTCACCGCAGCGTGGGCGTCCGATTTGTCGCTGAATAACGTGAATCAACCCGCCCTGGAGGTGCAGTTTGCGTCCCCGAAGGGGTTGATGCCGAGTCCGGTGCTGTTTTCGACCAGCGGCCGGGAACTCTTTTGGGTCCAGAACTGGCACTATGGCGATCAGGCGTTGTCCGGCGGCGTGCCTGGAGGCTTCAGCCGCCTTAGCAATGCTTTCCCGCCTATTTCTCAGGTTCCCGATGCCGGACGCTACGGGGTGATACCCACCTTTAAGGTTAGCGGCACCGCCGTGCGCCGCCCATTTCTTCACTGGGCTCCCGGCATTGCCCCACCGCCTTTTCTGCACACGCGCCTCCATCAAGTGCGTCAGCTGTTAATGGCTTGGGATACGCCCATCGATGGGGTGCTTGTTGAGGAGGTGCGCGTGCTGACGCACACCCAAAGGACATGGACCCTGCGGCTCATCTTTCGCGTCACCCCCGGAATGTGGGGGAGCGTGTCAGGCGCTTTCGAGGAGGAGTTGGTCTGGCACCGGAACGCCGGAGGCTGGCGTCTTCAAAAGACCAGGGGTCCGATCCCGGCCAAAGCGGCGACGCGTTAGCGCCATCCGACTCCTAGGGCCAGTCCGGCTCTTCGCCGGCAAAGTGGAAGCGGATGCCCCGGATGCTTTTGGACGGAAGCCACATCCAGTAGCTGCCGCCCTCGGACCAGTTGGGATCGGGAAGAAAGTCAGACAGGCTCTGCAGGTTGTTGTATACGGTTTCGTAGTCACTCAGGCCGGGTGCAGCATTGTTGGGTTTGGGCAGGCGGATGAGCCAGCCATCTGCGGCCGGCCGCAGCTCGACCGTGAGGATTTGCCCATGGTGCAGGATGACATGGGCGACGTGATTCATTACATCCGTTCACTCCTCGCCAAATATTGTGGCTCTATCCATTTGCGCCGATTTGTTTAATAATCGTTATAACATATAGTGATTCGCTCTGCTAAATGTTCGTGAAGACATCGGGGCCAACTGGCTCAAACGTCGTGGAGTGGAATGGCGGACCGAATGTTTGAAGGACGATGGATTTCAGAAAGGGGTGTGCTAAATCGAAATGATTGCAGCCGCAATCTCATTATGGAAGACGACCATTCGGCGGCCTGGAGTGTGGACGGGAATCGTTTGGGCAGTGCTCTTTGCCCTCTTGTGGGTGGTGCTGGTCTTGGCCACCGGGCAACGAGCGCTTTTGACGCGGACGCTGCATCCCGCAACGCTGGCCACCCCAGCGCCAGCTCCCACTGCGGGCGCAGCAGTATCGGTCTTGGTGATGTATGTCATTCTCCTGGGGGTCGGCCCTTTTTGGATGGCCGGCATGTACGGCATGTATGGGAGAGCCATTAAGGGGGAGACGGTGGGGTTCCGCACCTTTTGGCAGATGGGGCGCAAGTTTTACGGACGCGGTTGGGGATTGCTTGGCTACACCATGCTCTACGGGATCGCCTTGGGACTGGTCGCGGTCGGGCTCATCGTTGGCCTCAAGGTGGCGGGCGAAATCGTGCTCGGCGCTTTGGTGCTGTTGTCGCTGCCTTGGGTCATTCGCATGACTGGCCGCCTCTTTGTCGACGGCGAAACCTGGGGGGCGAGCTTTCGAGGGAGTTTCCGCGGCGGGCACTTTTGGGCATTGGTAGGGGGCATCCTCTTGGCTGTGGTGGCCTACGCCATTGTCTATGCCTTATTTGTGCTGCTGGGGCGGGTCTCGATCGCACTGGCCGCTGTCGTATACATCCTGTTTGACATGGGTATCTCCGTGGCCGGTCCGCTATGGGCATTTGCGCTTTACCACGCCGAGGCCAACGCATAGCGAGAGCGGGAGGTAGCGCGGTGGATGGGCTTTTATTTCTCGAGAAACACTCGCTAATCAATGCGGCGCGGCGCCTTTTTCGGGAACCTCGGCGCCTGATCGGCCTCCTGGCCCTGGTTCTCATTCTGATCGGCGTGGTGTTTCGTGCGATGGGTGGTGCGCATCGCGCGCCGCTTCATTCTCCCGCTTTGGCCATGCTATGGGCGTTTGTGGGGAGCGTTGCGGCGATCGGCATTTTCATCCGGATGAGCGTGCCGACGCCCCCTGCCTATTTCAGCGATCCCGCGGATGCGGTCTTCATTCTCAACTCCCCGACCAAGCCCTGGCAGTTGATGCTGCGACGATATTGGGCGACCTTCATCACCTACTGGCGGCTTGTCATCTCATTTCTCTACTTTCTGGTGATTATGCCGATTCCCATTGGACTCGGCGTGAGGCTTCTGGTATGGGCGTTTTTGTACCTGCTTCTCATTGATCAGGTGGGCCTCATTGCCGAGCGCCTGCGGCTCGCCCGCATTCCCATTGTCTGGATCGGCCGGTTGTTGGCGATTGCCGTGATCGTCCTGGCAGCCAAACCCTTTTTCGTGGCGGATGCCATTCCACAGAACGTGTTTGGCCGCGAACTCGGCATGCTCATCGCCACGTGGGGCCACCTAGCCCCAGCCGCCATCGTGGTGGCGGGCCTTCTCGCGGTGAATCTCATCTGGGCTCCATCGTTGGGGCAGGTTAACTGGGAGCGGCTCCAATTGAGCGCCATGCTTCGCCAGGCGCGCCGCGGGGAACGATCCATGGCGGATGTCACGCGGATCCGGACGGCGCTTCGCACGGCGCGGCAGGGCTCTCGCACCCGGGAAGAAGAGAGCCGCCCCTTTCAGTTCATAGGGCCGTGGACGCTCTTGGAAGCCAAGTTGCGGACCTGGTGGCGGTCTCCGGCAGGGCGGCGCTGGATCCCCGTGCTCGTCCTGGCGGCGATTGCGGCGGGATATCTGATTGGCACGCGCATCTCCGGCAATGCGCTCCCGGCCCTCGTCTTCATGAGCTACGTCATGGTTTTCGGAACGGGCGCGCCGCCGTCGATGATTACCAATTCCTTGGTGGTGGGGGCTCCTCGTACCGTGCCCCTCCTGATGGCGGAGCAGGGGACAGCTTTTTTGGCATGGGTCGGGGTCTACGGGGTGGTCTGGACAGCGGCAGCCCTTTCCGGCCTCTCCCCGCATTGGGTGTTGCTCGGGTATTTCTGGATTGTTGCTCTTAGCCTGGTTCTGACGGCTTGGAAGCTCTACATCTGGTCGTGGTTTCCGGAAACCAGCACGCGCAACCTGGCGGGCCGCATTGTGCTCATGTTGGGAGGATTCGTGGCAGGGGCCATCGCGATTGGGTGGCTTTTGGTGCGCGGCGGCTGGATCATTACGCTTCCTTGGGCCTTGCTGGAGACTTGGCTTTTGTACCGGATGACGCTGCGGCGATTGACATGGGCAATTGGCCATACCCGGTTGAATCGCGGCGAATAGGGAGGATTACGATGCTCGAAGTCAAGAATTTGACCAAGCGTTATGGGCGGGACACGGTGCTGTATCCGGTGAGCTTTTCGGTGTCTCCCGGATCCGTTCTTGGGCTGGTGGGCCCCAACGGGGCCGGGAAGACAACAACGCTCTCGTGCCTGGCCGGGTTGATTCGGCCCGATGGCGGCACGGCCACTTGGCAAGGACGTCCCATTTTGAGCCAGCCGGGAGTGGTGAGTTTGCTGCCGGAGTCACCCGAGGTCTATTCCTTGCTGACGGTCTATGAACACTTGGAGCTCACGGCCCGGCTGTTTCAACTGGACGCCTCGTGGCGCGAGGAAGCCGAGCGGATTCTCGACACCATGGATTTGTCCCCTCATCGCGGAAAGTTGGGGGCGACGCTCTCGAAAGGCCTTCGCCAGCGGGTGTTGATGGCTTGCACGGCCATTCGCCATGCCCCCTTGCTGTTTGTCGACGAGCCGATGATTGGTTTGGACCCGGCTGGGCAGCGGGAAGTGAAAAACATGTTGGCCGCCTTTAGGGAGCAGGGGGCGGCGGTGGTGCTGAGTTCGCACCAGCTCGACATCATCGAGGAGCTGGCCGACGAGGTGCTCATTTTAGCCAAGGGTCGGGTGATGGCGCATGGCAGCATCGCGGCGCTCAAAGAGCAGTCCGGCACTGACACGGCGCTCGAAGAATGGTTCTTTCACTACACCGACAGCTCGAAATGAGGGAGCGGCGACTGATGAAGATTCGCTATCCGCTGGCGGCATCGGGGATGTCGGTGCTGGTTCTCGGTGGCCTGACCATGTTTCTAAACCTCTATCTCGGCGGAATCATGATGATCGCCGGGATTGCAGTGCTCATCATCGTCGCGTAAGCTCCTGCCCCCGCTATCGCTCATGAAACCGCGACAGGTGCCGGATGTACAAGTCCAAGAGGCTCAGCTGGCGGCTCTCGGGTGCCAGCGGCTTTCCTTGCAGTCCGCGCATGATGCACAGATTGATTTGCTCTTCCAAGGTCCGCACCTGCCCATTGCTGGATACCACGGGGAAGAGAGACTTGGCGCCGACCAGCGAGGGGATGCGGCGTGCCGCCAAGCGATGGGAAAATCGTCCGCCGTCCACATGGCAGTTGTCGCATGACAATCCATTGGTGCCCAGCCGGGACGAATGAAAGAGCATGTCGCCGCGGTGTTCGGCGCTGCGCAAGGCAATTTTGGCTTGGACCGCTTGGGGGGTGGTTACCCCCGTGAGCACACCAACGGCTACCAGCCCGCATAAACTAAAGAAGAGCACCTGCTTAAGGTGCGGCATCCAAATCCCTCCCATTGCTACCGTGCCCAAATTTGTCCAATTTCACGCGAAGCTTTTTGCATAAAAGCGCTCCGTTGCGCATAGACATCGACACCGCCCCACAGTTTGAGTCGAAGGGAAGGATAGGTTATGCAAAGAACACTGAGACCGCTGACGGTGCATGACGGATGGTGCTGGAGCGAGGAGGGGCCGCCATGGCTTGGCTAGTGCGTGCAGTCAGTCTCGTGTTGGCCGTTCTGGTGATGATTAATGGCGGGTATTGGGAATTGCACCGGCATCTTTGGGCAGGCATGGTGATGGTCATTTTAGGCATTGCGGGCATCATGCTGCTCACGGGAGCCAACGCCGCGCATGTTCCTGACGAGACAGACGAAATGCGGTTAGAATAGCGACAAGGAGGAGAGTGCTCCTCCTTGTGGCTTGCAGCAGACGAGGCGTTTTAGGGATAAAGGAGTGGCAGAATGTCGAAGAGGCTCAGAGTGGTCGTCATGATGGGTGGTCCATCCAGTGAGCATGATGTGTCGATGGCGAGCGGGGCTGAGGTGTTTCGGGCACTTGAGTCGACGGGACGTTTTGACGTCGAGGCCATCACCATCAGCCGGCACGGGCAGTGGAGTTTGACAAGCGAAGCGCCGGCCGTGCTGCCAAAGCCCGGAGAAGCGGCGGATCGCCCCATGCCCCGGGACGAGGCCATTCGCGGGGTGCCGCTGCTCGAGCATGCAGATGTGGTGTTTTTAGCCTTCCACGGACCCTTTGGGGAAGATGGCACCCTGCAGGGACTCTTGCAAAGCCTGTCGGTGCCTTACACGGGCAGCGGGCCACTGGCTTCGGCATTGGCCATGAACAAGGCGAAGGCCAAGGAATTGTTCCGATACCATGGACTGACCACGGCGCGCGACTTGCCGCTCACCTCAGCCGCCATTCGCGCATCGATGGGGAATGCGATGCAAGCCGTGGCATCCAATCTCTCCTATCCGCTGGTTGTGAAACCGAACTTGGGGGGCTCGAGTCTTGGCGTTTCGCTGGTCGAGAACCAGGAGCAACTCGCGGACGCATTGCAATGGGCCAGCCGGTTTGACGCGGATGTCTTGATTGAAGAGCGGATCGTCGGGCGGGAAGTGACCTGCGCCGTCTTGGAGGATCTCGACGGCAGTGTCCGGGCGCTCCCGGTGATTGAGATAGTGCCCAAGCGCGGCAAGTTTTTCGATTTTGCGTCAAAGTATGAGGACGGCGGTTCTGATGAGATTTGTCCTGCGGACTTGACGGAGGAGGAAGGCGCCGCCATTCAGGACGCGGCCATCCGCGCCCACCAGGCGCTGGAATGCCGTGGATTTTCCCGCACGGACATGTTTTTGACCGCCACCGGACCCGTGGTGCTGGAGGTCAACACCATACCCGGCATGACGCCGAACTCCTTGTTGCCTAAAGCGGCCCGAGCAGCGGGCATCCCGTTTGGCGATTTGATGGCGCATCTTGTTCAGGTGGCGTTGAATCGCGCCTGATTTGTCGGCAGCATAGGCCGCGCGTTCGGAAGCCAGGATTCCCGAACGCGCGGTTTCGTTCGCTTAGGCCAATCGCTCCAAAAAGGCGCGAGCCGCCTCGAGGGCTGACTGCATCTGGCTGAAGAGCGGCATGCTCATGAAGCCATGAATCATGCCGTCGTAGCGGATTTGCTCCACGGTGACGCCGGACTTCTTCAAGGCGTCCGCATAAGCCTCTCCTTCATCCCTCAAGGGATCGTATTCGGCCGTAATCACCAAGGCCGGGGGCAGCCCCGTCAAGCTTTGCGCCAGTCCCGGGGAGGCTAGGGGATTGGTGACCTCCTCGGGGCCATGCAGATACTGCTCGCCAAACCAGAGCATGACATCCTCCTCCAGGAAGTAGCCATGGGCGAAGGCCTTCTTGGATTCGGTCGGGGTGGCCATGTCGACGGTGGGATAGAAAAGCAGTTGGGCGAAAATGGGAAATGCGCCGTCCTGGGTGGCCAACTGCGAAATCACAGCGGCGAAATTCCCACCCGCGCTGTCGCCGGCGACAATCACCTCTCCGTTCTGAAGTCCCCACTTAGGGGCCTCTTGGGCGACCCAGCGGGTTACCTCATAGCACTCTTGCACCGGTTGCGGAAACTTCGCTTCTGGGGCGAGCGTGTAGTCGACCGACACCACCACCGCGCCCAACGCATCGGCAATCCGAGCCGCCATGCCGTGATGGGTGTCGACACTTCCCAGCACGAAGCCACCGCCGTGATAGAAGACAATCGGGCGAGTCAGGCGTTGTTGAAGCGGTGTGTAGCGGCGGATGGGGACGGGCCCGAACCGGGTCTGAACGGTGGAATCCTCGACCGCTTTCAGCTCGGGTGCCGGAAACATTTTCTCCAAGAGTTCCGACCCTTGCTTGTTTTGCTCGCGGGCCTCCTCAGGGGTCATGCCTGTAACGGCTAAGGGAGGCGTTTGGGCCAGGAACATTTCGACCATGGGATCGAGCGGCATTGCTTCCTCATCTCCTTCTTCCGGATCCCTTGCCCCCAGGCCACAGGGGAGAGACGATCCTGCGCGGATGCTGGGCGACAGGGGACTCCTTCACCACAGTTATCCCACGATCAGTTGATGGGGGCAAGAGTCCGCATGGAAAAGCTTTTTGCATCCAGACCATGGTGTGGTTTGACCATCTAGATCCGTCATGACGATCGTGAAATGGCGCCAATTTGTGGGAGAAGCGGTAGCCAAAGTTAAAGTTGCGTATTCGGCTTTGCCCGGAGCCATGATCGAGCGGTCCAATTCGACAATTAAAGATGCGTATCGGCTGGTCCTCCCGCGCGAACGCAAGGATATTTTCTTAAGGCGCTAACGTCCCGGTTAACATTCCCAACGGGGGGCGGATGTAGGTAACGATTCAACCGATGGTTCGAGCCGTTGATGAACCATCTCGGCCGGTGCGGGTCACCAACAATCCCATGCTAGGAACAACCGAGAGCAGCACCGCAGCACCAATCGCTGGGCCCAACTTGTGGTGCCCGAGCCATTGCCCGGCTGCCAGCGCACCGATGGGGCCGGCGGCTTGTAGCACGGTCCGGATGTGAGCAAGGACCACCGGGCGGATACCTTCCGGCAAGGCCTCAAACCGTAATTGCATCACCATGACCGACGTGCCGCCGGCGAGCCCGGTGCTCACGATTATCCCCACAAACGCCACAACTGGGTGTGACACGCCCACCCAATACCCGATGATGGCCAAACCCGCGACGGTTTCCATAAGAAACAGGCGAGTCAGTATTGGCCGCGCAGATCGCCGACTGGGCCAAAACCAGGCCCCAACCGTCCCCATGAGAGCGCCCAAGGCTCCCAAGAGGCCGTAGAAGAACGCCGGGGCGTGCCAATCGTGCACCATGACCGGCTCAACCACGGTCAGATCCCCGGACCCGAGATTGCTGAGCCAAAACACGATGAGCGGGCCCCACAGGCGGACATCGGCTCGCACGAGAGACCATGGTCGCACGACGGAATGCTCAGATTCGCTGGAACTCGGCACACCGTGCGGGCGTAGGGGGAGTGCCGCCAGATTCAAACCGGCGACCAGAAAGATCCCACCGGCAATCAGGGCCAACACCGAGAGCGGCACCGCCATCGCCAGCAACCCTCCCGTAATCGACCCGCCCACAGCGGAGATATTCCATCCCGTTTGCTCTAGCTTCATGGCGAGTGGCAGGCCTTTGTCGGGGATCAACCGCGGCCATAAGCTAGGCCCACCGCTGGCGTTTGCGATAAAGGTCAGGCCCCAGGCGGCGCTGGCAGCATCGATGAACCACCCATGGCCGACGCCGTGCCCGGTGAGCCAAACCGCGAGAGCGCCGTACACCCCGGCCCGCACACAAAAATCCGCGACCATCACCGGGCGGACCCCGAAACGGAGAAACAACCGGGCCACGATCGGGCCACCCCCTAACACAGGAGCCGTGGACCAAAAGCTCAACCAACCCAGTTCCTGGGCGCCGTGGACATGGGTCGCCAGGGTCCAATAGAGGGCCACTTGAAAAGCGTTGCCCCACCACGCGGACGCCGTGTCACCAATCCAGTAGCGCAGGAACTGAGGATATTGCCCAATAGACATAGCAATCCCCTCGTTAAGATAAATTGGCTAAATTCTCATCGAGAGGAGTCTACGGGGGCGTTAAGCGAAAGGTCGGAGCGCCGATTGTCGTCATGCCCATGGTCGAACCGCCTTTCGGGAAAGGGTTGCCTTATTTTAGCATGGTCGTCACCTACTGCCAAGTTGAACCAGATTTGCGAGAGGCCGATGACGATGAGCCACCATTTCGGGTTTCCTTGTCACCACCGCATCCACTGTTTGGCTCAGTATGCAACTTTATGGTCAAAAAAAGGAAGATGAACCCCGAGAACCCGATCCCAGTACGGATCTTTATTGTCGCAGTACGCATCTTTATTGGCCATTGCGCACCTATATTGTCAACCGACACATGGCGAGTCTGATGGAAAGACAGCCCTGGGCTGGCCGGGGCAGACGTCATGTAGTAAACTAGAGAAATCGTGATTTTGTGCGGCATTTCCTGTTCGCACTTCAACCCATGAATCACATGGAAATAAAAAGGAGCCCACATTGACACACGAGAAGCCCTTGGAGACTCCCCGTTCCTTCAACCGCGCCTTGATTATGGCGGTGATGCTGGCGGGGGCGTTTGTCGCCATCCTAAACGAGACACTGTTGAACGTCGCATTGCCACGGATCATGCATGATTTCCACGTAACGGCCAATGCCGCGCAATGGCTGACGACCGCATACATGCTGACCAATGGGGTATTGATTCCCGTGACCGCCTTTTTGGTGCAAAAGTTTTCGACTCGCGGGCTCTTCATGGCCGGCATGGGACTTTTTGCCGCCGGGACCCTGTTGGCCGGCGTCTCACCGCAATTTGGCGTGCTCTTGGCGGCCCGCGTGGTGCAAGCGAGCGGAGCAGCGATTGTGCTACCGTTGTTGATGAATGTCATTTTGACCATTTATCCGATGGAGCAGCGCGGCGCCGCCATGGGATTGGTCGGTCTTGTCATCACTTTTGCGCCGGCCATTGGCCCGACTCTCTCGGGCTGGCTGATTGGCCATGAATCGTGGCACGTGCTCTTCTTCATTGTACTTCCGATAGCGGTGTTGGATCTGCTGTTCGCCTTCAAGGCGCTCCCCAACGTGCTCACTGTGACCAATCCCCGGATAGATGCGGCCTCCATCATCCTATCCACCATGGGATTCGGCGGACTGCTCTACGGCTTCAGCGAGGCGGGCAGCGTCGGCTGGCATTCCGCCAGCGTTTGGGTGCCGCTGGCGGTCGCGGTGGTGGCTCTCCTTGTCTTTGTGCGGCGGCAGTTTTCGCTGACCGTGCCGATGCTGGAGTTTCGCGTGTTTCGGGTTCGCATGTTTACCCTTTCCACCATCATTACAATTATGGTGTTCATGAGCATGTTTTCCTCCATGCTGCTTCTGCCGCTCTATCTCCAAAACGTGCGGGGCTTCAGTCCGTTAGCCTCCGGGCTTTTGGTCATGCCGGGCGCCATCGCCATGGGCATTATGTCCCCCATCTCCGGACGCATCTTTGACAAGGTGGGTGGACGCTGGCTGGGGATTGTCGGATCGGTGTTCCTGGCCGCCACCATGGTTCGGTTTGCCCACCTGAGCGTCTCCACCAGCTATGGGTCGCTGATGGTCGCCTATGTGTTCATGATGCTGGGCATGTCGCTTATCATGATGCCGGTGATGACGTCGGGGCTCAACCGGCTGCCGCCGGATCTCTATCCGCATGGCACTGCCGTGTCCAATACGCTGCAGCAGGTTGCGGGCGCTGTGGGGACAGCACTGTTGGTGACGATCATGACCGATGGCGCGAAATCGTGGATGACATCGCATCTCCGGGATGCCGCAACCGCCAATTCGGCGGCGCTCATCCAACAAGCGAGCATTCATGGCATGGATCGGGCCTTTATGGCGGGAGCGTTCTTTGCGTTCTTGTCCTTGGCGCTCTCGTTTTTCGTCCAAAGGCCTATCCCTCACGGGGCGCAATCCTAGAGCCTATCAAGGCGTCTCGGTGGGTGTCGACATGATAGAGTAAGAGGAGCGACACATTCGGAACCGGGGGGAAGATCATGAGCGATGAGAAGACTCTGATGGCCGCCTATCAGGAGGCGCCGTACCACGTGGCAGGACACGGCGCCCGGACCCTGGAGGTGCTCAAAGAAGCCTTCTACGACCGGGACGGCGAGGAAGAGAGCGACCTCTACGGGAAAGGCCGCGTGATTGAGGACTTTCAAGAAAAAGTGGCCCGGTATCTGGGCAAGGAAGCGGCGGTGTTTTTCCCGAGCGGGACCATGGCGCAGCAAATCGCCTTGCGCATTTGGTGCGATCGGAAAGGAATTCCCAAAGTCGCCTATCACCCCCTCTGCCATTTGGAAATCCACGAACAGGATGGACTCAAGATGCTGCACCGCATCGAGCCGGTGCTGCTGGCGGACCGGACGCGACTCATCGAGATGGCGGACGTCACATCAATGCCGGACGACGTCTCCTGCCTACTCTTGGAGCTTCCGCAAAGGGAAATTGGCGGCGAACTGCCTCAATACGGCGAGCTTGAGGCGATGTCGTCGTGGTGCCAAGAAAAGGGTGTCAAGCGGCATTTGGATGGCGCGCGCCTCTTCGAAACGCTGCCTTATTATCAAAAGTCTGCGGCGGAAGTCGCGTCGTTGTTTGACAGTGTCTACGTCTCCTTCTACAAGGGGATTGGCGGCGTGGCCGGCGCCATATTGGCGGGGGACGCCGACTTCATACAAGAAGCGATTGTCTGGAAGCGGCGCCATGGCGGAGACCTCATCAGCCTCTATCCCTATATCGTGGCCGCCAACCATTACTTCGATCGCCGCGTCGGAAAGATGGCGCAGTATTATGCGGAGGCCAAGGAGTTGGCGGCGCTGTTCAACAGCTGCCACGGCGTGTCGACCCGGCCCGAGGTGCCGGTGACCAATATGTTTCACGTGCATTTCGCGCGGCCCAAGGGCGAGATGGAGCCGATTCTGGCCCGCGTCTATCAGGAGACCGGCGTCGGTTTCGTGGGCGCGTTGCGGGACTTCGGAAAGCATGCCTCCTATTTCGAGCTGAGCCTCGGTGATCTTTATGAAACGGTGCCGCGAGACTCCCTGCGGCGGGCGTTTCGGTTGCTGGATGAAGCGCTCTCCGAAAGGGTCTAGAAGAGTTTCGAGCCATTGATGAAAGCGCCTCCCCCATGATTGGCGGGGCGCTTTTTCGCGTGTGCCTACGGGCGTGAGTGCCATTGGCTACAGAGGTTCCCGCTTGGAGGAATTTTCCGTCCCTTTTTCTTCTTCTGACCAAAAGCTGGTATAATTCTAGTTCCGTTTGATATCGCGAAGGAGGAGCCTCTGGCATGAGCCATGGAGCGGAACCTGCGGATTTGAACCACGAGCAAGCCATCTTGGATTCATGGGCGGAATGGATCGAAAAGGAGCTGCCGGAACGACGGGCGAGTGCCGATCGGGCCTATAAGCGGGCCTTGCAGATTGGCGACGAGCCGGCTTGGCAGCATGCGGAGATTGTCGAGCGGAGCTATGGGCAGTTGGAGGAGATGCGCTCCCGCCAAGACCCGTATTTTGCCCGCATTCGCGGACAGATGAGGGATGCCGACGGCGAACCGTTTGAGGTGGACTTGCGGGTGCATCGATATCACCGTTCGGAGGCATTTCCTGTCTCGTCGGGCGGTGAGATGCTGGACATCAGCCACTTGGCGCCGCTGGCCGACTTGGTGCGAAACCCGGCCCAGAAGGAACTGCAGTTGACGCTGCGGGATCGGGAGTTCTTGGACTGGCTGGACCGCGGGGGTGCCAATCCGTCGGTGAAGGTCTTGGATTGCACTGTGGAGGATATCGAACTCGAAGGCGGCCGGGTGGTGCGGGTCGCCCCCCGCTATGGCGCTATTTTCGAGGACCGGGTGCGGCGGCGCTTGGGGCAATCGGCGACGCCCGCGCTGGACATCCTGGCTGACGTGCTGGACCAAGAGCAAAACGCTATCATTGCCAACCGCGATCCGGCCCTGCAGCTGGTCATTCTGGATGGGCCCGCCGGCACCGGAAAAACCGTGGTAGCTGCCCACCGCATTGCCGTCGCAGCACCGCCCGAGAGTCCCGGATTATATTTGACCCCGACGACGACTCTACGCGACTATGTGCGCCCCGTGCTGCCCCGATTGGGTCTGGAGCGGGCACGGGCCAATGCTTGGAGTCTAGTTGACCTCGCGGCGATGATGTGGCCGGACTTCCCTTGGGATGATGACATGCTGGGCATCGTGCCGGAATCCTCGGCGACGCGAGAGGAATGGACCCAGGCATTTGAGACGGTCCGAAAAAGGATCCCCAACGCCAGTCCCGAGCGCATCTATCGCGAGGCCGCCCCGCATCTCGGGCGCACGGTCGGCCGCAGCTTCGGATTGCATGACGTTGCCGCATTATTGTGGCTCGGCGCCTGGTCGCGCCGGCCCCGTCCCAAACCGGAGCCGGATTGGGTCATTATTGACGAGGCCCAAGCCGTTCCCATCTTGGCTTATGAGGCCATTCGCGAATGGCTCGGACCGGGAGTCTCGTGGATCTTGGCCGGCGACTTGATGCAGCAAGGCAGCCATCATGACTGGGACGGTTGGTCGTTGATTCAACAGGCACTGGGGTTAAGCGCACGCCGTGTCGCCCACCTGTGGCTTTCGCGCAGTTACCGGGTGCCGCCCAAAATTCACGCGGCGGCAGAACGCTTGCGATTGGCGCTGAATGCTGAGGCGAAGCCCAGCGAGAGCGTGCCTTGGCACTTGCATGCCGGGCAGGTGACTGTCACCAAGGCGGTGACTCCGGAAGAATTGGTGCAGGATACGCGTGCGCGGCTTGAGGCTGCCCTCGATGCCGGGATTGTGTCGATAGCTCTCTTGGCGCCGGATATAGATCGCATGGCATATTGGGAACAGGAAATGTCCCGGTGGGGTCGTGATTTCCAAGTGCTGCACGGCAATGCGGCATATCGGGGCGGCGTGGTGCTGACGACCCTGGATATGGTGCGGGGCCTGGAATTTGATGGGGTCTTGATACTGGATGCAAATGCTGCGCATTACCCGAACACCCCAGCCGCTGCTCGATCCCTGTACACGTCGCTGACGCGATCGCGCCGAGTGGCCGACCTCTTGGCTTTGGACACCCACGCCATGGAACCCTCTCCATGGCTTCCCGTAATTGAGCCGGGGCTTTAGGTTCTCTCGAAGAGAACTTCCGGCGGCGAATTCCGACCTAGTTCTGAAAAGAGGCGTCGATTAGGGCAGAATCCCTGGAAAGGGGGGAATGGCATGGCGGCATTGACGCATACCTGTCTATTTGCCGACGACGTACAGCGTTTCCTGGAATTCTATGGCGCGATATTGGGCCTGGAGCCGGTGATCTATGGAGACGCCTACGCCGAACTCGCCACGACGGGAGCGACGCTGGCCATTTATGACGTCGCGGAGCAGAACGCATTGGCGCCTGGTTCGGCGGAATCCGGCGCCAACCGAAGCATGATTCTTGAGTTCAACGTGGCCGACGTGGAAGGGGAGTATGAGCGACTCACCGGGATGGGCGTTCCCATTGTAAAGGGGCTCACCACGCAGGAGTGGGGGAACCGCTCGTTCTATTGTCGCGATCCCGAGGGCAATCTTGTCAATTTCTATGCCAGAGTCGGCGGGGCCTGAGCGCATGGGGAAGTGCGGCCTATCGAGTCCGCTGATCACAGCCGAGTTGAAGAAAATCGGCTGCCCGGCCGTCATGGTGGCACTTGGGGGTACGGCATGAACGCAAAAACCCTTAAAGCCCTCGACCGCATAAAAGACGCCATCAATGCCGAATACGGCATTCAAGACGGAATTCCGGCCATCAACCACGGCCCGTGCGGCGTGTTTGCCCAGGTCTTTTTCTTGGCATGGAATGCGCGCTTTCGGGAAAAGGTCCATATCTCCTTTGTGATGACACCATCGCGCGATGAATGCGACCATGTGTGCATCCGGCTTCCTTCCGGAGAACTCTACGATGGGGGAATCGGCGTGCACGCCGACCGCCATTATGGGCAGCAATTCGTGATGGACGACATGGTCATCTATGATGAGGGGCTGTTGGACAAATGGTCCTATGGGCTCGCCCGAACCTATCCCCGTTTTTGCCCGCATTTCAATCGTGCCGTAGTTGAGTCCATCGTGGAGGCCGTTTTGGAACAGCTCTTCCATGACCTTTCAGGCGACCCGGAATTTACGACTCTGTGACCGCTCGTCGGATCGGGAGACCAGGCGCCCTTAGTCGCAGGACGCGCGGGCGGAATGGCGTGCGTGGATGGATGAATCCTGCGATGACAGCGCCTCTAGGTCCCACGGCTGTGATATGGTATCCCCAAAGATGCCGCATCCTTACAGTTCGAGCATCGAAACGGGCGCCTCAGGCCGAACGGAGAAATGCGAATGTTTGGAATCACGATGCCCCATTTGGCAGCCTTCGTCGTGATAGCCGTCGCGGTGATTGTGATTCCGGGGCCAAGCGTGTTGTTTGTCGTGTCGCGAGCGTTGTCCAATGGCCGACGGGTGGCCTGGCTCAGCGTTCTCGGGAACACCGCGGGGGAATACATCCAGGTAGTCGTGGTAGCCTTCGGACTGGGCGCGCTGGCCGAGCAATCCCTGGGGTTGTTTACTGTCCTGAAGTTGGCGGGTGGCCTGTATCTTGTCTATTTGGGCGTCAAGACTTTTCGCGAGCGGGGTCAGTTCGAGGCTCAAGCGTCTGGTGAGCAAAAGCGTTTCCGTCACCCGTTCATCGAGGGCGCCATCGTTGGCGTAACCAACCCAAAAACGGTCGTGTTTTTAGCATCCATTCTTCCGCAGTTCGTAACCCTTTCGGCAGGCCATGTAGCCGCGCAAATCTTGTTTTTGGGACTCATCTTTTCGGCAATCGCCGTCGTCTCCGACTCGGCTTGGGCACTTCTGGCTGGGGTTGCGCGCAATTGGTTTGCGCGCTCTCCCCGCCGGCTCGCCATGATGGGAGGCGCCGGGGGACTGGCGATTACCGCCATTGGGCTCGGGCTATTGGTGTCCGGCCGGAGAACCTAAGGCGGGTCCCGATGCCTGGGAGGCGATGCTCCCGGCACCGGGTGTCCGTTGAAGGGCCGCTATTGTTGAGGCTTGAAGACATCGTGGTCGACGTGCCGGGCACCTTCGAGCTCACTCATCAAATTGATGGCCACTTTGGCGCCGTCACCGGCCGTCACGATGGTGTGCATGCTGACTCCGGCGAGCGTTCCTGCCGCCCAAATGCCGGGTACGGAGGTTTTGCCTTCCGGAGTTGCGTCCACGATGGTTTTGATGCGCGGTTCGGTGCCGGGTTTGGTTCGCACCCCAATATGTTCGACCAGTTCGGTGTAGAGGCCGGTTGCCAAAATAATGTGGGCAGCTTCATAGGTGCCCTGCTCGGTGTCGACAGCGAACGCGTCGCCATTTCGGCGAATGTCGGCGACGTTAGCCTCAAGAATGGTCGCCCCAAGCCGGGCCGCCTGATCCTTCCCAATATCGACCAAATCGGGGCCGGTGATGTCCGGTGCTCCGTAATGGTTTTTGATGAGCGCACGACGGGTAACGCTCAGTCCATTGTCAAACATGAGCGTTTTTCTTCC